>JALYZG010000120.1 GCA_030948965.1 Candidatus Dormiibacterota bacterium | reverse complement strand
CGACCTCGAGACCCGCACCGCACAGCATAACGCAGTGCGTTATAGTGTGTGAAATGGGCTCGGACAAGCACCTGATCAAAAAGTATGCCAATCGCAAGCTTTACGACACACGCACAAGTCGCTACATCACGATCGATGGGATCTCTGAGCTGGTGCGCCAGGGACATGACATCGAGGTCGTGGAGCGCGACAGCGGGCGCGACCTCACGCCTCTGATCCTCTCCCAGATCGTCATGGGTGAGGAAAAGCGCGGCGACCTTTCCGGCAGGGATCACCTGCAGGAGCGGGGCCAGACTCTGCTCGGCTACGTGCGCCGTACGTTGACCGCGCCGGCAGCGATGGTCAGCAGCGAGATGGAGCGCCGGCGAACCGAATTCGAAGAGCTGTCGGAGATGGCGGTGGAGAACGCGCTGGCCCGGCTCTCCATCCCCACCCGGCGCGACCTGGACGCACTCTCCGCGCGCATCGACGACCTCCAGCGAAGGCTGGATCGCGCCCTGGGCGCGACCGGGCGGCGTGGCACCGGTGCCGCCGCGACCCGCACGCGCACGGTTTCGCAGCGCCAATAGCCGACACTCCAGGCCGACGAAAACTCGATTGGATTCGTCGCCTGGGTCGCTGTAACATCGGACGCGGCCGGCCCTACCGGCCCATGCGGAGTAGGTCGCGGAACCAAAGCGAAGAGGGTGATGTTGGCCATGAGCAAGTTCTTGCGGCGGCCGGAGAAGACCGGTTCGGCGGTTCGGCGAAGTCCTTGGACGGCAGCGTAGATGGCGGTCGAGGTCAGGCCTCACTCGGCGTTCGAGTTGGCGCGACAGCGGTTCGACCGTGCGGCCGAGGTGACCGGCATCTCGGCCGGTACCAGGCTCGTGTTACGCGCGCCCAAACGGGAGCTGACCGTGCATTTCCCGGTGCGTCACGACGACGGCTCCGTCCACGTCTACACGGGCTACCGGGTACACCACAACATCAGCCGCGGGCCGGCCAAGGGCGGCATCAGCTACCACCCTTCGGTCACGCTCGACATGATCCGCGCCCGCGCCATGCTCATGACCTGGAAATGCGCTGTTGTGGGCATTCCCTACGGGGGCGCTCACGGCGGCGTCACCGTGGAGCCCAAGAGTCTCAGCGCGAATGAGCTCGAGCACCTGACGCGGCGGTACGCGACCGAGATCGCGCTGCTCATCGCGCCGGAGAAGGACATCCCCGCGCCCGACCTCGGCACGACACCGCAGATCATGGCCTGGATCATGGACACGCTCTCCATGCATCAGGGCCATTCGGTCCCGGCGGCGGTCACCGGCAAGCCGGTGGACATCGGCGGCTCCGAGGGTCGGTTGGAGGCTCCCGGGCGCGGCGTCACGTACCTGAGCCTCGAGGCCCTGAAGTACCTGCACGTGGAGGACGAGGCGCCGACGGTCGCCGTCCAGGGCTTCGGGCAGGTCGGCCGTTCCACAGCTCGCCTGCTGCAGGAGGCTGGGCTGCGCGTGGTGGCGGTGAGCGACTCCCGGGGCGGCGTGCACAACCCCAAAGGCCTGGACGTGGCGGCGGTCATCGAGCATCAGCGCTTCCACGGCGGGGTGGCCGGTTACAAGGGGGCTCAGGCCGTCGATCCGCAGGAGGTGCTGGAGCTGCCGGTCACCATCCTCGTGCCGGCCGCCGTGGAGCAGCAGATCACGGCCGGCAACGCGGACCGCATCCAGGCCCGTCTCATCACCGAGGCCGCCAACGCCGCCGTCTCCCCCGACGCGGACGAGATCCTGCACGACCGCGGCGTGTTCGTGATCCCCGACATCCTCGCCAACGCGGGCGGGGTGGTCGTCTCCTATTTCGAATGGGTGCAGGACCTGCAGGCCTTCTTCTGGGAGGAGGAGGAGATCAACACGAAGCTCCACCACGTCATCACCCGGGCCTTCTACGAGGTGCTACACCTCAGCGTCAACAAGCGCGTGGACATGCGGACCGCGGCCTACGCCCTGGCCGTCGAGCGCGTGGCCAGCGCGAACAATGTTCGCGGCATCTATCCGTAGGCATCCGATCCTACGATCGACTTCGCCAGGTATTTGCGGCCCTGTTAGGGCCGGTGCCCGCGGGCCGGGTCAGCGCAGCCTCGACGCGGGCGCCTCCACCGGTACGGGCACCGGCTCTTCGAGAACGTCGATAACGCGCGCCTGGCTGATCCAGTACTGCGCGGCCTCGAGGCCCGGAGCCCCGGCCATGCCCACCGCGTCGGCCACCGACCTGTGCAGCGCGGCCGCGTCCTGGATCTTCAGCTCCCTCAGCCCGGTGATGCCGAGGCGGCGGAGCACGGGCAGGAAGCGCTCCACCCCCGAGATCTCCAGTAGAGCGCACTGACGCCCGAACTCCAGCAGGCGGTCGGCGGAGATGCCGCTGCGCCGCGCGAGCCGGTCGCGGTCGATCCCCAGGGTCGTGGCGTGAAGGAGTTGGTTGGTGTGGCGGATGCCTCGCTCCCGGAGGCGCTGACAGTCCTCAGGCGAGATGCCGCGAAGGTACTCGAGAGTCTTCATCGCCATGGCTGGGGCTCCTAGAAGGATAGTCGCCGGGGTCGCGGGGGCTGAAGGCGGGCTGATAGAATGTCGGTAGCCGCCCAAATCAGAGGAGTACGCGCACCCATAGATACGATCGCCAGACCCATTGAAGCCGGCCTCTCGATCGGGATCGGTAGGCGGGCGCGGCGCGCGTACGGCTTCGACGAGGTGGCGTTGGTACCGGGTGGGGTGACGGTCAACCCCGAGGAGGTGGACGTCACCTTCCGTCTCGGCCCGCTCACCCTTTCGATCCCGTTCTGGGGCTCGGCCATGGACGGCGTGGTGGACGTGGATTTCGCGATCGCCATGGGCCGCCTGGGCGGCCTCGCGGTCCTCAACCTGGACGGGGTCCAGACTCGCTACGAGGATCCGCGGCCGGTGATCGAGCGCATCGCCCAGGCCTCTCGGGCTGAGGTCCAGGAGGTCTTGCGCAGCGCCTACCGGGAGCCGGTGAAGCCGCGCCTCATCGCGGAGCGCGTCCAGGCCGTGAAGGCGGCCGGCGTGCCCTGCGCCGTCTCCACGGTCCCGGCTCGAGCGCACGAGCGGGCGCGCGCTGTGGAGGAGGCCGGCGCCGACGTGCTCGTCGTCCAGGGCACGGTCCTGACCGCCCGGCACGTCAGCAGCTCGTATCACCAGCTCAGCTTCGAGGAGCTCTGCCGGCTCGTCTCGATCCCCGTCGTCGCCGGGAACTGCGTCCAGTTCGACACCGCCCTGGAGCTGATGGAGACGGGCCTGGCCGGCGTGCTGGTCGGGGTCGGTCCGGGCGCCGCCTGCACGACGCGCGGCGTCCTCGGGGTGGGCGTGCCCCAGGTCACGGCCACCGCCGACGTGGCGGCGGCCCGGGATGAGCACGAACGCCGCACAGGCCGGCGCGTGGCCGTTATCACGGACGGCGGCATGCGCATCGGCGCCGACATCTGCAAGGCTTTCGCGGCGGGCGCGGACGCGGTCATGATCGGCTCACCGCTGGCCGGCTCGGCCGAGTCCGCGTCGCGCGGCTTCAACTGGGGCATGGCCACGCCTGACCCGAACCTACCCCGCGGCACCCGGATCGAGGTCGGCGTGAAGGCCACGCTGGCCGAGATCCTGACCGGGCCGGCCGGCGTCGACGACGGCACGCAGAACTTCGCCGGCGCCCTGCGTTCAGCCCTCGGCGTCTGCGGCGCTCGCGACGTGCGCGAGATGCAGCAAGTGGAGATGGTGATCGCGCCGGCGATCGTGAGCGAGGGCAAGGTGCTGCAGGCGGCGCAGCAGGTGGGCATGGGGGCCCGGCGCTGACCGTCGCCAGCGCCGCCCGCGAGACCGCCTCCGGGCGCGTCGCGCCGGACCGCGAGCTGGTCCTCATCCTCGACTTCGGCTCCCAGTATTCGCAGCTGATCGCGCGCCGCGTGCGCGAAGCCCACGTCTACTGCGAGCTGGTACCGGGGACTACGACCTGGTCCGAGCTGGCCGCGCGGGCCCCAGCCGGGCTGATCCTCAGCGGCGGGCCGGCCAGCGTCTACGAGCCGTCGGCGCCGCAAATCGACCCGGCCGCACTTCGGGCGGGCGTTCCGGTCCTCGGCATCTGCTACGGCATGCAGCTCATCGCCCACCACCTGGGGGGCGAGGTGGCGCCGGCGGCGGCCCGCGAGTACGGCCCCGCGGTCCTGTCCGTGGGCGACGGCAGCGACCTCTTCCACGGCCTCGGCTCAGATCTCCCGGTCTGGATGAGCCATGGCGACCACGTGCTCCGGCTGCCGCCGGGATTCCACGCATTGGCCCGCAGCGCGAACTCGCCCGTAGCCGCATTCAGCGACGGCGCCGGGATCCTGGGCATCCAGTTCCATCCGGAGGTGCATCACACCCCGCAGGGCCGGAAGCTGCTGGGCAACTTCCTTTACCGCGTCTGCGGCTGCACCGGGACGTGGACCCCGGGCTCGTTCATCGCCGAGGCCACGCGCCAGATCCGAGAGACAGTGGGCGCGGGCCGTGTCATCTGTGCGCTCTCCGGGGGCGTGGACAGCGCGGTGGCGGCCACTCTGGTACACCGGGCGGTGGGCGACCAGCTGACCTGCGTCTTCGTGGACAATGGGCTGCTGCGCCGGGAGGAGCCGCAGCGGGTGCTCGACGTGCTCCACGGCAACATGGACCTGGACATCCGCTTTGTGGCCGCCGCGGACCGCTTTCTCGGCGCGCTCCGCGGCGTCGTCGACCCCGAGGCGAAGCGGCGCACTGTCGGGCGCGAGTTCATCGGCGTCTTCGAGGCCGAGGCGCAGGCCCTGGGCGAGATCGACTTCCTGGCCCAGGGCACCCTGTACCCGGACGTCATCGAGTCCACGGCCCCCGACACCGCCGAGGGCGCGGCCAAGATCAAGACCCACCACAACGTGGGCGGCCTGCCGCCCGGCCTCCGCTTCAGCCTCATCGAGCCCCTGCGCCATCTCTTCAAGGACGAGGTGCGGGCGGTCGGCCTGGAGCTGGGGCTGCCCGCGGACATGGTCCACCGCCAGCCGTTCCCAGGCCCGGGCCTCTCCATCCGCTGCCTGGGCGAGGTCACCGCCGAGCGCCTCGACATCCTCCGCGACGCCGACTGGGTGGTGGTGGACGAGATCAAGCGCAACGGGCTCTATCGCCAGGTGTGGCAGTCGTTCGCCGTCCTCACCCCGCTTCAGACGGTCGGCGTGATGGGCGATTTCCGGACCTACGCCAACGTCGTCGCGGTGCGGGTGGTGACCTCCGAGGACGCCATGACCGCCGACTGGGCGCGTCTCCCCCACGAGGTCCTGGCCCGGATCTCCAATCGCATCGTCAACGAGGTCCGAGGCGTCAACCGCGTGGTCTTCGACATCACGTCGAAGCCACCCGGCACGATCGAATGGGAGTAGGCCATGCGGGGGAGACCCCCCGCACTCCCCTCATTCACGTGCGGGGGTGGGCCCCCGCATGCCCCCCGACGCGGGCGGCTGGCGTGAGACTAAGGGGTACGCCGAATCGCCGACTCCCAGGCATCAACCGGTGGAACTGAGGCGCCAGGGCGCCTCTTGAAAGTCCTGGTCGTCGGTTCGGGCGCGCGCGAGCACGCCCTGGCCTGGAAGTGCATGCTCTCGGACCGGGTCGAGCGAGTCTACGTGGCCCCCGGCAACGGCGGCACCGCCGCCATCGCCCGCAACGTGGCCGTCCAGGCCGACGACGTGGTCCGGCTGGTCAAGCTGGCCCGCAAGGCGAGAGTGGGCCTGGCCGTCCTGGGTCCGGAGGCGGCCGTGGCGGCCGGGGTCGGAGACGCTCTCCAGCATGCGGGCATCCCCGTCTTCGGGCCGACTCGCAGCGCCGGCCACATCGAGACCAGCAAGTCGTTCGCGAAGGAGGTCATGCACGCGGCCGGCATCCCCACCGCCGAGTCCGCCGGCTTCAACGAGGCCGAGCCGGCCCGCGCCTGGGCGGCGGCGCGGGGCGGCCGGGTGGCGGTCAAGGCCGACGGCCTGGCCCTCGGCAAGGGGGTCGTCGTCTGCGACTCGGTGGAGGAGTCGGACCGGGCCGTCGACTCGATGCTCGTGCGGCACTCGTTCGGGCGCGCGGGCGCCACGGTGATCGTGGAAGAGCGCCTGGAGGGCCCCGAACTCTCACTGTTCGGGATCATCGAGGGCACGACCGTGGTCGCTCTGGCCCCGGCTCGCGACTTCAAGCGGGCGCGGGAGGGCGACCAGGGTCCCAACACGGGCGGGATGGGGGCGTACTCGCCGCCGCTCGGCGTCGAGGCAGGCCTGGTCGCCGACCTCACGGCCGCCGTCCTGGCGCCGGCGGCCGCGGAGCTGGCGCGGCGCGGCACGCCGTACGTCGGGGCCCTCTACGCCGGCTTGATGCTGACTCCGGACGGTCCCCGAGTGCTGGAGTTCAATGCTCGCTTCGGCGACCCGGAGGCGCAGGCCATCCTGCCCCGGCTGCGTTCCGACCTACCGGAGCTGATGCTGGCCGCGGCCACCGGCCAGCTGGCCACCCATCCGAGCCTGGAGTGGGATCCACGACCGGCGGTGGCCGTCGTCGTCGCGTCGGGCGGCTACCCTGAGGCCTACGAGACCGGGTTCGAGATCGCCGGCCTGGCCGATGTCCCGCCCGGGGTGCTGATGTTCCACGCCGGCACCCGCACCTCGGCCAACGGAGTCACGACGGCCGGCGGTCGAGTTCTGACTTCGGTGGGCTTGGGCGAGGACGTGGCCGAAGCCCGGCAGAGGGCGTTGGCGGGAGCCGTGCGCGTACGATTTCCCGGGGCTGTTTTCCGCAAGGACATCGCGCAGGAGGCGATTTAGTGTCCAGGACACTGGGAACCAGTGTCGGCAATGTCGACGGACCTTCGCCGCGCATGCGGCCCATCTCCGGCGTCAGCATCTCCACCCCACGAAATCCTGGATCGACGAATCTCTCGCCGCCATTCCCACACAGGCTCCTGGCCGGTGGCTGAAGTCGGTGTCATCCTCGGCTCCAGGTCGGACCTGCCGCTGATGGAGGCGTGTCTGCGGGAGCTCGAGGAGTTCGGGATCGAATCGGAGCTGAAGATCTGTTCGGCGCACCGCGACCCGGCCGGGGTCCGGGATTGGGCGGAGTCCGCGCGCGAGCGGGGCCTGCGCGTGGTCATAGCGGCCGCCGGCGGGGCCGCCCATCTGCCCGGCGTGGTCGCGGCCTGGACCGACCTGCCTGTGGTGGGCGTCCCGGTTCCCACCCAGCACCTGGGCGGCGTCGATTCCCTCTACTCGATCGTGCAGATGCCGGCCGGCATCCCGGTCGCCACCATGGCGATCGGCGAGGCCGGGGCCAAGAACGCGGCCTGGTTCGCGGCCCGGATCCTGGGGCTGGCCGATGCGGCGGTGGCCGCCCGGCACCTGGAGCGCCGTCGCGCCATGGCCGGGCGCTGAGGATGGCGGCCGCCGCCCGGCGCAGCCGGCCGCGCCTGCGCCTCACGGACACCACCTTCCGCGACGGCAACCAGTCGCTGCTTGGGGGCCGGCTGCGGGCGGCCGAGATCGTGCCGCTGGCGCGGAAGCTGGACGCTGTCGGCTTCGCCGCTTTCGAGGCTTTTGGGGGTGCCACCTTCGAGACCCAGCTGCGCGCCGGCGACGATCCTTGGAGCTATCTGCGGGACTTCGCGCGCGCCACCCCCAACACCCCGGTCCAGGCTCTGATCCGGGGCCAGAACCTGGTCGGCCACCACAACTACGCGGACGACGCGGTGGAGCTCTTCGTCAAGGTCGCGGCTCGTCTCGGCGTGGACGTGTTCCGCGTCTTCGACCCGCTCAACGACCTGCGCAACATGGAGGTGGCCGTCCGGGCCGCAAAACGCGCCAAGAGGCGCGTGCAAGGCGCCCTCTGCTACGCCGTCAGCCCGACCCACGACCTCACCCTCTGGATCTCGCTGAGCAAGGGCCTGGCCGAGCTGGACGTGGACGAGTTGGTGATCAAGGACACGTCGGGCCTGCTCAGCCCGCAGGCGACGTGGGAGCTGGTCAGTTCGCTGCGCGAGGCCTCCGGGCTGCCCGTGGTGGTCCACTCCCACTGCTCCAGTGGCATGGCGCCGATGGCCTACATGGCCGCGGTCGAAGCCGGGGCCGCGGCGCTGGACACGGCCCTCTCGCCGCTGGCTTGGGGCGCCAGCCAACCGGCGACCGAGAGTGTGGTGGCCGCTCTGGCGGGCGGCGACTACGACACCGGGCTGGACTTGGGCCGGCTGCTGGAGGCGCGGGACGATCTGCGCGTCCTGGTCGAGCGCCACGCGGCCGACGTGCGCCCGCTCGCCGACCGCATCGACGCCGACATCCTGCGCTACGGGATGCCGGTCTTCATGATTCAGGACATCCAGCGAGAGCTGGACCAGCACGGGGCTGGGGGGCGCATGCGCGAGGCGCTGGAGGAGGTGCCCCGAGTGCGTGAGGAGCTCGGCTATCCGCCCCTGGTGGCGCCGCTGCGCCAGATGATCGCGTCACAGGCGGTCTTCAACGTCATCGGCGAACGCTACGCGACGGTCACGCAGGAGCTGAAGGACTACCTTCAGGGCCTGTATGGGCGGCCGCCCCGGCCGGCGGACACGCAGGTCCGGCGCGACGTGCTGGGGCGCGAGGAGCCGATCACGATCCGACCCGCCGATTTGCTCGGCGACCAGGTGGAAACGGCCCGCCTGCGGCTCCGCCGCCGGCACCAGGACGCGGGCGACGAGGCCACCCTGACGCACCTGCTCTTCCCGGGCGCCGAGATGGAGGCGGCAGCGCAGCGAGACGCGGCGGAGGCCGAGGCCGAGGCGGCTGCGGAGACGGCAGCCGCGGCCGAAGCGCCGGAGCCCGAGGGGCCGCCGCCGTCGCCGCCCGCGCCACCGGCCCCTAGCCAGGCGGCCGAGTTCCAGGTCGAGGTCGAGGGCGAGGTGTTCAACGTCCGCGTCACCGGGTCCGGCCTGGCGGTGGGCGTCGGACCCGACGCCGGTGCGGTGGCGCCCGCTCCCGCTGCAGTCGCTGGCGCGCCCCCGCCCGCGCCCAAGGGATCTCGGGACGGCGCCGTCCTGGCACCCATGCAGGGCCTGATCGTGAAGGTTCCGGTCAAGGTCGGCGACCAGGTTGCCCTGGGCGACGTTGTGGCCGTGCTGGAGGCGATGAAGATGCAGAACGACATCGTCGCCACGCGGCCCGGAAAGGTACTCGACGTCTACGTCCGCGAGGGCGAGGTGGTGAAGCCCGACCAGGCGCTCGTGGCGGTGGGCTGAGCCGTGGCCGCGTGAAGCCGAAGCTCTTTCGCAAGGTCCTCGTCGCCAACCGGGGCGAGATCGCCATCCGGGTGATGCGGGCCTGCCGCGAGCTCGGCATCGAAACCGTCGCGATCTACTCCGACGCCGACCGCGGCGCCATCCACGCGCGCTACGCGGACGAGGCTCACCGCATCGGGGAGGCATCGCCGGCCGCCTCCTACCTGCAGCTGGAGAGGATCGTGCAACTGGCCGCGGACGTGGGTGCGCAGGCCCTGCATCCCGGCTACGGCTTTCTCTCCGAGCGGCCCGAGCTGCCAGAGGCCTGCGAGGCGGCGGGGATCGCCTTCATCGGTCCGCCCGCCGGAGCCATGCGGGCGATGGGCTCGAAGCTGGAGGCGCGGGCCCTGGCGGCCCAGCACGGAGTGCCCGTGACGCCCGGCAGCGGCGCGCTCGAAGACCCGGCCGAGGCCGCCCGCGCCGCCCGCGAGATCGGCTTCCCGGTCATCGTCAAGCCCTCCGGCGGGGGCGGCGGGATCGGCATGAAGGTGGTGGAGAAGGAGGACGAGCTTGCACCCGCCATCGCGAGCTGCCGCAGCGCCGCGCTGGCCGCCTTCGGCGATGCCACGGTGTACGTCGAGCGCTACCTGCGCGAACCACGGCACATCGAGATCCAGGTGATCGGGGACGCTGAGGGCGAGATAGTGCACTTGGGCGAACGCGAGTGCTCCATCCAGCGCCGCCATCAGAAAATCCTGGAGGAGACGCCTTCGCCCGCCGTCACACCCGAGATCCGAGAGCGGATGGGGGCGGCGGCGGTGACGGCGGTCGGTGCCGCCGGTTACCGCAACGCCGGCACCGTCGAGTTCATCTTCGGCGACGGCGACTTCTACTTCCTGGAGGTCAACGCAAGGCTCCAGGTCGAGCACCCCATAACCGAGGCGGTGACCGGGGTGGATCTGGTCAAAGAGCAGATCCGGGTCGCGGCTGGTCTGCCGCTCTCGTTCACCCAGGAGCAGGTGACCTGGACTGGGCACGCGATCGAGATGCGGATCAACGCCGAGGACCCGGCCCGCCGCTTCATCCCCAACCCGCGGCGCATCACGCGCTGGGTGGCGCCGGCCGGTCCGGGGGTGCGCGTCGACTCCGGCTTCGGCCCGGGCTCGGAAGTGCCTCCCAACTACGATTCGCTCGTGGCCAAGCTGATCGTCCACGGCTCCGACCGAGCGGAGGCGATCGCGCGCGGGAAGCGGGCGCTGCGCGAGTTCGTGCTGGCCGGTCCGGCCACCACGATCCCCTATCACCGCGCCATCCTGGAGAGCGCCGACTTCCTCGCCGGCAAGCTGTCGACGCGCTTCATCGACGATCATCCCGAGCTGGTGCAGCGGGCCGTCGAGCTGGCCACGGAGGTGTCGCCGATGGACTACGGCGCCGATCCCCGGCACGTCGCCGCGGCGGCCGCGGCGGTGGCCGCGGTAGTCGGCAGTTGACGTT
>JALYZG010000109.1 GCA_030948965.1 Candidatus Dormiibacterota bacterium | reverse complement strand
CGTCGGGGCCGTAGGAGTCGGCTGTGTCGATGAAGTTGACGCCGAGGTCCAGGGAGCGGCGCAGGACTCGGCGGCATTCCGCCAGGTCGGCCGGCTCCCCCCAGATGCCGGGCCCGGTGATGCGCATCGCCCCGAAGCCGACGCGGTTGACCGAGAGGTCCCCGCCGAGGGTGATGGTTCCTGCCGCCGACGCTGTGTTCGTGGTTCCAGCCATGAAGGGCGCAACCCGCGGCGGGACGCGCTCTGTTCCCGGGCCGGCGCGGCAGCCTACTCTATGCCCTGGCAGGACGATGATGAGGCTCCCGATCGGTGACGAGCTCCATGTAATGGCCATGGTCCTGGCCGGCGGCCAGGGGACGCGGCTGCAGCCGCTGACGGCCGACCGGGCCAAGCCCGCGGTCCCCTTCGGCGGCACCTACCGCCTCATCGACTTCGTGCTCTCCAACCTCGTCAACGGCGGCATCCGCAAGATCGTCGTCCTCACCCAGTACAAGAGCCACAGCCTCGATCGCCACATCGCCCAGACCTGGCGCCTGGCCCCGATGCTCGGCAACTACGTGACCGGCGTCCCCGCCCAGATGCGCCTTGGTCCGCGCTGGTTCCAGGGCTCCGCCGACGCCGTCTTCCAAAACCTCAACCTGATCCGTGACGAGCGTCCCGACTACATTTGCGTCTTCGGCGCCGACCACATCTACCGCATGGACCCGCGGCAGATGGTTGCGCACCACATCGAGTCCGGCGCCGGCTTGACCCTGGCCGGGATCAGGATCCCGATCGACCAGGCGCCGAACTTCGGCATCATCGAGACTGACGGCGACGACCGCGTCAGCGCCTTTCGGGAAAAACCCGCCGACCCGAGGCCGCTGGCCGACTCGCCGGGCGAGGCCTATGCCTCCATGGGCATCTACGTCTTCACGACCCGGGTCCTGGTCGATGCCGTGACCGCGGACGCGGCCGAGGACAGCTCCAAGCACGACCTCGGCGGGAGCATCGTGCCCATGCTCGTCGGGCGCGGCGACGCCACCGTCTACGACTTCGACCGCAACCGGGTGCCAGGCGTCACCGGCGCCGAGCGCGGCTACTGGCGCGATGTCGGGGACCTCGACTCGTACTACCGCGCGAGCATGGACCTGATCCTGACCGACCCTCCTTTCAACCTCTACAACCGCGAGTGGACCATCTACTCGCTCATGCCCCAGCTGCCGCCGGCCAAGTTCGTCTTCGACGAGGACGGGCGGCGCGGGCTGGCGCTGGACTCGATGGTCAGCGCGGGCGCCATCATCTCGGGCGCGACTGTGCGGCGGTCGGTGATCTCGCCAGACGTTGTCGTGCATACGGGAGCCGTGGTCGAGGACTCGGTCCTGATGGACGGAGTGGACGTGGGCGGCGGCGCCGTGGTGCGGCGGGCCATCCTGGACAAGAACGTCAGGGTGCCGGCCGGCGCCAAATTAGGCGTGGACCTCGAGTCCGACCGGCGGCTCTTCACCGTGACCGCCGAGGGGGTGATCGCGATCGGCAAGGGCCGCACCGCCGGGACGCCGGGGGCGTGAGCCGGGATCCCTGGCCGAAGGTCGCGCTCCTGACCCGCGAATACCCGCCCGAGGTCTATGGGGGCGCCGGCGTCCACGTCGAGTACCTCGCCCACGAGCTCCGCCGCCTGGTCGACCTCGGCATCCAATGCTGGGGCCGGCCGAGGGACGAGCCCGGCGTCCTCGCCCACGAGTCCTGGGCAGCGCTCGCCGAACCCAAGCCGGAGGCGCTGGCGCTGCAGGCCATGTCGATCGAGCTGGCCATGGTCGGCCCCGTAAAGGGCGCCCATCTGGTTCACAGCCACACGTGGTACGCGAACCTGGCCGGGCACTGGGCCAAGCTGGCCTGGGGCATACCCCACGTCCTGACCTCGCACAGCCTGGAGCCATTGCGCCCGTGGAAGCGGGAGCAGCTCGGCGGCGGCTATGAGCTCTCGACGTACGCGGAACGCACCGCCACGCTGGGCGCAGACGCCGTCATCGCGGTCTCGGAGGGCAGTCGGCGCGACCTGATCGGCTCCTATCCCGACGTCGACCCGGCGCGGGTGCACGTCATCCACAACGGGGTGGACCCGGTGGCATACCAGCGGCGGCCGGCCGCGGACATCCTCGACCGCTACGGCGTGGACCAGTCGCGGCCGTACGCCATCTGGCTCGGTCGCGTGACGCGGCAAAAAGGCCTGCAGCACCTGCTCGCGGCCGCCCTGCAGCTGCCCCGAGGCTCGCAGCTGGTCATCTGCGCCGGCGCTCCCGACACGCCGGAGATCGCCGCCGAGGTGGAGGGGTTGGCCGAGCGCGTCCGGACCGAGGTCGGCGGCCTGGTCTGGATCGAGGGCATCCTGCCCCGGGAGCACGCGGTCAATCTCTACAGCGGGGCCAGCGTTTTCGTCTGTCCCTCGATCTACGAGCCGTTCGGTCTCGTCAACCTGGAGGCGATGGCCTGCCAGGTGGCGGTGGTGGCCTCCGCCGTGGGCGGCATCCCTGAAATCGTGGTGGAGGGCGAAACCGGCTACCTCGTCGCCTACGACGAGAGCGATCCGGGCGCGTTCGAGGCCGGCCTGGGCCGGCGAGTCGGGGAGCTGCTGGCGGACCCGGGTTTGGCCGCGAGGATGGGCCGGGCTGGGCGGCAGCGAGTGCTCGACCACTTCAGCTGGGCCGCGATCGCCGAGCGCACGGTCGAGCTCTACCGGGAGCTGACGGGCTGACGCTGATCTTCGACGGAACGTGCGGGTTCTGCACCCGGTGCGTGCGCTGGCTGGCGGCCCACGATCACCGGCGCCGTGTGACCGCGGTGCCCAGCCAGGCGCCGGGGGTGCTGGCCACGCACGGCCTCACGCGAGCTGACGCCGACCGCTCGGTCTGGGCTGTCTACCCAGATGGCCGCATGCCCTCGGGCGCCGACGCCGTGAACGCGGTCCTGCTGGAGCTGGGCGGGGGCTGGAGGCTGGCCGGACGGGTCGGTCTCGTGCCGCCGATCAATTGGGCCGAGCGCGGCGTCTATGCGTTGTTCGCTCGCAACCGCTCGGCGCTCTCTCGCTGGTTCGGAGTGACGCCCGAGTGCGACCGGCCCGGGGTCGACTGCGGCGGCGGCGAGTCGCCTACTGACCGGGGCCGGTGAGGGCGACGGTCAGGGGTGCGGCGGTGTCGCCGTTGACGTCGGTCAGCGTCGCGCTGACGTTCAGCTCGTAGCTCCGCCCCGGAGCCAGACCCGCTGGCGAGCTGAGCACGACGGCCCGGCTCTTGGCGTCGTAGGTCACTGCAGCTTGGTCGCCGTCCACGGTCACCCCGCGGACGCTCGTCGGATCGAGATCAGAATCGAACATCACGCGGATCTCGTGGCTCGCGACCGTGACGCCAATGACGTTGGGACCTGCCGCGAGGGGCCGCGCGGCCGTCTCCGTCACGGCGTGGATCAGCAACTTACCGTCAGCACCGGGGAGCAGGACGAGGGACTCGTCGATCGTGGACTGGCTGCCCCCCTGGGTCAGGACCAGGCGCACCAGCGCGCGGCCGGGCTGAGACAGGAGCAGGTAGTAGCGCGCGAGCTGGGGCTGACCGGCACCGACCGGGTAGGTCAGCGGGAGCTGGGCGAAGGCCTTCTTGCCGGCCGCGTCGAGGTAGGTCCCGGCGACGTCCGCCTGGCCGGCGACGCGAGCATTCATGAATGCGGTCAGCACGTCCGCCTGGGTCGGCGCGGCCGGCGCCGGCCCCAGACCGGTGACTGAGGCTGTGAACTCCTGGCCCGCGCGGCTGAAGGCAAACCCCGTGCCCGCCGGGGCCGCCACCGGCTGACTGTACAGGCCGTGGGCCAGGGCCACGACGCGGCCGCCATCGCCGGACGCCAGGTAAAGGGTGTCAGGCGTGGACAGGAGCAGCTGCCCAGAGGCCGTCCAGGTGGCCCCGTCGACGGCCTTCAGGTCGAGGAGATGCGCTTTGGCGCCGCTGGCGTCCAGCGTGAAGACGCCCGGGCTCTGCAGAAAAACGAGCCTCGTCCCCTGCCAGCCGCCGAGGGCGCCGGCCGGACCGACGATGTGGTCTGAGCCGGCGGCCAGGTCGAGCACGTGAAGGCCCGACGCACCGATGTACGCGACGGTCGTCCCGCCGGGCGCGAACGACGCCGCCGTGGCCGTCTCGGCCAGCGCGATCGCCGGGCCGCCGACCACCGTCACCTGCTGGGCGGTCGCCACCTCGAGCGCAGTACCCCGGAAGCCAAGGTCGAGCGCACCTTCCGCGGGCAGCGACTGGCTGCCGTACGTCGCGGTCCCGGCGCGCGCGCTCGCCACCACGCCGTCCGGCCCGACCTCGGCGATGCTGACGCCGTCCGGCGCGATCTCGCGGGCGGCCCCGCCCGTCACCGGGAAGGCGGCCAGGGCGCCCGCGGGCGAGATGCCGTAGAAGACGCTGCCGTCCGGCGCCCACTCGACGGG
>JALYZG010000102.1 GCA_030948965.1 Candidatus Dormiibacterota bacterium | reverse complement strand
CGTCGGGGCGGATCAGCGCGGCGGCCATCTCCCCGACCGTGCGCCAGCCGAAGCGTTCCATCGCCCGCCGCGCCAGTGTGCGGAAGACCGCGGCCGTGGCTTGAGCGTCGCCCAGAGCGGCGTGCATCGGGGCCGCATGCACGCCCAGCTCCTCCACCAATCGAGCCAAACCGGGTGTCTGGCCGGCGGGCAGGTCCAATACCCGCCGGGCCAGCGTCGAGGTGTCGAGGACGGGGTTGGCGAGCTTACGGCGCAGGCCGCGACCGATAAGGTAGGAGTCGAAGGCGTCGTGGCTGTGCTCCACGAGGGCGGCCCCGGTGGCGAAATGGAGGAAGGCCCGGCGCGCGTCCGAAAATTCCGGCGCCCCCTCCAGCATCCGGCGGTCGATCAGGTGCCGGCGACGGGCGAAGCTGTTGATGGGCGCCCGGGCGTGCACGAGCGTGTCGAAGAGGGAGAGGCTGCCGGCGAGGTTGAAGCGCTCGGCGCCGATCTCGATCACCAGGAAGGGTGAGTTGCCCGTGGTCTCGATGTCCAGGGCGACGTACGCGGCCTCCTCGATCGCGGCTTCGGCCACCTCCGGCTGGACCGGTGCGCTCGCGCCAGGGGCATAGAACGGGACCAGCCCCGGCGCACCCCTGGGCTTCAGGAGCACGGCCTCCGAGTCGGGGGCGGTTAGCCGTGGTTTCATCGCTTCAACGTGGCCAGCAGGAGAGTCCGCTCCTCTCGATCGACCGCGCCCAGGATCAGCAGGGCCAGGCCGTAGACCAGGGCCCCACCCCCGACCACCGCCAGGGCGGCGGGGCCTGTGACGTGCTGAACGGGCCAGAGCGCCGCTCCCATGACCAAGCCGGCCAGGATCACGCGCCAGCTGAGGCGGTGGACGGGCACCGGCCCCAGGTGGCGGGCGACGAGGACCCAGCCCGCGGCGAACAGCACGATCTCGGTGAGCACGGTCGCCGCCGCCGCCCCGAGATAGCCGTAAAGGGGGATCAGAATCAAGTTGAGGCCGATGTTGACGACCATCGAGAGGGCCGCGATCCAGGTGAACAGCACCTGCCGGTCGATCGAGTTGAGGGCCCCGATGAAGGCGTTGCTGACGAACATGAAGACCACGCCCAGGGCCAGGATGCGGAGCGCGGCCGCCGCCTCCGGGAAGACATAGATCACGCGGAAGGCGTCGGTCAGGAGGAACATCCCCACGGTCGCCGGCCAGCCCAGCATGAGCAGCGCCTTGTAAAAGCGGGCCACGGCCCAGGCGACGCGGCCCGAAGCGTCGTGGTGGTAGACGGCCAGGACCGGGAAGACCACGTTCAGCATCGAGATGGGCACGAACAGCAGGGCCTCGAACGGCTTGTAGGCGGCCGTGTACCAGCCGTTCTCGGTATAGCCGCGGATCGCGACCAGGATCGGCTGGTCGATGCGGAAGTAGATGACCGAGATGACGAAGGTGAGCGCAAACGGCAGGCCGGTCCAAAAGAAGTGGCGGATGAGGCCCCACTCGAGGCGCCAGCGTAGCCGGGCCACCCCGCGCAGGGTGATCACCACCAGGAAGTAGACGCAGGAGAACGAGTAGCTGCCGGCATAGGCCCAGAGGAAGAAGGCGATGCCCTGGCCGGTCCTCACCCCGACCACCACGAGGGCGACGAGGACCAGCGTCTCGAGCACGATGCCCGCGGCCTCGAAGCCAAGGCGCTGGACCGCGTAAAGAGAGGCACGGAGCAGCGTGGCGTAGGAGGCCAGCAGCATCATCACAAAGCCGGGGACGATGAAGTCGCGCAGGCCGAACACCCAGAGCCCGGCGGCAAAGACCGCCAGCGCGGGGACCGCGAACAGGATCCGCGCCGAGACCAGGTTGCTCAGAAAACGGCTCAGCTCCGAGGGCTGGCGGGCTGCCTCGCGCTGGAAGAGGGTGTTGAAACCCAGGTCCAGGACCACCGTGATGATTCCGGCCAGCCCGACCACGAGCTGGAAGCGCCCGAACCCCGCGGGCCGGAGATGGGCCACGATCAACGGCACCGTCACCAACGTCAGGAGGCGCGAGACGACGCGGGTGGCGAGGATCAAAGTGGTGTTGCGGAGGGCGCGGGAACCCATGCCGGCCGCGTGCCCGGCTGGCGTGTGCGCCGCCCCGCCGGCGGGGACGTCTTGCAAGCGGTCTCAATCGTAGCCTCGAAGGGCGCGTGCGGCCAGCTTCGAACCCAGGGGCCGCCTCGAGGCCTGTGCTAGATTTTGCTCGTCACCGTATACCGGTCGGAGGACTTAAAGCAGCCATCGCCACCGAGGTCGGAACCGAGACGGGAGCCGCGAGCGGGCGCGGTCTTATGACCCGGCGCAACTTCATCGTCTGGTGGATTGGCGGCCTGATGGGGGCGATCGGGGTGGTGATCGTCGCTCCCCTACTGCTCTACATCTTCCCGCCCGGGGGGGCCGGGCAGAAGAAGAACATCAAGGTCACCCTCCAGGGCTCGATCGGCGCCCTGAAGACGGGCGACGGCATCTCCTTCGATGCGCCCAAGGAGACCGGCTTTGTGATGAAGGACGGCGGCGGCGACAATTTCCCCGGCAAGATCAGCTTCAAGGGCTACATTGTCAAGGCCGAGAGCGGCCTCCTGGTGCTATCCGCGACCTGCTCCCACCTCGGCTGTTCGATCAACCTGGTCGCCGGCCAAAACCAGTTTGCGTGCCCCTGCCATGGCTCGAAGTTCAATCTCGGGGGCGCCGTCACTCACGGTCCGGCTACCGCTCCCCTGTCCCACTACGACTGGAAGCAGTTGAGCGACACCACGATCCAGGTGCTGGGCGTGCCTACGCCGGGAGTCGGGTGAGATGACCGGCCTCAGCCCTCGCAACGTGCAGGTGGCCGTGATCGACTGGCTGGACCACCGATTCCCCTTCCGCTCCTCGGTCGACGAGGCGCTCTACCAGAGGGTGCCCAACTACGCCAACGCCTTCTACTACTGCTTTGGCGGGATGGTTTTCATCCTGATCATCATGCAGCTGATCACAGGCATCTTCCTGTCGTTCTATTACGTTCCCAGCGCAGCCGGCAACCCAGCCCCGGCCTATACGAGCGTGCAGCACATCATGAATACGGTTTATCTCGGCTGGCTCATCCGCGGGGTCCATTTCTGGGGCGCCAACCTGCTCGTCGTGATGATCGTGATGCACATGGCGCGCGTGTTTTGGACCGGTTCCTACCGCGCCCCCCGGGAGCTCAACTGGATGGTCGGCATCGTGATGCTCCTGATAGTGCTGGCCCTATCGCTGACCGGCTACCTGCTGCCCTGGGACACCAAAGCCTATTGGGCGACGTCGGTCACGATCCAGATCGCGGCTTCGACACCCCTGCTGGGGGGCCTGATCCAGACCATCGCACAGGGTGGAGCCACCCTCGGCCCGGACACTCTGCAGCGCTTCTTCACCCTCCACGTCTTCCTGCTGCCGGCGGTGATCGTGCTGCTCATGTACGTCCACTTCCGCCTCATCCGCCAGCACGGGATCTCTGAGCCCCTGTGAAAGAGAGGTTGGCCATGACAGAGAGCCAGAACGGCATTCGCACCACTCAGTGGGACGGCTACCTCAAGGAGGGGCCTGGCGCGGCCGTTGCGGCTGTGCCGGTGGTCGAGGTGGACGCGCACGGGGGCCACGTGCTGGAGGCCGACTACAAGCGGGTACCGATCGGCCCCGACCATCCTCTCTACACGGTGCTCGTCAGCCTCGCCCTCTTCCCGATCCTCATGGGCGCCTCCGGCCATCACCTGGCGGACGACATGCCCGAGGATGACACGCACCCATTCTTCCCGGACCACTTCTGGCCCTATCCCGTGATCATGGTCGTGATGGTGGTCACACTGGGATTGCTCTCCGCGGCAGTGCAGCAAAACATGCAGCTCGAGGGGTCGGCAGACCCGCGAACCGTCGTGCTGCCGCGGCCAGACTGGTACTTCCTCTGGCTGTTCCAGTTCCTCAAGATCCCGCTCGGACCCGAGGTCGTGAACGCGATCTTTCTGCCGACGCTACTCCTGATCGTGCTCCTGACCTGGCCGTTCATCGACAACATCGGCGGCACCAAGTTGGCCCGGCGCTTGGGCTGGGCCACCTGGCCGGTTCCTGGCCGCAACGTGATCACCGGCACGGGCTGGGTCCTCTTCCTGGGCGGCATCGTCATGCTCACGTTCTGGTCGCTGAGCGGGGTGACGATCTTCGGCATCTCTGGCGGCTGAGCCGGCCAGCGCCTCGAGCGCGGGCCCGGTGAGGCGGTGGACGGTCCAACCCGTGACCGGCTCGGCGCCCAGCCGGCGGTAGAAGCCGAGCGCAGGCTCGTTCCAATCCAGCACCGACCACTCCAGGCGCCCGCAGCCGCGCTCTACGGCGAGACCGGCCAGCCGCTGGAGCAGGGCCCGACCCACGCCACCAGCCCGGTGCTCGGGCCGGACGTACAGGTCTTCCAGGTAGATCCCCGGCCGGCCGAGGAAGGTCGAAAAGCTGCCGAAGAAGAGGGCAAAACCCAGCGGTGCGCCGGCGTCACTCTCAGCGATCAGCACCTCGGCCGCCGGCCGGTCGCCGAACAGTGCCTGCTCGAGGCCGGCCTCGGTCATGGTCACGGCGTGCGCCAGGCGCTCGTAGTCGGCCAGCTCTACGATCAACCGCGCGATCAGTGGCGAATCGGCGGCCACGGCGAAGCGGATATTGGGCGAGTCCGACAAGAGATCAGCCCTTCTCTGTCACGCGGTATTCAAGGTACTTGCCGAGCAGGAGGCGCGTGTGCGCCTCCAGCGCGGGCAGCACGCTCAGCATCAGTCCGATGATGGGATAGAACAGGAACTGCACATAGATCAGCGAGCGCCGCCAGCGGCCCCAGGAGGCCGGCTTCGGAGGCAGCAGACGATGTTCGAGAAAGACCAGGACGATGGTCGTGGAGAGGGCTGTGGTAAGGATGACGGTCGAGTACTTCCAGAGGTTCTGGCCCAGGTCTGTGAGCGAGTAGTCGAGGCTCGCCCAGATCGGGAACTGCGCTCCGAACAGGAGCAGGATGGGCAGGAAGATCCAGTTCAGGTGGTTGAAGAAGAGGTTGGCGAACCGGCCCAGGCGCAGCCGGAGTGGTATCTCCGGGTGCTTGAACAGCCGCTTCAGCACGTAGGGGATGTCGGTGATGCCCCAGGCCCAACGCTTGATCTGGTTGTACTGGCTCAGATGGGTGGAGGCGTAGTCCCTTGACTGTGGCGAGTCGCCGTAGAGCGGCAGGTAGACGCCCTTGACCGAAAACTCGCTCCCGAAGCGGAAGAAGGCCTTCCAGTAGAAGCGCGAATCCTCCGGGATCACGTCCTTGTCCCAGTAGCCGACCTGGCGCACGAACTCCAGGCTGCACGTGTAGCTGGAGAAGGCCACCAGCCGGTGGGGGCGTGAGTGCAGGTACATCTGCCACTGGCTCGTGCTCTCCGACATTACCCGCACCGCGCCTGGGATCTCCCAGATGTTGTTGTGGAAGAACGGCACTGGCTGCCAGATGACCTTGTCGTGACCGCCGAGCCGGGCGTGGTGGTAGCTGACCCACGCGAAATACTGGGGATGGACCCGGTAGTCGGAGTCGAGGTCGGTGACCAGGACACGGCTCAGGTCGAAGCCCATCTCGGTGAGGCGCCGGACCATGTCCCGGCCGCCCCAGTTCATGGCCGCCGACTTGCCCGGCACCAGTGGAGGCTCCATCGGGTCCTTGATGTGGAAGAACCCGGCCACCTCGCCCTCGAATCTCTCCCGCAGCTTGGCCACGTTGGCCCAGCCCGGCTTGTCGTCCACCCGGGTGATGACCCCGACCAGCGTCAGCTCCTTCGGGTAGTTCGAGTCGACGATGGCCTGGACTGTACGTTCGAGCACGTGATACGGCTCGGTGTATGTGGGAATGATGGAGAGGTGGTGGTAGTCGAGAGGCGGGGTGACGCCGGCCTCCGCCGACTCCTGGCACCTAGCCAGCCAGTCGATGGCCATGTCCTCCCGGAGGTGCCGATACGTGGCCGTGACCCCGTAGAGGAGCGCGAACGCGCGCAGGAACCAATAGATGTTGAAGATCAGGACCGAGATGGCGACGGCGCGGGCACCGCTCGAGCCGAACAGGAGCGGGATCCACGCCGGCGCCAGCAGCAGCGTCCAGGTGACGAGGCCCGGGGCCACCTCCAGCATCCGGTCGCCGGCCTGTCGCCAGGACGACCTCTCGGAAGCCTGACCGGATGCCGGATCGGGCGAGGGACCGGACGACGGGCCGGACGGCGCGAGGGCCTCGGGGGCGGTGGGCATCCGGGCTCGATTATGCCCCCGGCCGAGTCTACGCCCGGCGTCTCGAGGTCGCGCGCGTGCGTGGGAATAGGGCCGCCCCAGGCCTGCTTTATCTGGGCATGAGCAAGCTACAGAAGTTCGATGAGGCATCGTTCGACCAGGACGTGCTTCAGGCGGGCGGCCCCGTGGTGATCGACTTTTACGCGGACTGGTGCGGCCCCTGCAAGATGATGGGCCCGGTGATCGACCAGGTCGCGGCCGAGTACGAAGGCAAGATCAAATTTGGCAAGGTCGACGTGGACGCAGCCCCAGGCGTGGCCATGCGCTATGGCATCCAGGGCATCCCGACGCTCGGCGTCTTCGAGGGCGGGAAGCTGGTCGGGCGGCTGGTCGGCTACCCCGGACCGGGCGGCGTACGCGAGTTCGTGGCCAAGCACACCCAGGCCGTGGCGAGCTGAATTCCCAACCCCCCCGTGAGGAGGCGCGACCCTCGTCTGGGGCCGCGCCTTCTGCTTTTGGTGGGTGCTCACTGACTGTTTGAACCGCACCAGCGCATCCCGCTTCTCTCGTGTGATGCGCACCTGGGGTGCCGGTCGGGACGGTAGGTAGTCTGGCCTCAGGCCGTGAATGCACGGCCGGCCACGCGTTCAGAGACGTGGTGGCCCGGCGGCAGAAGGGTTTTCGTGCATCAGGAGGCGCCCATGGCGATCGAGATCGGAGCGAAGAGCAAGACGACCCCGGCAGAGGTGCTGCAGCGGGCACGCGAGTCTGGGATCAAAGTCGTGGACGTGCGTTTCGTGGACCTGCCGGGCACCTGGCAGCACTTCAGCCTGCCCCTCGGCGCGTTCGACGAGGACGCGTTCAGCGACGGGCTCGGCTTCGACGGATCGAGCATCCGCGGCTTCCAGGCGATCAACGAGAGCGACATGCTGCTGATGCCGGACGCGGACACGGCGACCATCGACCCCATCCTCCAGGTGCCGACCATGTTCCTGGTCTGCAATGTCGTCGACCCCATCACGCGCGAGCCGTACACACGCGACCCGCGGCACATCGCCCAGAAGGCGGAGGCGTACCTGCGCCTGACGGGCATAGCCGACGTCAGCTACTGGGGACCTGAGGCCGAGTTCTACATCTTCAACTCCATCCGCTTCGACCAGAACGCGCAGAGCGGCTACTACTACATCGACTCGGAAGAGGGGATCTGGAACTCGGGCCGCGACTCCGGACCCAACCAGGCCCACCGGCCTCAGTTCAAGCAGGGCTACTTCCCGGTGCCCCCGACCGACAAGCTCCAGGACCTGCGCTCGGAGATCATGCTCAAGCTGATCGAGGCGGGCATCGACGTCGAGGTCCAGCACCATGAGGTGGGCACGGCCGGCCAGGCGGAGATCGACCTCCGCTTCGAGTCGCTGACGAAGATGGCCGACCAGATGATGGCCTACAAGTACATCGTCAAGAACTTCTGTGCCGCGCGCGGCTACGTGGCGACCTTCATGCCCAAGCCCCTGTTCCAGGACAACGGCTCCGGCATGCACGTGCACCAAAGCCTCTGGAAAGACGGCTCCAACCTCATGTTCGACGAGGGCCGGTACGCGATGCTCAGCGACAGCGCGCGCTGGTACATCGGCGGCCTCCTGAAGCACGCCCCGGCATTGCTGGCGTTCTGCGCCCCGACCACCAACTCCTACCGGCGCCTGGTGCCCGGCTACGAGGCGCCGATCAACCTCGTCTTCTCGCAGCGCAACCGGTCGGCCTGCGTCCGCATCCCCGTGTACTCGACGAGCGCCAAGTCGAAGCGGATCGAGTTCCGATCGCCGGACCCGAGCGCCAACCCCTACCTGGCCTTCGCGGCGATGCTGATGGCGGGCCTGGACGGAATCAAGAACCGCCTCGAGCCGCCCGCGCCCGTGGACAAGGACATCTACGAGCTGGAGGGCGAGGAGAAGGCGAGGATCGCCAACGTGCCGGGTTCGCTCATGGAGTCGCTGCAGGCGCTCCGCGCCGACCACGCCTTCCTACTCGAGGGCGGTGTCTTCACAGGCGACGTGATCGAGACCTGGATCGACTACAAGATCAAGCGCGAGGTCGAACCGGTGGCGCTCAGGCCCCACCCGTGGGAGTTCTACCTCTACCACGACGCATAGAACCATCGTGGGGGG
>JALYZG010000027.1 GCA_030948965.1 Candidatus Dormiibacterota bacterium | reverse complement strand
AGGACACGTGGCTGCTCGAGGGCCAGTCCGACCTCGCCCGGCGCTGCGGCGTCCTCACCGTCGCCACCAACGACGTCCGCTACCACGACCGCGCCCGCCGCCCCCTGCACGACGTGCTCACCGCCATCCACCACCGGGCCACCCTGGAGGAGATGCGCGGCCGGCTGCCGCCCAACTCCGAGCACGGGCTGAAGAGCGGAGCCGAGCTGCGGCCGCTGTTCCAGGGCCACGAGGCCGCGCTGGCGCGGACGGCCGAGCTGGCCCAGGAGTGCCGGCTGACCGAGCTCGACTTCCGCCGCGTCCGCTTCCCCGGCTACGCGGTGCCGGCCGGCGAGACGCCGTTCAGCTTCCTCTACCAGCTCTGCCAGCAGGGCGCTCGGGAGCGCTACCACCCCATCACGGCGGCCGTGGCCCGGCGCCTGCAGAGGGAGCTGGAGGTGATCGAGAAGACGGGCCTGGCCGAGTTCTTCCTCATCAACTGGGACCTGATGCGCTTCGCTCGCGAGCACGGCGTTCCCGGCCAGGGCCGGGGCTCGGCCGCCGACTCGATCGTGGCCTATGTGCTCGGCGTCACACGGGTGGACCCGATCGAGCACAACCTCCTCTTCGAGCGCTTCCTGCACGAGGAGATGACCAGCACCCCGGACATCGACATCGACTTCTCCACCGAGCACCGCGAACAGGTCATCCAGTACGTCTTCGAGAAGTACGGCTGGGAGCGGACGGGCATGGTCTGCAACCTGGTCCGCTACCGCCCGCGGATGGCCATCCGCCAGGTGGGCAAGGCGCTGGGCTTCCCGCCCGACCTGGTCGATCGGCTGGCCAAGGGCGTGGACCGCTGGTTCGCGGAGGACCTGGAGAAGACGGCGGAGGTGGCGGAGGCACCAGATGGGCGCGTCGACTCGACCATCTGGCGCCACTTCGCAAGGCTCGTCCAGGAGGTCCAGGGCTTCCCCCGCCACCTCTCCATCCACGTCGGCGGCATGCTCGTCACCGGCGAGCCTCTGGTGGACATCGTCCCCGTCGAGCCCGCGACCATGCCGGGGCGGGTGGTGGTCCAGTTCGACAAGTACGACGTCGAGGACCTGGGCCTGATCAAGATGGACCTGCTCGGCCTGCGCACGCTTTCGGTGGTGGCTGAGACGCTGGACCTGGCCGCCGCCGGAAGCCCCGACGCCGCCCGCCCCGACCTCGACGCGCTGCCGCTGAACGACCCGGAGGTCTTCGCCCTCTGCAGCGCGGCCGACACCATCGGCGTCTTCCAGATCGAGTCCCGGGCGCAGATGATGACGCTGCCGCGCACCCGGCCGGAGACGTTCAACGACCTGGTGGTGGAGGTGGCGATCATCCGCCCGGGCCCCATCCAGGGCAACGCCGTCCATCCCTACATCCGGCGCAAGCAGGGCCGGGAGCAGGTGACCTACGCCCACCCACTGCTGGAGCCGATCCTGCGCGACACGCTGGGCGTGATCCTCTACCAGGAGCAGATCATCGAGATCGCCATCTCGGTGGCGGGAATGACGCCGGCTGAGTCGGACCGCTTCCGGCGGGCCATGAACAAGAGCCCTACCGGTGAGATCCGGATGACCTACCTGCGTGACGACTTCGTCGCCGGCTGCCGCGGCAACGGGGTCCCGGACGAGGTCTCAGAGCAGCTTTTCCAGGCGGTCGAGGGCTTCGCCGCTTTCGGCTTCTGCCGCTCCCACGCGGCCGCCTTCGCCCGCACCACTTACGAGACCGCCTGGCTCAAGCTCCGCCACCCGGCCGAGTTCTACTGCGGCCTGCTCAACAACCAGCCGATGGGCTTCTACCATCCCAGCGTGCTGGTCGAGGACGCCAAGCGCCACGGCGTGACCCCGCTGCCGGTGGAGATCAACGAGTCGGCCGAGCGCTGCCTGCCCGCAGGCCCCGGCGAGGACGGCCGACCGGCCTTCCGGGTGGGTTTCAACTACGTCCGCGACCTGGGCGAACCAGGCCGGCTGGCGGTGGTCGAAGAGCGCGCCCGTTCCGGCCTCTACCTGAGCTTCGACGACTTCCTGGGTCGGCTGCGGGGGGCGCCGTTGAACCCGCGGGCGGTGCGTAACCTGGTCATGGTCGGGGCCTTCGACGGGCTCGATACGGCGCGTCGCGACCTGCTCTGGGGCTGGCAGGAGCGCTGGGCCGGCCAGGGGCTCCGGCGCCGGGTCCCACTGCAGTCGGAGCTGCTCCTGCCCGCCTCCCCGCCGCCCCTACCCGACCTGGGGGAAAGGGAGCGGACGCGCCTCCAGTACCGCATCTCCGATCTCTCCACCGGGCGCCACCTGGTTTCCTTCTACCGCGAGCGGATGGTCGCGCTCGGTGCCCTCGACAGCCGGGAGGCGAATCGCCGGCCCCGCGGCAGCCGCATCCGCGTGGCCGGCCTGGTCATCACCCGCCAGGCGCCCTCGACCGCCGGCCGCATCCGCTTCTTCACGCTCGAGGACGAGCACGGCCACGTCAACGTGACCATCAAGGAGGACGTCTACCAGCACTTCCGGCGCGAGGCGGCGCAGCCGGTGCTGGTCATCGACGGGGTGGTGCAGAGCCAGGACGGGGTCTGGTCGCTGCTGGCGACGGAGATCGCCGCCCTGGCCGGAGCCGACAGGGAGAGCACGCGCTCCCACGACTACAGGTGAGGGAACGCCCTCGCCGGCGCGGATCGGGACGAATTTCCGTTCACGCGCCGGCGAAAGCACGCCCGAGCGGCATCCGAAACGTGCCGCCGCCGGCGAATGTCCGCTTCGCTTGGCCGGCCCGCGATGCCGCAAGCTATGAAACCAGTGTCCGGTACGCGCGGCATCGAGGACATCGAGCAATCGCTCGTCCACCATCATCACGACCACGCCCCGGTCCGCGACCTCAATCGGGAGGCCGACCGCCGCCGCTCGTTCGCGCAGCGACGGGCCGACGACGCCGCGCGTGCGATCGGCAGCTGGGCGTTCGTCCTCGTCCAGATCGTCGTCGTGGCCGCCTGGATCGCGCTCAACGTGATCGCCTCGGTCAAGCACTGGGACGCGCGTCCCTTCCTGCTCTTGAACCTGGGGTTGGGCGTGTTGGTGGTGCTCTGGGTGCTGGTCGTGCTGCTCGCGATGAATCGCACCGCCGATCGGGAGCGGCTGCGGGCGCAGCAGGATTTCGAGGTCAACGTCAAGCTGGAAGAGGAGCTGAAAGCCCTGATGACCCACCTCGAGGTCCAGGACGAGGTGCTGGTCCAGGTACTGCTCCGCCTCGACCACCTCGACCGCGAGCTGCGCCGCCTCGGCCGGCGGCTCGGGGCCGAAGAGCGGGTGCGCTGACCGTCCGAAACTCCTATAGGCGCCTGAAGATGTCCGCGAGGAAGAAGGACTCCACGGCGTTGCCCAGCATCGCCACCCCGAGCACCGCGACACCGGCGTAGAGCGCCCAGCGCGCCGTCGTGGCCTCACGGAATCGCCAGGCCGCCACTGCGACCGGCAGCAGCGCCGCCAGCAGCAGCAGGCTCAGCAGGTAAGGACTCGGCTGCCAGGAACCTCGGAGGCCGCCCAACCACCAGTTGACGGCCGTGGCCACGCCCAGCGCCAGGACCAGGCCCAAGAGCGGCAGCGACCGCCGCACGACGGCCTCCCACGCGAGCCAGCCGGCCGCCAGGTAGACCAGCGGATAGACGGGCCATCGGTACCAGCCGTACTGGCCGGCCGGCGCTGAGCCGACCATGACCACCATGGCCAGCAGGTAGGCGACCGCCGGCCAGGCGACGTACCACTGATGCCTGCGCTCCGTGCTGAAGCCGAGGGCGCCGATCCCGATCCAGCCCAGCAGCCACCAGCCGTCGTGAAGCGAACGGTTCACGCCCGCGGGCGCGGCCAGGAAGGTCAGGCCGCTCACGACCCCGTCGCGGTAGCCGGCCTGCGCCTGAAAGCCGAGGACGAAGTTGTGCCAGTCGATGATCGCGCCGTAGAGCACGAAGATCAGGAAGCCGGCGGCGCCGGCCCCGACGAGGGCGAGGGCGTGGCGCCATCGCCCGCCGTCCATCAGCAGGATCGCCGCGCAGGCGCCGGG
>JALYZG010000022.1 GCA_030948965.1 Candidatus Dormiibacterota bacterium | reverse complement strand
GGACGGCCTGCTCGAGGTGTGGCATGGCCCTGAGCTGGCGCGCTGCCGGACTGATCCTGAGGGCGCCTTTCACGTCACGCTTTCGCGGCCCGCGGCCGGCGCCGGCCAGGCGCCCCACTACGAGGTCTACGTATTCGCCCGCGGCCTGCTGCGGGTGCTGCTGACGCGGGTCTACCTGCCGGACGAGGCGGCCGCCAACGCGGCCGACCCGGTGCTGCGGCTCGCGGGCGACGGTCGCCAAACGCTGGTGGCGGCCGCCGACGGCGCCCTGCTGCACTGGGACGTGCGGCTCCAGGGCGACCGCGAGACGGTCTTCTTCGACTGGGCGCCGGCCCCCTGATACGGCCGGCGTGGAGGTCATCACCTGGAGCCTGGAGTCGACGTCACCGGCCGAGCTGCGGCCGGCCGCGCCGCCGCGGGCCGCTGTGGTGCTGCGCCAGGCCCGGCGCGTCTCACCCGATCTGGGCCGCTTCCTTTACGCGGCAGTCGGCGACGGCTGGCATTGGACCGACCGCCTGAGCTGGAGTCGGGACGACTGGCGCCACTGGCTGGAGCAGGGCGGGATAGAGACCTGGGTGGCCTACGTCGGCGGTGCTCCCGCCGGCTACTTCGAGCTGGACGGGCGCGACCGGGCGGACGTCGAGATCGCCTACTTCGGCCTCTTCCCCGACGTGCTCGGGCTGGGCCTTGGCGGCTGGCTCCTGACGCGGGCGATCCGGCGGGCGTGGGCGCTGGGCGCGCGCCGGGTGTGGGTCCACACCTGCAGCCTGGACAGCCCTAACGCGCTCGCCAATCACCGCGCCCGCGGCCTGCGCGTCTTCCGCGAGGAGACCTCGGTCGTGGACGTCGAAGCCGCGACCCTCAAACGTTCATTTGCCGGCGAACGCACCTCACGAACGCTTCAGAGGCGTTGATCTGCTGGCAGATGAACGGAAAATGAGCTGTACTGCCGCTCGTCCTCTCGGGGACGCACCTAGGGCGGGATGAAGCCCTCGACGTCGGAGAACGTGTTGACCAGCCGCGTGTCGACCTGACCGACCCCCAGGTAGTTCATCTCGCTGACTCTGAAGTAGCCGCTGCCGACGCCGATGACGACCGCGACGTGGCCGTAGACGCTGTAGCCGGCGCCCGAGCCCCAGACGACGATCGCGCCATAGCTGGGCTGGGAGGATGTCTGCCAGCCCTGGGCCTGCGCGTTGCCGAGCCAGTCGGTGGCGTTGCCGCTCCACGTCACGCGGTGGTTGTAGGCCGCCCAGTAGGTGCATTGGCCATACGGGAAAAGGTCTGGATAACCGCCTGGCGGGACCCACGGAAAGACCCCTCCAGGTCCGGATCGGACCGGATTCTGTTGCGGCTGCTGCTGCTGCGATTGCTGGGGTTGCTGGGGTTGCTGCGGTTGCGGTTGCTGCCGCGCGGCTGCTGCAGCTGCTGCGGCTGCGGCGGCTGCCGCTGCGCGCTGTCGCTGCTGCTCGAGCTGCTGGGCCGCCAAAACTGCCAGCTGCTGCTGGTAGAGGGCGCTGAACGTCGTCACCTGTCCGCTCAATGCCACTTGCTGATTGCTCAGCGCCTGTTGCTGCGCTATGTATGACCCATTGAGGATTCGAAGCTGGTCGAACGCCGCCTGCTGAACGTTCACCTGCTGAAGGAGCTGAGCTTGCTGGGCCTCCAGCTGGCTCAGAGCCTGGGCCTTGGTCGCGCGCTGAGCTGTCACCTGGTCCTGGAGCGCGGCGAGTTGCGCTCGCTGCTCTTGGAGCTGGCCAACGAGCGACTGATCGGATGCGATCACCGCATGCCAGATCGAGACCCGGTCCACAAGTTGCGTGAAGCTCCGGGCGGTCACCAGGACCTGTAGGTACTCTACCTGCCGATGCTTGTCGAGCTCCCGCACCCGAGCCGCGAGCAGCTGTTGCCGGACTGTGATCTGTGCCTGCCGGCGCACGATCTCAGCCGCTCCGAGGCGGATGTGTTGGTCGAGGCCGTCGATCTCCGACTGCGTCTGGTCGATCTGGCCCTGCTCTTCGGCAACCTGTGTCTGGATGCGCATGATCAGCGCCGTGAGCGAATTCATCTGATCGCCCGTGCTCGCGATCTGGGAGCCGACTCCCGCCAGGGCCTGCTGGTTGGCCGCGACCGCGTTTTCGGCCTGGTTCAGGCTCCCGCAGGCGGACAGCGCCGGATTGCAATCGGCCGCCTGCACGGGCGCGGCCGGCACCAGCACGCACGACGCGACAACGGCCACGACAGCGGCGCGGCCGCGCCGGAAGACAACGGAGGACACGGTCCTCCGGACCCCAACACCCATATGGAAGTCCCCAAACCCAACTGCGGCCGCCCCAAACGGCCGTTACCCAAGGCGGCACTATACGCCTGAGTCGCCTGCATATCAACCACCGCCAGGCAATCAGCAGTTGCCGGATGGCACGGTCCGTAGGACCGCCACCGGTGGTCGCGCGAGCTAACGTAATCCAGATGCAGCTCGCGATGGGGCCTCGCCTCCATGCCGGCTGACGTTCTCTTCGGACCCCTGCTCGGCACGCCCGAGGTGCAGGCCGCGGTCTCGGAGCAGGCTTGGCTGCAGGCCCTCTTGGACTTCGAGGCCGCCCTGGCCCGGGTGCAGGCGCACGCCGGCCTGGTCCCGGAGGAAGCCGCGGCCGACATCGCCGCACACTGCCGTGCGGAACTGTTTGACGCAGCCGCCATCGGCCATGACGCGGTCGCCGGGGCCAGTCCGGTGATCCCTCTCGTGCGAGCGCTGCGAGCCGCCGTGAAGGCGGCCGCCGCGCCGCACGTGCACCGTGGAGCGACCAGTCAGGACGCGCTCGACACTGCGATGATGCTGGTGGCGCGTTCGGCGGTTGACCTCGTCCTAGGTGACCTGGCGGCGGTGGAGGCAGCCTGCGCGCGGCTGGCGGCCGAGCATCTGCGCACGCTGATGGCGGCCCGCACCCTGCTCCAGCAAGCGTCGCCGACGACGTTCGGGCTGAAGGCGGCTGGTTGGCTGATCGCCGCCTGTGAGGCCGAGGACGGCCTGCGCTGGGCGCGTTCGCGACTGGCGGCGCAGCTGGGCGGCGCAGCCGGGACCATGGCCGCGTTCGGCGGAGGGGGCCCGGCCCTGGCCGCGGCCCTGGCGGCGGATCTCGGACTGGCCGATCCTGTGCTGCCCTGGCATACGGCTCGAGCTCGCGTCGCCCAGCTCGGGGCGGCGCTGGCAGTGGTCGCCGGGACGATGGGCAAGATCGCCCTCGACGTGGTGTTGCTCGCGCAGACCGAGGTCCGGGAGGCCGCGGAGCCGGCGATGCCGGGGCGCGGCGGCTCCTCCGCATTGCCGCACAAGCGCAACCCCGCCGGCTCGGTGGAGGCTCTCGCCTCCGGGCGCGGGGCCCAGGCTCAGGCGTCGTTGCTTCTCGCCGCCATGGTCCAGGAGCACGAGCGGGCGGCGGGTGCGTGGCAGGCGGAGTGGGCGGCGCTGAGCGAGTGCCTGCGCCAGACCGCCGGCGCCGTGGCGCGGGTCCGGGAGGTCCTCTCTGGCCTCGCGGTGGATTCTGGACGGATGCGCGAAAACCTTGATTTGACGCGTGGTCTGACGCAGTCGGAGAGCGTCGCCACGCGGCTTGGGGACAGGCTGGGCCATGGCCCGGCCCACGATCTCGTCGCCGCCGCCGCGGGGCGCACGGCTGCCGGCCAGGGCCTGCGTGAGGTGCTGCTCGCGGATCCTGCCGTGACCGCGGTGCTCAGCCCGGCTGAGATCGATGACGCGTTGGATCCGGCCCATTACATCGGGTCGGCGGTGGAGCTGGTGGAGCGCGCCCTGGCCGCGCATCGAGCGCGCTTGCGCGAGGAGATGGGTGACGGTGGCTGACGTGACATATGAGGCGGGCCGGCAGGTGCGTCGCGAGGTGTTGGGTGCGGATTACGTGCAAGCGGCGGAGCAGCGCACCACCGATTTCACGCGTGACTTCCAGGAGCTCCTGACGCGGTTCGCCTGGGGCGGGGTCTGGATCCGGCCGGGCCTCGACCGGCGCACACGAAGCCTCATCACGGTGGCGATGCTGGTCGCGCTCGGCCGCGAGGAGGAGTTGGAGCTACACGTCCGCGCAGCGCTCCGCAACGGTGTGACGACGGCCGAGCTCCGCGAAGTCCTCATCCACAGCGCCGCCTACTGCGGCCTGCCGGCGGCCAACTCAGCGTTCAGGGTGGCCGAGCGCGCGCTCGAACCCTGAGGCGTACGGATCATCTGCCTGCGAACGCACGTCTCCGGCGGCCCACGTGGGTGGGTCTGCCGGCGAATCGACGTTTTGCCGGCGCGAGGCAGTCAGGGCCTCGAGGCGCGCGCCGACGCCGGGCCCGCGCGCCAGACGGTGACGCGCTCGGCCAGGCTGGCGCCCAGGAGCATCAGCCCGCCGCCGACCGCGGCGGTCCGGTTCCGGCCGCCGGCCAGCAGCGTTGCGGCCCCGCCCAAAGCCAGCGCCTGCGCGGTCCAGAAGTAGGGACTCGCCTCGCCCGAGCGGTACGGCTCGCCGGCGTCGCCGAGGACCCGCT
>JALYZG010000002.1 GCA_030948965.1 Candidatus Dormiibacterota bacterium | reverse complement strand
CACGTCGCGGTCGTCCACGGCGGCGTCGGAGAGGAAGATCTCGCAGAACTCGCCCGAGCCGGTCATCTGCACGATCGGCCGGACCTCGACCCCAGCCTGCTTGAGGTCGACCAGGAACATGCCGATGCCGTTGTGCGGCGGGGCCTCCGTGTCCGTCCGCGCGAGCAGGAAGCTGCGGTCCGCATAGTGGGCGCCGCTGGACCACGTCTTCCGGCCGGTGAGCGACCAGCCGCCGTCGCGGCGAACGGCTCGGCAGCTGAGTCCGGCCAGGTCGCTGCCCGCGTTGGGCTCGCTGAACCCCTGGCAGAAGACCATCTCCCCCGACAGGATCTTGGTCAGGTAGGTCTCTCGCTGCCACTCGGAGCCGTAGACGCTGAGTAGCGGCGCCAGTAGGGTCACGCCCAAGCGGCCGAGGATGGGCGGGCCGCCTGCGTCAGCCAGCTCCTCCGCGTGCAGCGCCTGCATGACCGGCGTCGCGCCTCGACCGCCGCGCTCCCGGGGCCACGCCAGGGTCAGCCAGCCGCCCTCGAAGAGGCGCCGCTGCCACTCGCGCTGGATGTCCTCGTCCTCCTCCTCCCGGTAACCGCCGACCCCGCGGTGGCGCCACTCCCGCGGCAGGTTGGCTTCGAGCCAGCTCCGGACCTCCTGGCGGAACGCCTCCTCCTCGGCGGAAAAGCTGAGATCCACGGTTGGAGGCTAGCAGTTTTGGGCACCATCGACGGCATGGAACCGAACGTCTTCTGCGGCAACTGCGGCTTCATGCTCGAGGGCCGAACGGCGGTCTGCCGTCGGTGCGGCGCCCACGCCACCGGGCACCTCTACCGGCGTCACAACCCATTCGCGGCGGCCGCTCTGGCAATCGTGCCCGGACTCGGCCATCTGTACCTCGGCCACTACGGCAAGGGCCTCGGCATCCTCACCGGCTTCGGCCTTCTTCAGTTCCTGGGCGGAGATCTCGACCTGACGGCCATCGGGGCCGCCGCCGGCGTACCGATGGAGCTCGGCGGTCTTGGCCTCTGGGCCTGGAGCATTTGGGACGCGTACCAGAGCGCGCGCCGCCAGGAGCGGTACTCGGAGACCCGCGCTCCCGAGTACGAGACCACCTGAGGGCGCTCTCCCTCAGATCAGGCTCGCTTTGAGAGCGTCCGCGGACCAGGACCGATCCGCGACCGTCGGTGGCGTTCCGATCCGCTGGGTCACCCGCAATCAGCCTGGTGTCGGTGCCGCTCGCCGCATCGCGCTGTGGATTCCCTTCCTCGGAGGCACGAAAGACACCGTGCTGCCGATGCTCGAAAGGCTCGCCGACGCCGGCTTCTTCGCTGTCAGTTTCGATCCCTGGCAGCACGGCGACCGATCGGCGGAACCGCCTCCGGCTCTGAGAGATCGACTGCTCGCGGCCTTCCGGCGCGACATGTGGCCGGTGCTCGGTCAAAGCACCCTGGAGGCGATGTGGGTCCTCGACTGGACCGTGGCCCACCACGATGTGGCGACCGGAGGTGTCGTCGCGGGTGGCTTCTCGATGGGCGGCGACATCTCTGTCGCGCTGGCGGGGATCGACCAGCGCGTGCGTCGTGTTGCCGCCATCGGGTCGACGCCTGACTGGACACGTCCCGGCATGCGCCACCTGGACGGCAGCGGCGATCTCGTCGACCAAGGAACTCCCAGCGCCTACGGCCAGTGGCTATACGACCATCTGAACCCGATCACCCATCTCGAGCGCTACGCGCATGGACCGGCGATCCTATTCGAATGCGGGCAAGCCGACGACCACGTCCCCTTGGAAGCCGCCCATCGGTTCGCCGAAGCCCTGACCGAGCACGGTCCGATGGCCGGCACGAACATCGCCGTCCGCATCACCGAAGGACTCGCTCACGTAGAAACTGTCCGCAACCCGGAAGCCATCGACCGATGCCTCAGTTGGCTCAGCACAGCCTGATTCCGGGCGCAGGTTGGACGATGGCCAAGGCATATATCAGATCGGAGGCCCGCTCAGGCCAGCCTGATCGGGCCTCTCTGATGCTCGAGCTCGATCTCCGACACGCCCGCCGGGCCGGGCTCCAGCGTCCAGTCCAGGTCGTCGCCGAGCAGCACGCGCAGGCGCATCGCGGCGGCCTCCGGCTCGGCCGCCGTCAGCCGGATGCGCCTAAAAGAGGCCGCCCGCCCCGGGTGGCCGGCCGGCACCGCGCCGGGATAGAGGTCCGCCTCTAGCTTCCACTCGATGAGGAAAGGGAGCGGGCTCGGGGCCGCGTCCGCTACCAGCTCCTGCATTCGCCACTCGAGGCGCCTGCCGTCCGGCCGGACCCGGGCGCCGGGCGCGATCGGGGGCAGCGCCCAGCCCGCCTCGACGAGATCGTTTCGGGCCGCGTCCAGGTCGTCGGTCCGGGCCACCCAGACCGCGAATCGCCGCCCCTCGGCCACCGCGTTCGCGACGCGCGTCGACGTCGGCGCGACGGCCGCCTCAGCGGCGTCGACCACGGCGATCAGTTCCAGGTAGGAGTTGCCCAGAGGCACGATCATATTGGCCGTACCTCGACCCGGGTGGCGGCCGCCCGCCACGGCAACCAAGCCCGAACGCCGACGTAGATCGGCCGCTGCCGCCATCAGGTCGGGCACGGCGATCTGGACATGATCGAAGGCCAGGCGCGGCCGGCCGGCCC
>JALYZG010000350.1 GCA_030948965.1 Candidatus Dormiibacterota bacterium | reverse complement strand
CGTCACAGTGGGCGTGCAAGCGGTCGAATGCTGGTGCGTGGGGCGCCAGTCGGAGCCGGCCGCGGCCATGGAGGCGGTGGGCGGAGAGACCGTTCACCAGCTCCACCCGGGTCGCCGGCAGCATCGGCTCCGGCCAGTCCCCCTCCAGCTGCACCAGGGCGTTGGGCTCATCAGCACCGGCCGCGAAGATTCCCCGCGGCCGGCCGAGCGCGATGCTCCGGGCGACCTCGTGCACCCCGTTCGCGAGCAGCGCCGAGGCCAGCGTGTCGCCCGCCAGGCCGGTGTAGGCGACGCCGTCGAAGTTGAACCTCCAGGGCCGCGCACGATCCACCCGGCCCCCACTCGGCACACGAAATGGCTCGCTCAGGGCCCCTCCGGCCGCGGCGCATCCGGCGGATATGAGGCGATGAAGTCGTTCGTGACCGTGTCGCGGATGGCGTTGAACCAGCGCCGGCAGCCGGCCGCGTGGTACCAGCGCTCGGCGTGCGCGCCTTGAGGATTGTCGCGCATGTACAGCAGCTCCGCCCACTCGGCGTCGCTCACGGCGGCCGGGTCCTCGGGATAGGCGATGTGGGCCTGGCCGCCGTAGCGAAACTCGATCTCGGCCCGCTCTCCGCACCAAGGACAGGGAACCAGCAGCATCTAGATGATCGATTCCGAATGGCGGCGAGAGATTCGTCGATCCAGGTGGCTCCGATCCAAGGAAGCGCCGAGGACCGGGGGGAGCGCAGCAGTAGCTGCGTGACCGAGGACCGCAGAAGCTGACGCCGGAGATGGGCCGCCTGGGCGGCGAAGATCCGTCGACGATTCGGAATCGATCATCTAATGGGCGACGGCGGCGGCGCCGTGCTCGTCGATCAGCGCCCCGCTGGTGAAGCGTTCCAGCGCGTAGGCGACCAGGAGCGGATGCTGACTGTCGAGCGCGATGGTCTGGGCGAACGTGTCGCCCACACCCGGGGTGGCCTTGAAGCCCCCGGTGCCCCAGCCGCAGTTCAGGTACAGGCCCCGTACCGGGGAGAGGCCGACGATCGGTGAGGCATCCGGGGACACGTCCACGATCCCGCCCCAGGTGCGCAGCACGTGCGCGGTGGCGAAGATCGGGAACAGCTCCACAGCCGCCGCCAGCTGCTGCTCGATGACATGAACAGAGCCCCGCTGGGTGTAGGAGTTGGGCGGGTCGAGCCCGGCGCCCATGACCAGCTCGCCCTTCTCCGCCTGGCTGACGTAGACGTGGACCGCGTTGGACATCACCACGCAGGGATGGACCGGCTCCAGGAGCTCCGAGACCAGAGCTTGCAGCGTGTAGCTCTCGATCGGCAGCCGGATTCCGGCCATCGCCGCCAGCACCGAGCTATGGCCGGCGGCGCAGATCGCCACCCGGTTCGCGCCGATCCGGCCCCGCGAGGTGCTGACCCCGGTCACGCGACCCGCCGCGATCTCCACCCCGGTGACCTCGCAACCCTGGATCAGATCCACGCCCCGCGCATCGGCGCCGCGGGCGTAGGCCCAGGCCACGCGGTCGTGGTCGGCGATGCCGCCTCGGGGCTGGAGGGTCGCTCCCAGCACGGGGTGCCGCACGTCCGGCGAGACGTTGAGAATTGGGCAGATACGGGCGCAGTCCGCCGGCGTCAGCCATTCCGAGTCGATGCCGTTGAGCCGGTTGGCGTTGAGGCGACGGCGCGCGTCGCGCATCTCCTGGAGGCTGTGCACGAGACCCATGACGCCGCGCTGGCTGAAGAGCAGGTCGTAGTCCAGCTCCTGGGCCAGGCCTTCCCATAGCTTCAGCGAGTGCTCGTAGATGGCGGCGCTCTCGTCCCAAAGGTAGTTGGAGCGGATCACCGTGGTGTTGCGGGCGACATTGCCCCCGGCCAGCCAGCCCCGCTCCAGGACGGCGACGTCGGTCAGGCCGTGGTCCTGTGCCAGGTGGTACGCGGTGGCCAGCCCGTGGCCGCCGCCGCCGATCACCACGACCTCGTATGACGGCTTCGGGTCCGGGTTCCGCCAGAGGAAGTCCGGGTGCGCCGCCGGGCTCGGGCTCACCCTCCGGCGCTCTCGAGCGGCAGGGGGCGCGTCGCCTCCGAGAAGCGGTCGCGATGGCCGAGGCGCAGGGAGAGGTCGGCGGCGGCGGCGTTCAACCGGGAAAGCATCGCGGGCGGCCAGGGCGCGCGCAGGCGATTAGTCGGTCCGGACACCGCCAGGGCCGCGGCGACGTCCCGGCCCACGTCTCGCACCGGGGCCGCCACCGCGCTGAGGCCCAGCTCCAACTCCTCCTCTGTGGCGCCATAGCCGTTCTCGCGAATGGCTGCCAACTGGGCGCGGAGCGACGATCCTGCCACGATCGAGCGCGGCGTGCGGCGGTCCAGCCGAGGCTTGACGAACCGGCGCACCAGCTGCTCGGGGGCGAAGGCCAGGATGACCTTGCCGCCCGCTGTGCAGTGGACGGCGGTGGTCCGGCGGCCGAGCCAGGTGACGCCCAGGACGGCGGAGCCGCGGGCCTCGCAGATGGGCAGCATCGCGTCGCCGTCCAGGACCTCGAGCGTGACCGTCTCCCCCAACTCGGCGGCGAGGCGCTCGCAGACCGGTTGGCCCAGGCGGCGCAGATCGACCTCGCCCCGGGCGGCACTGGCCAGCTGGGGCAGGCGCGGGCCCATGCGAAAGCGCGCTGGTCCGGGACCTCGTTCGACCAGGCCGTTGCGCTCCAGCGTGGCCAGGAGGCGCAGCGCCGTCGAGCGATGCACGCGTAGCTCCCGCGCCGCCTCGGAGCCGCCGCAGGCGCCACGCTCAGCGATGAGCTCCAGGATCCTGATCGCGCGGTCGACCGACTGAATCATGGCCGCGTCGCGCACTGCTCCACCGTTGCCCATTGCGCAACAGTATAGATGCCGTCCGCAGGATCCCGACAGCGCTTACCGGCGCTCGGTCGAGGGTCGACTAGCCGGGCTTGAGCAGGGCTCGGAGGTCCTCCAGGCGGTCGAAGATCTGCCACACGTAGGCCCCGCCGCCACGCTCTCGGTGCGGGTGCAGGTCGGCCAGGGCTGGGTCCTGGCGGTACGACTCGAGCGCCTCCCGCGACTCCCACTCGACAAGAATCAGGACCGTCCGTGGCCGCACGTCGCCCGCCAGCGACTCGCGGAAGCGGCCGAGGGCCACGACCCGGCCCCCATGCGCGGCTACCTCGGCCGCCGACCGGCGCGAGTAGGCCAGGTACTCGTCGCGGTCGGCGATGTCGAAAAGGTTCAGCGCTAGGACTGGTCCGCCGTTCGATTGTTCCAACATCACGCGGCGAGGGATACCATCTCTTCACCATCGGCGCGCCGTTCCAGCACCAGACGCACCCCCAATAGCCGCCGGCAATGCCACATCGTGCGGAGCCGGGGTCGCGGACGGCCTGACCGCGTTATGAAACCCCTGGTCCCACGGGGCGCCGGGAACGTCTGAGGAGGAGGAGTTGCACGTGAGATATTCGTCAAGCCGGATCGCTCAGCTCAGCGTGGCCGCGGCCGCCCTGGTGCTGGCGATGGCCTGCGGCGGCAGCACGACCGGCGCGGCGGTGAACGCCGCCGCCGCCAAGTCCGCGGCCGACGTCGGGGGCATGAGCGCCCTGGTCACGGCCGCCAAGAAGGAGGGCACGCTGAATGTCATCGCGCTGCCCCCAGACTGGGCCAACTACGGCGCCATCATCAGCGGGTTCACCGCCAAGTACGGGATCAAGGTCGATTCCGCCAACCCGAACGGTTCCAGCCAGGACGAGATCAACGCGCTGCGGCAGCTGAACGGCACCAAACGCGCGCCCGACGTGCTCGACATCGGGATGGCGGTGGCGCTGGCCAACACCAGCCTCTTCGCCCCCTACCAGGTCTCGACCTGGAAGGACATCCCGGACGCCCAGAAGGAGTCGACGGGGCTCTGGGTGCAGGACTACGGCGGCTACATGTCGGTTGGCTACGACTCCGCCAAGGTGCCGGCGGTGACCTCTTTACAAGACCTCTTGGGGCCGGGCTTCAAGGGCAAGGTGGCGCTCAACGGTGACCCCACCAAGGCCAACGCGGCCCTCAACGGGGTGATGATGGCCGCCCTCGGCAACGGCGGCTCGCTCGATAACGTCGGGCCCGGGGTCGACTTCTTTCACAACTTGAACAAGGCCGGCAACTTCGTGCCGGTGCAGGCCACGTCGGCCACAGTCAAGAACGGGACGACGCCCGTGGTGTTCGACTGGGACTACCTCTCGGCCGCGCACGGCAAGGACGTGCCCACCTGGAAGGTGTTCGTGCCCCCGGGCGCCGTCCTCGGCGGCTACTACGCCCAGACAATCAACCTGAAAGCCCCCCACCCCGCCGCGGCCCGGCTTTGGCAGGAGTATCTCTTTTCGAACGAGGGCCAGAACCTCTGGCTGAAGGGCCTCGCTCGGCCTGTGCGAATGTCGGCGATGCAGGCCGCCGGGACCATCGACAGGACGGCCGCGTCGGCGCTGCCGCCCGTCGGCGGGAAGCCCGTCTTCCTGAGCCAGGACCAGGCGACCGCGGCCTCCACCTACCTCGCCTCGCATTGGGCGGCGGCCATCGGTTGACGGTAACCACGGCGCCGTCCGCAGGGACGGCCGGCCTCGTCTCATCCCGCCGGCGGCCGCCGTTGGCCCTGCTTGGGGCCATCCCGTTTCTGGCCTACGTGGCCTTGTTCCTGCTGCTGCCCACAGTCATCGTGGCCGCGGGTGCGTTTATCGGCCCGTCCGGGTTCACGCTGGACGGGATCGCCGCCCTGACCCAGCCCTTCATCGTGGCCGCCTTCGTCAACAGCGTGGTCGTCTCGGCGGTCAGCGCGGTCGCCGGCGCGGTGCTGGGCGCGATCCTCGCCTACGCGGTCGCCACCGGTAACCCCAACGGCGTGCTGCGGCGCGTCGTCACCGCCGCCAGCGGGGTCGTGGCGCAGTCCGGAGGGGTGACGCTGGCATTCGCCTTCATCGCCACCATCGGCGGCGCGGGCTTCGTCTACCTCTTCCTCCAGGCCCACGGCCTAGACATCTACGCCAACGGCATCTGGCTCTTCAAGCCGGCCGGTCTGATCCTCGTCTACCTGTACTTCCAGATCCCGCTGATGGTGCTCGTGTTCCTGCCCTCGGTCGACGGCATCAGACCCCAGTGGCGAGAGGCGACCGAGAGCCTGGGCGGGAGCGCCTGGCACTACTGGCGGCACGTCGCCGGGCCGCTGCTCCTGCCCGGCTTCTCGGGCGCCTTTCTACTTCTCTTCGCCAACGCCTTCTCCGCCTACGCGACTGCGGCGGCCCTGGTCAACCAAGGCGGGATCCTGGTTCCGCTGCAGATCAGCAACGAGCTCAGCAGCGAGGTCGGGCTGAACCATCCTGAGCAGGCCAGCGCCCTGGCGCTGGGCATGGTCGTGATCGTGGCCGTGGTCATGACCCTCTACGCGCTCCTCCAGCGCCGGACAACGCGATGGCTGAGCTGACGCTGGAGCGTCTGGCGGCGACGGCCCCGGGCGGCGGCGTCAACCGCCGCCGGCGCCGCCGCCTGGGCGTCTTCCGGGCCGCCGTCCTGATCCTCTTCGGCGCCTTCTTCCTGGTGCCCATCGGGGCGATGGTCGAGTTCTCGACCCGCGGGGTGGGAGTGACCGCGGCCCGCACGCTCAGCTCCTGGCAGAGCATCTTCCAGACGCCCGACCTGACCGGAGCCATCCTCGTGACGTTGCAGCTGGCGCTGATCACGTCCGTGGCGATGCTGGTCCTGCTGGTGCCGACGATGATCTGGGTCAGGCTGCGCCTGCCCTGGCTGCGGCGCGTCATCGAGGCACTCTGCCTCCTGCCCCTGACCATCCCGGCCATCGTGCTGGTGGTGGGGCTGTCGCCGATCTACAAGTGGATCTCGATCAATCTCAGCGAGTCAACGCTGACGCTGGCGTTCGTCTACGTGATCCTGGTCCTGCCGTTCACCTACCGGACACTCGACGCGGGCCTCGGGGCTCTGGACCTGAGAACGCTGGCCGAGGCGGCGCGGAGCCTGGGCGCGGGCTGGGGCACCGTGATGCTGAGGGTGATCGTGCCCAACATGTCCGCCGCCCTCCTCAACGCCTGCCTCCTGTCGGTGGCCCTGGTCGTGGGCGAGTTCACATTTGCTAACGTGCTCAACTTCGTGAACCTGCAGGTCGAGATCAACATGCTCGGCCGGGCCAATGCGGGGGTGTCGATCGCGGTGTCGGTTGCAGCCCTGCTCTTCGCCTTCGTGCTCCTCGGCATCATCTCCTTCGCCGGGCGCGGTCGCCGGGGCGGCTCGGGAGGCGGGCGTGGGCGGTGAGGCGGCGCTGGGCGCCCGGACCGGGGTCGAGGTGCGGCTCGAGAGCCTGCTCCGGCACTACGGACCGGTGGTCGCCCTCGACGGGCTGGACCTGACCCTGGCCCCGGGCGAGCTGGTGGCGCTCCTGGGCCCGTCCGGGTGCGGCAAGACCACCGCGCTCCGGCTGGTCGCCGGGTTGGAGGACGCGGACGGCGGGCGCGTACTGATCGCGGGCCGGGACGTAACGGGCCTGCCCGCCAACCGCCGGGACGTGGGGATGGTCTTCCAGGCCTACTCCCTGTTCCCTCACATGACCGCCCGCCAGAACGTCGCCTTCGGCCTGCGGCTGCGCCGGGTGGACGAGCCGGAGCGCAGCCGGCGGGCGGACGAGATGCTGGAGCTGGTGGGCCTGGGGGCCCAGCGCGACCGCTACGCCCACCAGATGTCGGGCGGCCAGCAGCAGCGGGTGGCGCTGGCCCGGGCCCTCGCCATCCGGCCCACTGTCTTGCTCTTGGACGAACCGCTGTCGGCCCTCGACGCCAAGGTCCGGGCCCAGCTCCGGGACGAGATCCGGCGCGTTCAGCTGGAGGTCGGAACGACGACCCTCTTCGTCACCCACGACCAGGAGGAGGCGCTGGCCATCGCCGACCGGGTGGGGGTGATGCGCTCCGGGCGGCTGGAGCAATTGGGTCCTCCGACCGAGGTCTACGCGCGCCCCGCGACGCCGTTCGTGGCCGAGTTCGTCGGCCTCACCAACCGGATGCCCTGCGTCGTGCGGGACGGTTTCGCCGAGGTGCGGGGCGTGCGCCTGCCGCTCATGCGCCCGGACACGCCTTTGGGCCCCGGCCTGGCGCTGGTCCGGCCGGAGGCCGTGGCGGTCGTGGCGGACGGCGGCGGCGCCGCGACGGGGCCGCTCTCCGGGAGCGTCATCGCCACCGCGTTCCTGGGCGCGGTCAGCCGCGTCACCGTGGGCACGGCGGAGGGCAACGTCCTGGCCCAGATGCCGACCTCGGAAGCCGGCTCGGTGCCGGCTGGCGCGCGGGTGAACCTTCGACTCCGTCTGGACCCCGTGCTGGTCACACCGGGAGACGGTGTCGGCCCCGCCGTCTGACCGGGGCCAGACCCAACCCCGGACCATGCTCGGCTCGGCACCCCTGATCGCCTTCGTCGCCACGACCGACCCGGCGCGGGCTCGCGCCTTCTACGGCGGCACTCTCGGCCTGGCCCCGACGGGCGAGACCGCCTTCGCGGTGGTGTTCGACGCCCACGGAACGATGCTCCGCGTTACCGCCGCCCCGGCCGTCGCGCCCGCGCCCTACACCGTGCTGGGCTGGGCTGTGCCGGACCTTGCGGCGGCGATGGCCGAGTTGGGCCGTCGCGGCGTGACTTTCGAACGCCACGCGGGCCTGGAGCAGGACGCTCAGGGCGTCTGGACGACCCCCGGCGGCGACCGCGTCGCGTGGTTCCGCGATCCGGACGGCAACGTTCTCTCGATGACGGAATTCGCTGCCGCCGCCGAGGGTCAATCGGTGGCGGCCCCCGTATAGTCCTCGGCCAGCGCGGTGGCGGCCGCCCGCGAGCCCACGACGTGGTCCAGGTGGGCCAGGCGCAGGCGGTGGGCGAACGCATCGTCGCCGGGGTCGCGGTGGAGCAGGCCGGTCATGAAAGCGGAGAAGCGCTGGGCGCGCCAGACGCGGCGCAGGCAGGAGCCCGAGTAGCCGTCCAGGCCGGCGCTGTCCCCGGTCTCGTACCAACCCTCGAGGGCGGAGGCGAGCGCGCGGACGTCGCCCAGGGCCAGGTTCATGCCCTTGGCGCCGGTCGGCGGCACCACGTGAGCCGCGTCGCCGGCCAGGAAGAGGCGGCCGCGCCGCATCGGCTCGAGGACCAATGCGCGCATGGGTGTCACCGACCGCTCCAGCAGCTCCCCAGGCGCGAGCTCGGGCGCGCCCAGCCGGTCCCGCAGCTCGGGCCAGAGGCGCGCCGGCGGCCAGCGCTCGGAGCGATCGTCCGGGTCCACCTGGAGATAGAGGCGGCTGATCTCTGGCGATCGCATGCTCTGGAGGGCGAAGCCGCGCTCGTGGCAGGCGTAGATCAGCTCCGTAGCAGCCGGCGGGGTGGCGGCCAGCACGCCCAGCCAGGCGAAGGGGTAGTCGCGGGCCAGAGTGCGGGTCGCGGCTCCGAGCGCCTGGCGGCAAGGCCCGTGAGAGCCGTCGCAGCCGGCCACGAAATCGCAGCGCAGCTCAGCCTCGCGCCCGGATTCCAGGTAGCGCACGGTCGGGCGCTGCGTGTCGACCCCCAAAACAGTGATCGCCTCCGCCTCGAACTGGAGGGGGCGGCCAGTCGCGAGCCGGGCCGCGATCAGGTCCTTGACCACCTCCTGCTGGCCGTAGACGACGATTCCGCGGCCGGCGAGGTCGACGAAATCGAGGTGATGGCGGGCGCCCCCGAACTGGATGTGGATGCCGCGATGGGCCAGGCCCTCGCGCTCCAGGCGAGCTCCCACGCCCGCCTCGCGCAGGATCCGCGCGGCGCCGTCCTCGAGCACTCCGGCGCGGACTCGCGCCTCGACGTACTCGCGGCTCCGCCGCTCCAGCACCACGGACTCGATCCCGGCCAGGTGCAGGAGCTGGGCCAGCAGCAGGCCTGCCGGACCGGCGCCGACGATCGCGACCTGGGTCCGGGGCACGTGCGGGATCGTAGTTCGCCGGGCGCCCAGCCGCCGGCGCCAGACCCGAGGCACCATGTACCCGTGCCGGCCCGATTCCTCGACCCCGACTCCGCGGTCCAGGCGATCCGCGATGGCGACGTGATCCTCTGCGGCGGCTTCGGCCTGGTGGGCATGCCGCTGCGCCTCGTCGACGCCCTGGCCCGCCTCGGCCGCCGGGACCTGACGGTGGTCAGCAACAACGTGGGCGAGGCCGGGCTGGGCCTCGGCGCCCTGTTGCGTGATGGCCGCCTGCGGAAGGCCGTCGGCTCCTACTTCACGTCCAATCCCGAGGTGGCGGAAGCCCGGCGCGAAGGCCGGCTGGAGGTCGAGCTGCTGCCTCAGGGCACGCTGGCCGAGGCGATCCGGGCGGGCGGCGCGGGCATCGCCGCCTTTTACACGCCGACCGCGGCCGGCACCCTCCTGGCCGAGGGCAAGGAGTCGCGCACCTTCGAGGATGGGCGCGAGTACGTCCTGGAGCGGGCCCTGCGCGGCGACGTGGCCCTGGTCAAGGCGCACCGCGCGGATAGGCTCGGCAACCTCGTCTACCGCGGCACGGCCCGCAACTTCAACCCGCTCATGGCCACAGCGGCGAGCACTGTCATCGCCGAGGTCGAGGAGGTCGTGGAGGTCGGCGCGCTCGATCCCGAGACCATCGTCACGCCCCACCTCTACGTGGACGTGGTGGTGCCGCCGTGACGGGCGACGAGGCGCGGCGCCTGATCGCGCGGCGGGCGGCAAGCGAGCTGCGGGACGGGGACGTGGTCAACCTGGGCATCGGCATTCCGACGCTCGTGCCCCGGTACCTGGAAGGGAGGAGCGTCTTCCTGCACACCGAAAACGGCCTCCTGGGCGTCGGCCCGCGACCGGCGCCGGGAGACCTCGACCCGGACCTCGTGGACGCGGGCAAGCAGGCGGTGACGACGCTGCCGGGCGCGTCCTTCTTCTCCAGCGCCGACGCTTTCGCCATGATCCGCGGCGGCCACGTCGACGTGGCGGTCCTGGGGGCGCTCCAGGTCGGGGCCCAAGGCGACCTGGCATCGTGGGCCGTGCCCGGCCAGGACGTGCTGGGAGTCGGGGGCGCCATGGACCTCGTGGTCGGCGCCCGGCGGGTGATCGTGGCCACGACCCACCGCGACACGTCCGGTCGCTCCAAGATCGTGGAGCGATGCACTTATCCCCTGACAGCGCGGGGCGAGGTGGACGTGATCGTCACCGAGCTCGCGATCTTCGACGTGACCGCGGCCGGATTCAGCCTGCGCGAGCTGCAGCCGGGGGCGACGCTGGACGAGGTGAAGGCGAGCACCCAGGCGCGGTTCCGGATCCACTGACAGGCCCGCGCCCGATCGCGTGTCCCAGACTCCGCAGGGACGGCGGGCCCGGCCGGGTGCCGTTCGCCCCTTCTAACCGGGACCGCGGCCGAGGCAACATTCGGCTTCCCGTGTCTGAGACCCTGGACCCCAGCCCCCACGTCGCCCTGCGCCCCGCGCGGCGCTCGACCCGGGTGGTCGTGGCCGACGACGAGACCCTCTTCCGCCGCGGCCTTGCGGGCATGCTCTCGGAGGTGCCGGGCCTGGACATGGCGGGCGACGCCGCGCTGGAGGAGCTCCAGGCCTTGGCCCTGGCCCTTCGGCCCGACGTCGTGGTGCTGGGCACGCCCCGCTTGAGCGCCGCCGCGCGGCGCTTGATCCCGGCCCTGGCCGAGATCGGGGCCGCGGTCGTGATACTGGCCGCCGACGCCGATCCCGCGGCCGCTCTGACGGCGCTGAAGGCCGGCGCCTCTGGCTACGAGCTGCGGTCGGCACCGCTGGCCGCCGTCGTGGCCGCGATCGGAGTAGTGGCCCGGGGCGACTGCGTCCTCAGCGCCAGCCTGGCCGATTCCCTGCTCGAGCCGCTGAGCCGGCCCGGCCGCGAAGCGCGGCCGACCGGCGGCCTCAGCGAACGGGATGCCGACATCCTGCGGCTGGTCGTGGCCGGCCACAACTACCGGCAGATCGGTCTCCGACTTTCACTCAGCCATCGCACGGTGCGCAAGCACATCTCGGCCATGTATCGCCGCCTCGCCCTTTCCGACCGGACGCAGCTGACGATCTACGCGCTGAAGCACGGGTTGGTCGAGCCCTCATAGCGGTACCGACCGGCATCATCGCCCGAACGCGGCCTATCGTCGAGCCGTGCGCGGAGAGCGGCGGCGAGCCCTGGGTGCCCTCTACGGTCTGGCCCTCGGCGACGCGTTGGGGATGCCCACCCAGGAGCTGACGCGCGCGACGGCGCTGCGCATTCTGGGTCCGGAGCCACGCCTGCTGCCGGGCCCCGCCGAAAACCCGATCAGCGCCGGGCTGCCCGCGGGCACCATCACCGACGACACGGAGCAGGCCCTGATAATCGCCCGGCTGCTGCTCGAGGGTGAGGGCCGCGTCCGCCCGGAGCGGCTGGCGCGGGAGCTCGTCGCCCTCGAGCGGCGTTTCAGCGCGGCCGGGCGCCGGGACCTGCTCGGCCCCTCCACCGGACGGGCGGTGGCTGCGATCTCGAGAGGCGAGGACCCTCGCCGCACAGGGCGCGCCGGCGTGACCAACGGCGCCGCCATGCGCGTGGCTCCGCTCGGGATCGCGGTGCCGCCCACGCCGCCGAGCCGGCTGGTGGCGGCTGTTGTGGCCGCCGGCCGGCCTACCCACGACACCGGGCC
>JALYZG010000330.1 GCA_030948965.1 Candidatus Dormiibacterota bacterium | reverse complement strand
GATCGGGACCACGGCCCTCGCTCGAGGCAGGCGCTTCGCGAGGCGCTGATGGCTGGAGGCCTGATTGCGCGTGATGTCGTCTGGGCCGAGATTGCGGCCGCCTTTCCTGACCAGCAGCCCGCGGTTTAAGCGATGGAGCGCATCGGAGTGACGTTCAGCCCCGTCGATCAGGTCGCCGCGCTGACTGCGGGTGAGGCGTGGGGGGGCGTATCGGCTGCGGGGCGGCGGCCGCCAGCGCGTGATCGCAGACTTTCTGATCGGAGCGCACATACCGAATTTCTGGCGTCAAAAGAGGATTCGCCGGCGAAAGCACCTCAAGCGCCCTAGCGGGCCAGGTCATCCGCGGGACCACGGGCTGGTCTAGCCGGCGGTTTCCCGGGTCCGGCGCAGCGACTCCCGCACGCCGCGCCCGACGATGAACCCGGCCACTCCGATCACGACCGCGATCACCGCCACGATCACCCACGGATAGCGGCTGAAGACGTGGGCGGCCTCGGTGCCGAAGCGGACACCGATCCAGAGCCAGAGGGCGGCCCAGACTCCCGTCGACACGGCCACGCCCGGCGCGAACACGCGGTAGCGGACGCCGAGGGCGCCGGCCGCGACCGTGATCGGAACCCGGAAGCCGGGAATGTGGCGCCCGAAGATGATGGCCAGGATGCCCCACCGTCCGAACCAGGCCTCGGCCCGGTCCAGCGCCTCTGGGCTGAGGTGAAGGAACGGTCCCAAGGGTCCGTGCAGGAGGCGCCGCCCCCAGCGCCGGGAGATGAGGAAGAGGTTGCTGGCGCCTGCCGTCACTACGGCTACGATCGCCGCCCAGGACAGGACGAGGCGCGGCGCCGAGCCGATGGCGGCATGGCCGATGTAGATGACGTAGGCGTCGCCCGGAACCGGCAGCGGCACCCCGGATTCCTCGATGTAGAGCAGAGCCAGGCCCGCTCCGACCCCGTAGCGGTTGAGGACAGTGGTGACGAATCCGCCCAGACCGCCGAGATCGCCGAGCTCTTCAGTGAGGTCGCCCTGGAGGAACGCGAAGACGAGCACGGCGACGGCCACGAGCACGAAGGCGAGCGCCCCGGCCAGCACACCGTGCCGGCTCCACGTCCAGCCCGCCCCGGCGCCCTGCTCGGATCGCTCAGGGGCGGTCAGGACGCCGCGCCCGCCCCGGCCAGAGCGGCGCCGACGACGGTCCGAGCCTCCTCCAGGATGCGGTCCAGGTGTTGCTCGCCGTCGAAGCTCTCGGCGTAGATCTTGTAAACGTCCTCTGTGCCAGACGGGCGGGCCGCGAACCAGCCGGCGTCCGTGACCACCTTCAGGCCGCCGATCGGGGCGCCGTTGCCAGGAGCGGCGGTCAGAATCCGGAGGATCGGATGCCCGGCCAGCTCCGAGGCGCTGACCTGTTCCGGCGAAAGGCGCGAGAGCACGGCCTTTTCGGCCGGCGTGGCGGGGGCGTCAACGCGCCGGTAGATCGGGGCGCCGTAGCGCTCGGTCAGGCTCGCATACAGATCCGCCGGGTCCCGGCCCTCAGTGGCCGTGATCTCGGCCGCCAGCATGGCCATGATGAGGCCGTCCTTGTCCGTAGACCAAGGGGCGCCGTCCAGGCGCAAGAAGCTGGCCCCGGCGCTCTCCTCGCCGCCGAATCCAAGGCTCCCGTCCAGCAGGCCGTCCACGAACCACTTGAACCCCACCGGCACCTCGATCAGGCGCCGGCCGAGACCTTGGGCGACCCGGTCGATGAGGGCGCTGGAGACCAGGGTCTTGCCTACAGCCGCGGCCGCGGGCCAGGATGGGCGGTGCCGGAAAAGGTGCTGGATCGACGCCGCCAGAAAGTGGTTGGGGTTCATCAGGCCGGCGCCCCGAGTGACGATCCCGTGGCGGTCCGCGTCAGGATCGTTGCCGAAGGCGAGATCGAAGCGGTCCTTGAGGTCGATCAGGTGCCGCATCGCGAAGGGCGAGGAGCTGTCCATCCGGATGCGTCCATCCCAATCGGGGGGCATGAACGAGAACGTCGGATCGATGGCTGTGTTGACGACCTCCAGGTTCAGGTGCCAGTAGTCCGCGACGGCCAGCCAATAGTCCTTGCTGGCGCCCCCCATCGGGTCGCAGCCCAGCCGCAGGCCCGAGGCGCGAATGCGCTGCATGTCCAGAACCGAGCCCAGGTCCGCGACGTAGGTGCCCAGGAAGTCATAGGGTTCGGGCTCGGCGCCGGCAGGCCGCTCGTCGGGAACACCGTCGAGGCGGGCTTCGAGCAGCCGGTTGGCCTCATCCTCGATCCAGCTCGTAACCGAGGTGTCGGCAGGGCCGCCGCTGGGGGGGTTGTACTTGAAACCACCGTCCGGCGGCGGGTTGTGGGAGGGGGTGATGATGATGCCATCCGCCCGGTCGCCGCCCCGGGCGTTGTGGCGGAGGATGGCGTGAGAGACGGCTGGGGTGGGTGTATAGCCGTCGCTCGCATCAACCAACACTCGCACGCCATGCGCGAGCAGCACGTCGAGCGCCGTGTCGAATGCCGGACGGGACAGAGCGTGCGTGTCGCGGCCGACGAACAACGGGCCGCTCCAGCCGCGACCGGAGCGGTAGCGAGAGATGGCCTCTGTGATGGCCAGGATGTGGGCCTGGTTGAAGCTCCCGGCGGGAGCTGTGCCGCGGTGACCGGAGGTCCCGAAGGCGACTCGCTGGCCCGGGACGGCCGGGTCGGGTCGGACCTCCCGGTACGCGCGCAGCAAGGCCTCGACATCCGTGGGCTCAGGCGCCGTTCTCACGTCCACCGCCTCAACCCTAGCGTCGCGGACCGGAGACGGTGGGGCCTCAGTCGGGAGGTTGCGAGGTGAGGCCCGGGGGCTGCGCGGTGAGCTCGCCGACCAGCGCGCGCAGCCGCTCGCGAGCCGCGATCAGGGTCGGCGTCTCCAGCCGCGCCGCCTCGACCGAGCGCTGCGCCTGCCAAATCGGCGTGAGCAACGACTGGTCGTCCTCGACCCGTTTCAGCTCCTGCCGCGCGTTGTCCACCAGCGACCGGTCGGCCCGCATCGCATCCATCTCGTCCTCCGCGATGCGCGCCCTGAGCTCGCGCTCGCGCTGGGCTTGAATGGCGGCCTCGGCGTGGTTAGTCACCGCCGACGCAAAGGCGGCGGCGTCCTGCCGCTCGTCGTCTGCGACGGGAGTGATCGAGGCCAGGCTGCGGCCGGTGACGAGCATGAAGACCGATCGGCCCTCCGTGGTCAGAGCCTCGTAGAACGTGTTGGCGCCCCCCGAGCCGAGCAGGACGAGGTCGCCGAGGACCTCGCGGTGGCGCTCCCAGAGGTGCGCGGCCGTGTCCAGGTCCACGCGGGCGCTGGCGGATGACGCCGCTCCGTCAGGGGTGAACACGACGTGGCCGTGCAGCCGGTAGGGACCGTACTCGTGGTGGAGGTCCCCCGGACCCGGAGTCCGCACCCGGCGCAGGCGCGTGCGCGCCTCTTCGATCAAGCGCCCATGGTCTGTCTCGGCCGTGTCGACCGCCCGAGCCGAGCGCGCCAAGGCCTCCCCACGCACCGCCTCAGCCGCTTCGACCGCGCGCTCGGCGTTGGCGATCGACTGCTCGCGCTCCTGCTGGGCAGTCTCCACAGCCGCCGCTGCCTCGAGCAGGTGCGCCGATCGGGCGTCGAGCGCGCGCGCGATAGCGAGCAGGTCGTCCGCCTCTTTCAGCGTGGGCGGGGACGCGGCGCGCCCGATCCGCGCAGTCAGGGTCCGGAACTCCCCCTGGCTGGGCTGGACGGCCCCGCATTGTTCGATGAACTCTGTCAGGCTCCCGTCAGGCTCCCACTCGTCAGCCCTCGCCGCCAGGATGGCGCCGCCCTGGGCGTAGAGCTGGTCGGCGTGCCCGGCCACAGCAGCGGCCATGTCCCGGGGCCGGTCCGGGGCGAACTCCAAGAGGGGCCGCCAGGCTTGCCCGTCCCATCTCCAGAGACCGTCGTCGGACACCGCTGCCAGCCACCGGCGGCCGTTCCACCACCACTTCCCGTCCCGAGAGAGGACCGTGGCCCGGGTCGGGATCTGTACGTCTAGATCGGTCATCGGCTCCTCCATTCTCTATGGCACGCCTTCCTCGCTGAAGCGTAAGGGCCGGAGCGGCCGCCTTGAGAAATTCCAAGGCTAGAGCTTGGTGTGGAGCCGACGGCCGGATTCGAACCGGCGACCTTTCACTTACAAGGCGATTGCTCTGCCAGCTGAGCTACGTCGGCGAGTGCGGAAATACTCTATCGTCAGGCGTGGGCCCGGCTTCGCTGGGCCGAATGAGTTGTTACCCGCGCCCCGCTCCGTGACGCGCGCGCCAGCGTCAGGCAGGGTGGGCCCACGGGGGGAACCTGGGTTCCCTCCGTGATTCTAGAGTTTGCCCGGGAAGTGGCAGGCCGCGAGATGGACGCCGCCCTTGTCCTCGAGCGGTGGATCGACCTGGGAGCAGATCTCCTCGGCGATGGGGCAGCGCGTGTGGAAGCGGCAGCCCGAGGGCGGGTTCACGGGCGAGGGGATCTCGCCCTTCAGCAGGATCGGCTTGCGGCGCGCCTCGAGCTCCGGGTCGGGTATGGGGATCGAGCTGAGCAGCGCCTTCGTGTACGGGTGCAGCTGCCGGCGGTAGATCTCCTTCGACTCGGCGATCTCGACCACCTTGCCCAGGTACATGACGGCCACCCGATCGCTCAGGTGGCGCACGACCGACAGGTCATGGGCGATGAAGAGGTAGGTTAGGTGGAACTGATCCTGCAGGTCCTCCAGCAAGTTGACGATCTGCGCCTGGATCGACACGTCGAGGGCGGAGATGGGCTCGTCCGCGACCACGAACGTCGGGTTCAAGATCAGGGCGCGGGCGATGCCGATGCGCTGGCGCTGGCCGCCTGAGAACTCGTGCGGGTAGCGGTTGAAGAAGTTGGGGTTGAGCCCGCAGATGCGCATGATCTCGTTGACCCGCTTCTCGCGCTCCTTGCCCCGGGAGATGCGGAAGTTGATCAGCGGCTCGCCGATGATCTGGCCCACCGTCATGCGCGGATTGAGCGAGGCGTAGGGGTCCTGGAAGATCATCTGCAGGTCCTGCCGCCACCGGCGCAGCTTCTCGCCTTTCAGCGAGACCAGGTCGGTGTCCTTGAAGAAGACGTGGCCCGAGGTGGCCGGGTGGAGCTGGGCGATGACACGGCCAAGGGTCGACTTGCCGCAGCCCGACTCTCCGACGAGGCCCAGGGTCTCCCCGGCGAAGACCTCGAAGGTGACCCCATCGACCGCCTTTACGACCTCCCCGCCGAACAGGCCGCCCCCGATCGGAAAGTGCTTGGTGATGTCCTCGACTCGGACAAGGGGGGCGGTTGCCGTGGCCGCGCCTGCCGCCGGCTGCGTCGACCGCTGCTCCAAGGTCACCGGGCCGGCGCCTCGGCCGGGTTGAGCGCGTTCTTCATCAGCACCCAGCACCGCGCATCCTGGCCCGGTCCCACCTCCCCGAGCGGCGGCTCCTCCTCGAGGCAGCGGTCAATGCGGAACCGGCAGCGCGGGTGGAACTTGCAACCCGGCGGCGGGTTGCCCATGTCCGGGGGGAGGCCGGCGATGCTGAGCAGCTTCACGTGTTCATCCACGTCGAGGCGAGGAATCGAGCGCAGCAGCGACCAGGTGTAGGGATGCTGCGGGTTCTTGAAGATCTGGCTGGTCGGGCCCTGCTCGACGATGCGCCCGGCGTACATGACGATGACCCGGGTGCAGAGGCTGGCGACGACCGCGAGGTTGTGCGTGATGAGGATGATGGCCGTGCCCATTTCGCGATTGAGGTCCCGCAGCAGCTCGATGATCTGGGCCTGGACGGTCACGTCCAGCGCCGTCGTTGGCTCGTCGGCGATGAGCAGGCTGGGCTCGTTGCTGAGGCCCATCGCGATCATCACGCGCTGGCGCATGCCACCGCTGAACTGGTGGGGGTAGGCTTTCGCTCGCTGCTCGGGAGCAGGGATGCGCACCTTCTTGAGCATCGTTACAATCCGCCCCTCCGCCTGCTGGGAGGTGAAGCGCTCGTGGGCGGTCATAGCCTCCTTGACCTGGAAGCCGGCGCGCAGGACCGGGTTGAGCGAGGTCATCGGATCCTGGAAGATCATGGCCACGTCGTTGCCGCGGAACTCGCGGATCTCCTCGTCGGACATCTGCACGACGTCCTTCTGATGGCCCTCCTCGCCGAACAGGACGCGCCCGCTGACGATCCGGCCGGGCTCCGGGATCAGGCGGAGGATGGAGAGCGAGGTGATGGATTTGCCGCTGCCCGACTCGCCCACGATGCCGAGCGTCTCGCCCTTGTTGACCTCGAAGGAGATCCCGTCCACAGCCTTGACCACGGCGCCTGAGGTGAAGAAGTGGGTCTTGAGGTCCTCCACCCTGAGCAACGACGCCACTTCAGATCAGCGCCTCATCCGGGGGTCGATCGCGTCCCGCAGGCCGTCGCCGAAGGCGTTCAACGCCACCAGGGTGATCGACAGCGCGAAGGCCGGGATTAGGACCACGTGGGGCGCCAGCTGCAGGGACTGGAAGCCCTCCGCGGACATCGCGCCCCAGGATGGCTGGGGCGGCGGCACTCCGAAGCCCAGGTAGCTGAGGAAGGCCTCGAAGATGATCGCAGAGGGAACTAGGAAGCTCGCCTGGATGATGATTGGGCCGAGAGCGTTCGGCAGGATGTGCCGCCAGAGCAGAGCGAGGTCCCTGGTCCCGATCGAGCGCGCGGCCTCGACGAACTCGCGCTCGCGCAGGCTGAGGGTCTGGCCCCTCACCAGCCGGGCCATGTTCAGCCAAGCCGTCAGCGAGATGGCGAGGATGATGAACTTGAGGTCACGGCTCTGGAGTATGACCACCAGCAACATCACGAACAGCAGGTCGGGAATGCCATACCAGACGTTGATCACCAGCGTGATGACCGAGTCCACCCAGCCTCGGTAGAAGCCGGCCAGCAGGCCCAGGGCGATGCCGATGATCGAACTCAGCAGCGCCGTGCCGAGGCCCACCGCCACGGCAATTCCGGCGCCAACCATCAGGCGGCTGAGGATGTCGCGACCCACCTGGTCGAGGCCCAGCGGGTGTTTGAGCGACGGCCCGGCGTAGATGCGGCCCAGGCCCTGGGCGTAGATCGGGTACGGCGTCCAGAACTGGGCCACGACGGCGACCACGATCAGAAGGCCGATGAAGCAGAGGCCGAACACGGCGAAGCGGTTGCGAGCCAGCCGGCGCCACGTGTCGCGCCAGACCGAGATGGCCTCGCCGACCTCGTACTGGCTGTCCGGGACGAATTCCGGTTCAAGGGCCGGGGAAAAGGTGGCCATCAGTATCTGATCCTCGGGTCAAGTATCGGATAGACCAGGTCGACGAGGAGATTGGCCAGGCCGACGAGGATGGCGTAGAAGGTGAAGACGCCGATCACGATGTTGTAGTCGCGGGTGAGGATGCTGGCGACGAACTCCTTGCCGAGGCCCGGGATGCCGAACAGATTCTCGATCACCACGGAGCCGGTGATGACTCCGGTCGTGATCGGGCCCAGCACGGTGACGACCGGGATCAGGGCGTTTCGCAGTGCGTGGCGGATGATGACCACCTGTGCCTTCAGACCCTTGGCCCAGGCCGTGCGCACGTAGTCCTGGCGGATCACCTCCAGCATGCTCGCACGGGTCAGGCGCGCGATCAGCGTCATCGGCAGCACCCCGAGCGCGATCGCCGGCACCGGGATCTGCTCGATCTTGCCCCAGCCGATGTCTTCATAGATGGCCCCATGCGTCCACTGGAAGAGGCCGGTCACAGTCAGGAGAATGAGCAGGAAGGCCAGGACGAAGTTGGGGATGCTGTAACCGATCGTGGCCATGAACGACGCTGAATAGTCGATCCAGGTGTTCTGTCTGACGGCCGCGACTATGCCCAGCGACATGCCCACGACGATGCAGAAGATCATGGCGAAGGCGCCGAGCGTGGCGCTGACGCTCGCCTCCCGCAGCAGCAGGGGCGTGATCCTGACCCCTCGATTCTTCAGCGACTCGCCGAGGTCGCCCCGGGTCATCACCCCGGTCAGCCAGTTCAGGTACTGCTGCGGCCACGGCTTGTCGAGGCCGTAGTGGCGGAGCAGCTCCGCCTGGCTGACGGCGCTCTGCCGGCGCTCGCCCAGGAACGCGTTGCCGGGCAGCTGGTGGACGCCGATGAAGACGACCGAGGAAACGATGACGGCGGTGAGCAGGATGAGGAAGAAGCGCTGCCCGATGTAGATGAGGGTGCCCCGGGTCATGTAACCGTCAAAACCTCTTGAGAAAGGGTAGGGGGCCCGCCTTCCGGCGAGCCCCCCGATTGTATGCGCTTGGCACGGTTGCCGAAGGGTTCTAGTGCTTCAGAAGCTTGATCCCGATCCAGGGGTAGTCGTAGAGGGAGCTGTTACCCATGCCCTGGACGTAGCTCTGGACCAAATAGGTCTGGGTGCCGTACGTAAGGGTTGCGCCGAACGCGTCCTTGATCATCAACTGGAACGCCTGCTGATAGATGGGGACGGCCTTCGAGATGTCGACCAGCTGTCCGGCCTGGGTCGAGAGCTTGTCAACCGCCGGGTTGCAGTAGCCGGCCGAACCACCGCCGCCCACCTTGCCCGCGGCGCAGGTGAAGAGGTTGTCAAACCAGTCTTGGGGATGGTCGTAGTCGGCCCCCCAGGAGTCACGGAAGAGGATGGCCTGCTTGGCGTTGCGCCTCTTGATCAGGCTTGGAAAGTCGGATGGGCTGAGCTGGACGTTGATGCCCAGGTTGGCCTTCAGCTGCGATTGCACGTTGCCGTAGAGCTGATCGTTGACCGACGTGGTGTTGTATTCGAGCTTGAGCCCCGCCACCTTGGAGCCGGTCGAGTCCCACTTCTGGTACTGGGCCTTGGCTCCGGCGGCATCGAACTTGGCCAGCGGGTCGCTGTTGTCGCCCAGGTAGCCCTTGAGGCCCTTGGCGAGGACGAAGCCGCTGCCCGCTGAGCAGGTGGCACCGTTGCCGCAGGCCACGTTCACGATCTGGCTGCGGTCGATTGCGTGAGAGAAAGACGTACGCCCATCGAGGCCGTCGGCGAGACCCTTGAAGGGCCCGACCACCTGGTTGAAGCCGAGCCATGAGGAGCGGCCCTGCGGGTAGATGGTGAGCAGCTTCGACTTGGTCGGGTCGCCCTTGTAGCGGAGGATGTCCGAGATGGAGGGCGACTGATTGGCGAAGCCATAGTTGTCGTAGCCGCCCGACTCGAACTTCTTGACTGCCGCCGTGGCGTCAGCGCCGATGTCCACTTTGATGTCGGTCAACGCGCCGGTCGAGCCGGCCCAGTAGCCGCTGACAGGCTTGAAATCCATGGAGGCCTTCGGGGTCCGAGCGGCGAGCTTGAACGGGCCCGAGCCGATTGCGGTCGTCGGGTCAGTCCACCAGGAGTCGTTCTTGGCGTTGTTCTTGTCGGTGTAGTCGCCGATCACTTTCTGATCGAGGGCGTTGGCCGTCCACAGCGCCAGCTCGGTCAGCCAGTAGCCGGCCGGGGCGCTGAGTTGGGCCTTGATCGTGTGGGCGTCGGGGGCCGTCAGACCGCTCAAGGTCTTGGCCCTCTGGTTCGAAACATCGTCGAAGCCGACCACGGGCCCGAACACGATGTCGTACGCATCGGCCAGGTAAGCCGCGCGGTTCCAGCTGTAGAGGAAGTCAGCCGACGTCACCGGGTCGCCGTTTGAGAATTTGGCGCCGCTCTTCAGGTGGAACGTATAGGTCAGGCCGTCCGACGAGATGTCAGGCATGCCGGTGGCGATGTCGGGTTGCACCTTGAGGTTGTTGTCGAACTTGTACAGCCCGCTGAACATCTGCTGGGTGAACGCGATGTCCACGCCCGATTGGACGTGGCCAGGATCCAGGGTTCCGACGTCGTCCTGGATGGACAGATGGAGCGTCTGGTCGGACGCCAGGGTCTGGCCCGTGCTGCCGGAGCTACCGCCCCCGCAGGCAAAGGCCGCGATGCCTCCAAGTGCCGCCAAGGCGAGCACACGGAAACGAATCCTGTTCATTCAGATCCCCCTTCTGCTGATCCTCGGAGCGCGTCGCCGGATTCGCGAAGAGCGACGCCCTCCAAATCCCCCCGTCCTCTTCCCGCTTTGCAAGCGGGGCGAGAGTGCGCCGACGGAGGGCGGTGACCGCCGAAAAGGCGGCGCACCCCACTACTCAGGGCACCATGATTGCGGTCCCGGGGGCCAAAGTCAAGTTCCGACCGTGCTCCCCCTCCGGCGGGTCCAGCCGGGGCCCGGAGTCCAACTGGGCCTCCGCTAGAATGTCGAAGATTCGGGCGGCTAGCTCAGCGGGAGAGCGCTCGCCTCACACGCGAGAGGTCGCTGGTTCGAAACCAGCGCCGCCCACCAGCGGATCGCCGGTCCGTGCCGCGGCCCC
>JALYZG010000311.1 GCA_030948965.1 Candidatus Dormiibacterota bacterium | reverse complement strand
CCTATCAACCTCTCGGCGGGCGCTGGCCGGCGCACAATGTCTTGCAACAGGCGTGCACGATGTCCTGAGACAGGACAGTGGCGGAGAGGGAGGGATTCGAACCCTCGAAGCAGTTGCCCGCTTACGGCATTTCCAGTGCCGCGCCCTCGACCGGACTAGGCGACCTCTCCTCGAGCGATCCCCAGTTTAGTCCGGGCCCTCCTCGGCATCGCGATGTGATGCTATGGTGCACTGATGCGCACGACGGTCAACCTGGACGCGGATGTCTTGGAGGTGGCGAAGGCGATGGCCCGTACCGAGCAACGCCCGCTCGGCGCTGTGATCTCCGAGCTCGTCCGTCGCGCCCTCCAGCCATCAGCGGCGCGAATCACCTTGGAGAGTGCATTTCCGGTCTTCGACCTCCCGCCCGGCACTGCGCCCTTGACCGATGAGATGGTGCGGGCGGCCCTGGAGGAGGGCTGACGAACCTGCTCGACGTCAACGTGCTGGTCAGCCTGGCGTGGCCCAGCCACGTCCATCACGAGCCGGCACTGGCTTGGTTCGGGCAGCGCGGCAGCGAGCTGTGGGCGACCACCCCGATGACCGAGGCCGGCCTGGTCCGGGTGATCACGAACCAGGCGATCGTGCCCGGCGCGGTGCGCCCGCTGGAGGCGTTGACGTTGCTCAGCCGGATGCGGGCCGTTCCGGGTCACCGATTCCTGGCCGACGATGTGGAGGCCATCGTCGGCAGCGATGTCGATCCCAAACTCCTGTTGGGCCACAGGGATGTGACAGACGCCCACCTGCTGGCGGTCGCGCGCAGTAATGGGGCGCGCCTGGCCACGCTTGATCGCGGGCTCAGGAGACTGTCGGGCTCAACGGACGACGTGGTCCTGGTGCCGGTGGCCTAAGCCAGCAGCGAGCTCCAGCCGGGCGCCCGTCTCTCAGTCCACGGCGACCTCGGTCCCGTCCTGGGCCCAGCGCGTGTGGAACGAGCCCTCCCGGTCGAGGCGCCGGTACGTGTGCGCGCCGAAGTAGTCGCGCAGGCCCTGGATTAGGTTGGCCGGGCTCCGTTCGCGGCGGTAGCCGTCGTAATAGGCAAGAGCCGACGAAAAAGCCGGCACCGGCACACCGATCTCGACCGCCGCGCGCACCACCCGCCGCCAGGAGTCCTGCCCGTCCGCGATCGCCTCCCGGAAGTAGGTCGCCAGCAGCAGGCTGGAGAGGTCGGGCTGCTCCTGGTACGCCTCCCGGATCCGGTCGAGGAAGCGCGCCCGGATGATGCAGCCTCCGCGCCAGATCGTGGCCAGTGAGCCCAGGTCCAGGCGCCAACCGTATTCCGCGGCGGCGGCCGCCAACTGCTCGAAGCCCTGCGCGTAGGCCACGACCTTGGAGGCGTAGAGCGCGTGTCGAATGTCCTCCACGAGCCCCCGTTCCGGACGAGAGCGGTGGCCGGGCCCGGGCAGAAGACCGGACGCCTCCACGCGGCGCTGTTTCTGGGCCGAGAGGGCGCGGGCGAACACGGCCTCGGTGATCGCTGTCACCGGCACCCCCAGGTCCAGGGCCGACTGCGAGGTCCACTTGCCGGTTCCCTTCTGCTGGGCCTCGTCGAGGATTGAATCGACCAGCGGCCGGTCGGTCGCGGCGTCCTGCTTGGCCAGGACCTCGGCTGCGATCTGGATCAAGTAGGAGTCGAGGTCGCCCTGGTTCCATTCCCGAAAGATCGCCGCCTGTTCGGCCGCGCCGAGGCCGAGGCCGGAGCGCATCAGGTCGTAAGCCTCGGCGATCAGCTGGATGTCCGCGTACTCGATGCCGTTGTGGACCATCTTCACGTAGTGCCCGGCGCCGTCGGCGCCGATGAAGGTGCAGCACGGCGTACCGTCCACCTGGGCCGCGATCCGCGTCAAGACCGGCTCCACCCGGCCGTACGCCTCCTCGGTGCCTCCAGGCATGATCGACGGCCCGTGCAGGGCGCCCTCCTCCCCGCCCGAGACCCCCGTGCCCAAGAACCGAAGCCCTCGCGACTCGAGCTCCCGCGCCCGCCGGCGGGTGTCCTCGAAGTGCGAGTTGCCGCCGTCGATGACGATGTCGCCCCGCTCCATATGGGGCTCCAGCTGCGCGATCGCCTCGTCCACCGCGGAACCCGCCTTGACCATCACCAGGACCGGCCGCGGACGCCGGATCGAACGGACGAACGCGGCCACGTCGTGAGCCGGCAGGAACTCTCCCTCTTCGCCGTGCTCGGCCAGCATCCGATCGGTGCGCACTGGGGTGCGGTTGTAGAGCGCCACCGGCAGACCGCGGGAAGCGATGTTGCGAGCCAGGTTCTGGCCCATCACGGCCAGGCCGAAGACGCCGAACTCAGCCTCGGCCATCTCGCCTCCTCATTCCAATGTTCCCACGACCCGCACGCCGTCGGCGCCGGCCACGATGCAGCCCGTGGCCAGACCCAAGAAGAGCCCGTGCTCGAGCACGCCCGGAGTGGCCTTGAGGGCTGCGCCCAGGCTCTCCGCGTGGGCGATGCCGGCCGCGAAAGCCAGGTCCAAGACCAGGTTGCCGTTGTCTGTGCGGTAGGGCTGGCGGAGGCCGCCGCGCAGGGTCCAAACGGCGTCCAGGCGCTCCAGCCGCCGCGCCGTCTGCCGCCAGAGGAACGGCCCCACCTCCACTGGGAGCAGCCCGACCCCGAGCTTTGGCACCAGCTTCGACTCGTCCGCGATGATCACGAAGCGCGTCGCCGCCAGCGCCACCAACTTTTCTCGGAAGAGCGCGCCGCCGCGGCCCTTGACCATGTTCAGCCGGTCGTCTATCTCGTCGGCTCCGTCCACCGCCAGGTCGATTTGGGGGTCGCCTTCCTCGATAGCCAGACCCTCAGAGCGGGCCAGCTCCGCGCTGCCCAGAGACGTCGCCACCCCGCGCAGGCGCATGCCCGACTGGACCAGCCGGCCCAGGCCCTCGATGAAGTAGTGGGCCGTCGTCCCTGTGCCGATGCCCACCGTCATGCCGTCCCGGACCAGCGTCAGCGCTCTTTCTGCCGCCGCCTTTTTCAGGGCTTCGGCTGAGGCCACAGCGTCAGCCACCAGCGCACGCGCGGCGCAGCGCCTGGATCCCGGCCGCGACTCCGCCGGGGTGGCCGTAAACGGAGCTGCCGGCGACGAGCAGGGTAGCCCCCGCGGCGGTGGCCAACGGTGCCGTCTCGACATCGATGCCGCCATCCACTTCGATGTCCAGGCCGGGCACCAGCGCGGCCACGCGGCGGATCTTGTCCGGGCTGGAGGCGATGAAGCGCTGGCCACCGAAGCCGGGCTCGACGGTCATCACCAGCACCATGGCCACGATTTCCGCCACCTCCCGCAGCGCCTCGACCGGGGTGGCCGGGTTGAGGACGACGCCCGGCTTGGCACCGGCCTCGCTGACAGCCGCCAGGGCGCGGTGCAGGGTAGGCGTCGACTCCACCTGGACGAGTACATAGTCGGCGCCGGCGGCGGCGAACGCGGCGACGAAGCGCTCCGGCGCCTCGATCATCAGGTGGGCCTCGACCGGCACATTGCCGGCCGCGCGCTTGACTGCCTCGACGACCGCCGGGCCAAAAGTCAGGTTGGGCACGAAGTGGCCGTCCATGACGTCCACCTGGATCCGGTCCCCGCCCGCTTCCACCGCCTCTCGCACCTGCTCGGCCAATCGGCCCGGGTCGGCCGAGAGGATCGAGGGGACGATCTTGGCCATGCGCCGGCTCAGTGGAGCATTCAGCCGGCCGCGGCCCGATCGACCAGGTAGGCCGCGCCCGGGATCATGCCCGAAGGCACCTCGCCGCGCTGAGCCTGGGCGAAGGCCTCCGCCTTGTCCCCGCCCGTGACCAGGAAGAGCACCTGGCGAGCGGCCCGGAGCGCCCCTAGCGTCAGGCTGACCCGGTCCGGCGGCGGCTTGGGCGCGTTGTGCACCGCCGCCGCGAAGCCCTCGGCCTGAAGCGCGGGGTGATCGGGAAAGAGCGACGCCGTGTGGCCGTCGGGGCCCATGCCCAAAAGCACCAGGTCCAGGGGACTGAGCCTGGCGACCACGTCGCCGTAGAGCTGCGCCGCGGCCTCCGCGCCCAGCTCTCCCGGTATGCGATAGACGGTCCCGGCCGCCACTCTGTCCAGCAGTGCCCGCCGCGCCATGAGGTAGTTGCTCTCAGGATGTGAGGCGGGCACGCAGCGCTCGTCCCCGAAGAGAATGGCCACCCTTCCCCACTCGAGCGGCGCCTCGGCCAGCAACTGGTAGGCGCGGGTCGGCGTCGAGCCGCCCGCCAGGACCAGCGTCCGCGCGCCACCGCGCACCGCCTCCGCCACCTCGGCCGCCGCGGCGCCGGCGACCGACTCCGGGTCATCGAAGACCCGGACGCTCATCGACCGACGCCGCGCCTTTTTCCACTCAAGAGGTCGGGCCGGTGTTCGCCGCCACCTTCGCCCGGCCGGCCCGGATCTCGGCCGCCTCGCCCTCGAGCGTCTGGAGGAGCCCGGCGAACGACTGGGAGAAGGACTTGACGCCCTCGTCTTCCAGCTCCTGGGTCACCCGGGCCAGGTCCACACCCGCCGTCGGCAGCGACGCCAGCGCGGCCTCCGCCGCCTCCACGTCTCGGTCCAGCGTGCGCTCCACGCGGCCATGGTCGCGGAACGCCTCCAAAGTCGCCGGCGGCACCGTGTCCACGGTCTGGGGCCCGATCAGGTCTTCCACGTACATCGTGTCGCGGTAGCGCGGGTCCTTGGTCGAGGTGCTGGCCCAGAGGCAGCGCTGAGGATGGGCGCCGAGATCGGCCAACGCCTGCCAGCGAGCTCCCGAGAAGTGCTGCCCGAAATGCTTGTAGGCGAGCTTGGAGTTGGCGATCCCAGCCTTGCCCAGCAGCCCTCGCACCCTCTCCTGCTCGGCGGCATTGGTGGACTCCGCCATCTTGGCGTCGAGGATCTTGTCGATCTTCGTATCCACCCGGCTGACAAAGAAGCTCGCCACGCTGGCCACCTTGCTGACGTCGCCGCCGCGGGCCCGCAGGTCCTCCAGGCCGCTGAGGAAAGCGTCCACCACCTCGTCGTAGCGCGACACCGCGAAGATCAGCGTGACGTTAATGTTCACGCCCTCGCCGATCATCTGGCGGATGGCGGGCAGTCCGGGACGGGTGCCCGGGATCTTGACCATGACGTTCGGCCGATCGGCGCGATCCCAGAGGTCGCGGGCCATCGCGATCGTCTTCTGCGTGTCCATGGCCAGGTCCGGCGAGACCTCGATGCTGACGAATCCGTCCGCGTGGCCGGTCCGATCATAGACGGGCCGCAGCACGTCGGCCGCGCCGCGGATGTCCTCCAGCATCAGCTCCCAGAGGATCTCGTCCGGCGACCGGCCGGCCCGCACCAGCGGGATCAGGGCCGGCTCGTAGTCGGCTGAGCCTTTGACCGCCTTCTCGAAGATGGTCGGGTTCGAGGTCACGCCCGTCACACCCTGGTCGCGGATGGCGGCGAGGCCGCCCGAAGTGATAAGACGGCGCTCGATATTGTCGAGCCAGAGGACCTGGCCCTGCTCGTTCAACTGCTTGATCGCGTCAGACATTGAGTTGCCTCCAGTTCATGCCCGCAGCAGCTTTTGGGCCGCGGCCACGATGTGCTTAGCGGATATCCCGGCGGCGTCCATCAGCTCTGCCGGCGTGCCGGAGGAGGGCAGTCCGCGCACCGCGCAGTGGGCGAGGCGTGGCGGCTGTGCCTCCATCGCCAGGCCCTCCAGCACGGCCGCTGCCAGGCCACCCTCCGGGTAATGGTCTTCGGCCACGACCAGCCGGCCGCCCGTCGCCTTGCTGGCCGCACGCAGCGTCTTCACGTCTACCGGCTTGACGCTGTAGAGGTCGACGACTCGGGCGCTGATCCCGGCCTGGTCTAACTGGTCGGCCGCTGCCAGGCATTCGTGCAACGTCACCCCGGCGCCGATCAGCGTCACCTGGTCGTGCGCCGACTTGCGCAGCACCTTGGCGCCCCCCACCGGGAAGTCCTCGGCCGGCCCGTAGAGCGTGTGGTAAGCGCCGCGGGTGGTCCGCATGAAGCTGATCCCGCCGAGGTCGGCCATGGCGGCGGTCAGCTTGGCAGTCGCGTTCGGATCGGAAGGGTAGAGGACGGTCGAACCATGGATCGCGCGCATCGACGCCAGGTCTTCCAAGGCCATCTGCGAGGGCCCGTCAGCGCCGATCTCCACACCCGCGTGGGAGCCGACCAGGCGGATGTCCGCCTCGGAGATGGCGGCCATCCGCACGAGGTCGTAGGCCCGGCTGAAGAACGCCGCAAACGTCGAGGCGAACGGGGTGTAGCCGCGAACGCTCATGCCTACGGCGGCCGCCACCAGCATCTGCTCGGCGATGTAGATCTCGAAGAAGCGCTCCGGGTAGGCCTTGGCGAACTCGTCGGCGTGGGTCGAGTTGGAAACCTCGCCGTCCATGGCCACCACGTCCGCACGCTCGCCCAGCGCCAGGAGCGCGTCACCGTAGGCCTTGCGGGTCGCGACCTTGTCGTCGGGGCCGTAGCTGGGCAGGGTCACCCGGCCGGAGACCTTGGCCCGGGCCGCCTTGGCCGCCGCCGGCTTCAGGCCCTTCACGGTGATGCTGCGCACGCCGCCGAGCTGGGCGATGGCGCGTTCGGCCATGTCCGGGGGAAGGGCCTTGCCGTGCCAGCCGTCGTGGTCGGCGATCTCCGCGAAGCCGCTGCCCTTGACCGTGCGGGCGATGATCACCGTCGGTCCGACCGCCTCCCGGGCGTCGCCGAGGGCGCGGTCGATCTGCTCCAGGTCGTGGCCGTCGATCACCTCGGCCCGAGCCCCGAACGCTTCCACCCGGCGCCTGTAGACCTCGACGTCCCAGCCGAACTCGGTCTCGCCGCGCTGGCCCAGACGGTTCACGTCGAAGATGGCCGTGAAGTTGGAGAGGCCGTAGTGGCCGGCTTTGTCCAGGCCCTCCCAGATGGAGCCTTCTGCCACCTCCGAGTCGCCGCACAGAGCCCAGACGTGATACGGGAGCTTGTCCAGGAACTTGCCCGCCAGCGCCACGCCGACGGCGATCGGCATCCCCTGGCCGAGCGAGCCCGTGGCCACGTCCACCCAAGGCAGAACCGGCGTGGGATGGCCCTGGAGCCGGGACCCGAACTGGCGGTACGTGTCGACCAGCTCCTCGTCGGAGATAACGCCGGCCGCCTTGAACATGGCGTAGCAGAGCGGCGACGCGTGGCCCTTAGAAAAGATGAGGTGGTCGTTGGCCGGCTCGTCGGGCCGCTTCCAGTCGTAGCGGAGGTGGCGGCTGATGAGGACCGCGATCAGGTCGGCGGCGGACATCGAGGAGGTCGGGTGGCCTGAGCCCGCCTTGGTGCTGCAGCGGATCGAGTCCACCCGCAGCTGGGCGCCCAGCTCCTGCAAGTAGCGGCTGTCTGTAGCGCTCAAGGTCCTGGTCGCGGTCGCCATATTCAAAGAACTCCCTCAGTCTTGGCTCGGGCTCAGGCGTGGATCCAGGCTCACGCCTGGGGTCCGTCGCCTGCCCATGCAACCAGAATAGGCGGGCACCATGGATCTTGTCCGGGCGGACCCGCCGGTCGGGCTCAGCCTGGGGGCGGGGTCGGGGTCGCCGGCAAGGGGAAGGTCTTGCCCAGCCGCCTATCGAAAGCCGGCAGGCCGCTGAGCCAAGCCTGGTCCAAGTTCCGCACCTGATCCCGGTCCACAGGCTGGCCGTGGCTCGCGAGGTCGCTCTCGATCGAGCTCAGGCTGGCGCCCGCGATCGCGACCACGCGGTCCCGGACAGTGCGCCAGCGCGAGCCCCGATTCTGACTGCGAAGCAGGTCGTTCGAGGCCGCGCGGAGATCATCGGAGCGGTCCGAAACGGCCTGCGCCGCGAGCGGGCCACGGCCCTTGGCGGCCATATCCTCCGCCTCGAGCGTGCGGGCCTGGGCCAGGTTCGCCTCCAGGTTGGCGCGCGCGACCGGGTCCGTGTTGACGGCCACGAGCGTCGCCTCGCCGAAGCGCTTGACGCCATACGTGGGCGAATCGGGGTCGGCAAAAGAGGAGAGAACGGCGATGGTCGACCCCAGGCCGACAGCCAGTGCCAGGACCACCGCCAGGAGCAGCCAGCCGCGAATGGGGTGCTTGTTGGGTTTGCGCTGCTGGCCGCCGATGACCGGGCCGCCGAGGTGGCTCTGGACGAACGCCACCCTGCGTTCGACGGCCACGGCCAGGACTTCGGCCCGGACGCGGCGCAGAAGATCGCTGTCCGGTCGAGGCGGCCGGCGCAAGCCCAGCGAGGCCACCGTACGGAGGCGTGCGAGCACGTCGGCGGGCTGGTTCACGGTGGCAGCGGCCTCCCGCGGCGCCCGGCCGGCGAGCACCCCGTCCACGGCCGCGTCGAACTCTGTCAGGTCGGGGCCCCACGGGACGATGCCCCCCTGGCCCTCCCCGGCGACGGACCTCAGCGCGCCGAGCAGCTGGGCCCGGAGCGCGGGCTCGCGGCTCGCCAGGACCTTGACCAGGCGTCCGGTCGGGAGGCGGGCGTAGACGCGCAGGGCAACCAGCTCGTAGTCGCTCGCCGAGAGTTGGGCCAGGGACTGACGCAGGCCCAGGCCGGCCGGTCCTCGGCGCCACGCCACGTTCGCGGCGTCGCGCAGGAAGGCGACGTCCAGGTCCCACACATCGCCTTCGAAGGAGGGCAGGGCGCGCACGGTGCGCCGCACGCCTTGGATCGCCAGCTCCTCCGCCTGGCGCGCATCGCCGGTGAGGGCGAGGAGAAGTGAGCAGACGGGCTCCAGGCAGCGGTCCAGCACGGCGTCGAGCGCTTCGGGCTCATAGCGTCGGGAGCGGCCCAGGAGGTTCGGATCCATGGCATCGAGCAGAGGCGCCGGGAGTGACAAGGGCGAGACTGACAATAGCGGCAAGATGGCCGATGCCTCTGCACTCGAAGCTGCCTGGGTGGCGAACGCCGGCGCCGGCTGCACCTCAGCCTCCGTCCTGGCGGCCCTCGGAGCGATGGGCGCGGCCGGCCTGCCAGGCCTGGGCGCTGCCACGCTGGCGCTGGGCGCGCGCGAAGCGTACGGGGCGCCGCGCCTCCTCGACTACGTCGGCCTGCCCGGACGCCGAGCCCCACTCGACCTGCGCATCGAGGAACTGGCCGGCGCCCACGGGCTGCGCGTGTTCTCCACATCGGGCCTGGTCTTGCCGGGGGCCCGGCTTGCTCCCCGCCCCAGCCAGACCCTGGTGGTCAACCTGGCCTGGGGCGAGGAGCGGCCCGGCCACTACGGCACCTGGGGCTGGCACCCGCTGCGTCCGAAGACCTACTCGACCGGGGGGCACAGCGTCGTCCTCGCCGCCGCGCCGGAGCGGGGTGGCTGGCTGGTGCTGGACCCCAACCACGAGGGCCTGCGGCGCTGGCCGCGGCCAGGCCTCGCGGTCACGGTCACCCGGATCCGGCCGGCGTAAACGGTCCCGGCCGCCCCTTCTAGGCTTCGGCGGCGAGCCGCTCCACCTCGGCCACCATGCCCGCGATGATGTCCAGGCCCTTGTCCCAGAACGCCGGATCGGTGATGTCAAGGCCGACCTTGCGCACTGCTTCGTCCGGGGCCATCGCCCCCCCAGTGCCCAGGAAGTCGAGGTAGGCGTCGACGAACGACTGGCTCTCCACCTCGCGGTAGCGGCGGTAAATGGAGAGGGCGAGCAGGTTGCCGAAGGCATACGCGTAGACGTAGCCGGGGACGTGGACGAAGTGGCCGACGTAGCTCCACCAGTCGCGGTGCTCGTCGGTCAGCTCCACCGAGCCGCCGAACATGGCCCCGATCTTGTCCTGCCAGAGCGCCCCGATCTGCTCGCCCGAAAGCTCCCCCTCGCTGCGGCGGGCCGCGTGGACGGCGTCCTCGAAGCGGTTCATCGAGATCTGGCGGAAGACGGTGGCGAAGGAGTCCTCGACCTGGTGGCAGAGCATCGAGAGGCGGACCTGGGGGTCCTTCTCCTGGCTCATGACGCCATCGAACGTCAGGGTCTCCCCGAAGACGGAGGCCGTCTCGGCCAGGGTCAGCGGTGGATGGTAATCGAAGATGTGGTTGCGTTCGGAGGCGAGACGGTCGTGGAGGCCGTGGCCCAGCTCGTGGGCCAGCGTCAGCGCGTCGTTCAGCTGGCCGGTGAAGTTCAGCATCACGTAGGGGTGGAGGTCCGGGGTGGCGAACGCGCAGTAGGCCCCGCCGTCCTTGCCCTCGCGCACTGGGGCGTCGATCCAGCCGCTGCCGAAGAAGTCGCCGACCAGCTGACCTGCCCGGGGTGAGAAGCGGCTGTAGGCAGCCAGGACCATGTCCTGCGCCTCTTTCCAGTCCACGCGCCGGCTGACGCTCTCGACCGGCGCGTAGCGATCCCACTCGTAGAGCCGATCGACCTTCAGCAGCGAGCGCTTGACGCGGTAGTAGCGGGCGACGAGGTCGTAGCGGCCGGTGACAGCCTCGACCAGCGCCTGCACCGCCTCGTCGGAGATCTCATTGGCCAGGTTCCGGGCGCTGATCCAGCTCGGGTACTGGCGCAGCCGGTCGCCGATCGCCTTGTCCTGGAGCAGGACGTTGAAGATGTAGCCGCGCGTGCGCAGGTCCTCGCGGAGCGCGGCCGTGACGGCGTGGCTGGCCCGCTCCCGCGTCGCGCGGTCGGGCTCGCGGAGCCAGGCCAGCGCGGTGGACAGGGGCACCCGGCCGCCGTCGCCGTGGCTCTCGACCGTGATGGCGGCGCAGAGCTCGTCGTAGAGGCGACCCCAGGCCCCGCTGCCGGTGGGGCTGATCTCGGTCAGCAGCCGTTCTTCGACCTCCGAGAGCTGGTGCCGGCGGTAGCGCCGCTCCTGCTCCACCGCGTGTTTGTAGCGCGCGGCGCGCTCGTCCGCGTAGAGGCGCTGGGCCTCCTCGTCCGTCAGCTGGGCCACCTCCAGGCCGAAGAAGACGAGGTGCCGGCCTGTCTCTGCGCCCGCCTCGCGGACCCGGGAGACCAGTCGCCCGGCGGCGTGGTCGCGCGTGTCGAGGCTGTGCAGCAGGTGCGCGTAGAGGCCCGGCTTGGCGCTCTTGACGTGGTGCTCGCCCAGCGTCTCCATCATGTCCGCGAACTGTGTCGGGGTCAGCTCGCGGATCCGGCCGCGGTACTGGCTCTCGAAACCGCGGACGAACTCGAGCGCCTCGGCCAGGACGCGCTCGATCTCGGGGTCGGTGGGTGACGAGAAGAGGTCCGAGAGGTTCCACCGAACCTCGTCGGCGCCGGTCGGGGGGGATACGGTCTGTGCCATCGTTCTCAGCTTAGCCGGGGGTCCGTGACAGGCCCAAGGCGCTGGTCTATTAGCAGCGTGACCTGTGCCGAACCCAAACGACTATTCGCCGGCGGATTCTTGCCTAGGGCGCTCAGGCGGCGCCAACTATCCGGCCGATCACCTCGGTCAGGTTCGGCCCGCCCTTGCCGAAGGGGACCGAGCGCAGGCGGTGGCTGTAGACCATCGCGGCCACGTCCGTCACCTCGGTGGCGCTGACCGCCTGGGCCCGGTCGTACGCCGCCTTCGCCTGAGCGGCCCGGGTGCAGACCAGGTCCGAGCGGTGGCCGTCCACCTCCAGGGCGATGCTGACCTGGGCCACGAGGCGGAGCATCTCGCGGCTGAGGAGCACCTCAGGGTAGGTGACGATCCCCTCCGCGATCCGGTCCCGGACCTCGCCCTCCTCGGCCGCGTGGCGCAGGCTGAAATCCTGCGGGTCCTGTTCCCAGGCCGCCCGCTCCTCGACGATCCGGACCCGCTGGTCGAGGTCCCGGATGCCCTCGACGTCGACGCAGAGCCCGAACCTGTCCAGCAGCTGGGGGCGGAGGTCGCCTTCCTCCGGGTTCATGGTCCCGACCAAGATGAATCGCGCCGGGTGCATGACCGACACGCCCTCGCGCTCGACCACGTTCACGCCCATGGCCGCCGCGTCCAGGAGCACGTCCACGATGTGGTCGTCGAGCAGGTTGACCTCGTCCACGTAGAGGATGTTGCGGTTGGCCTCGGCCAGCACCCCGGGCTCGAACCGCCTGGAGCCCTCCTTGAGAGCGGCCTCCAGGTCGATCGTGCCCACCACGCGGTCTTCGGAGGCGTTTATCGGCAGCTCCACGACGCGCATCCGCCGGGTGGTCCGGGGCAGTGGGTCCTCACCGGCAGCCCGGCGCTCGCGACAGTCATTGCAGAGCATCTCCTCGTCGTCGGGATGGCAGCCGAAGTGGCAGCCCGGGACGACCACCTGCTCGGGCAAGAGCCGGGCCAGGGCTCGCACCGCGGTTGACTTGGCCGTCCCCTTCTCGCCGCGGATGAGGACGCCGCCGATGGCAGGGTTGATGGCGTTCAGGACCAGGGCCAGCTTCATCCGCTCCTGGCCCACGATGGCCGTGAAGGGATAGCTCAGGCGTTCGACTGCCACCGGACCATCGTACCGAGGCGCCCGATCGCCGCCGCCCGGCCCTACACGCCGTCGCCCGCATCGCCGAGGTCAGGGAAGGGTCTGCAGGCCCTGCTTCGTGAAGTGATCGTCGAACGCGAACGCCTCTCGGAGGCCGCGCGCTCGCATGACCTGGAAGCTCACGCAGTCTACGAATGACGGGCCCGCCGGCACAGTCAGGTAGGCGCTCTCGGCGAGATGGTGCATCGGCTCGTCGACGTAGACCACCGATACCACTGGCACCAGGTCCTCGAAGAGCGCCCGCGTGGCCGCCTGACCCAGCCGGCGCTGGACCAGGGCCGCGATTTCGACCACCACGTAGTTGTGTGTGAGTAGGGTTTCTCCGATCCTCGCGGTCCAGCCGGCGAACCACGCTTCTGCTTCGAGATGGTGGGCATCGTCGGCGTCAAGCAGGGCGTAGAGAGCGGACGTGTCGACGAAGAGGTGCACTTACCTGAGGTCGTCCGCCAGGTAACGATCGTGCTCGGCGCTCACGTCCCCGTGCCCAGAGCGGAATCGCCCGACAGTCTGAAGAGCACGCCGGCGGAATTCGGCGCCGTCGTCGAAAATCAAAGAGGCGTCGATTGCCTCTCGAATGAGCCGCGCCACCGACGTGTCCCGTTCTGCAGCCCTTCGACGCAGCTCTCGAGTCTGGACCTCGGTCAACTGTATCTGCGTTCGGATCATGCCATCACGATAACTCATTGTGATAACACGATGGCATTTTTGGTCGAGAGTTCCCCTTCCTCAGCCCCGCCGGCGCAGCTGCGTCGTGACCGCGGACGCGATCTCCTCCCGGGAGAGGTCGTAGAGGCCGTAATAGCGGGCGCCCATGCGCTCGGCCAGGTCGGCGCAGGCGTTTATGGCGTACGTCTGGTACATCGGCGCCACGCGCGCCAGGTGCTGGACCGAGGGCAGGCTGGAGAAGTCGCGGGCAGAGTCGATGACCAGCGACTCGATCTTGTCGGCGCTGATCAGGGCCGCCACCTTCTGTGCCTCCACCAGCGGCTCCTCTTTGAACATCGAGATGTTGCCGCGCCCGTCCGAGATCAGGACCAGCAGGGGGCGCACGGTGGGGTCGCGGGTCAGCTCCGAGCGGATGACCTTGAAGCCGGCCATGAGCCCGTGCGTGAGTGGCGTCGTGCCTCCCACCGACAGCCGTTCCAGGCGGCGCTGGGCCAGGGACACGCTGGACGTGGGCCGAAGCACGACCTCGGCCGAGCGGTTCTTGAAAACGACTACCGCCACGCGGTCGCGGCGGACGTAGGCGTCCTGCAGCAGCGAGAGAATGGCGCCCTTGGTCGCGGCCATGCGCTGCTCTGCGTCCATCGAGGCCGAGGCGTCGACGACGAACACGATGAGGTTGCCGACCTTGCGCTCGCGCACCTTCTGGTGCAGGTCCTGGCGCTCCAGGCGCAACTGCTCGCCGGCGACGCGGCCGCGGCGCTTCTGGTGCGGCGCCGCCGCCCGCACCGTGGCGTCGAGGGCGAGGTCCGAAACCTTCTCCTCGGGCTGAGCGCGGACGTAGCGCCCGCGCCGGTCGCTGGACCGGCTGCTGGCCCGCTTGCCTGTCTGCTTGCGAGCCGTGCGCTTGCGTGGCAGCTCGATCTTCTTCAGCTGGAACGGGTCGTCGGCGTCGGCGCTCTGATCCGAGCCCTTGGCCGTACCGCTGGTCGAGCCCTGGTCGGCCCCGGCCGACTGCTCGCCGGCGTCGGACTGGGAGGACTGGTCGTCGGCCTCTGAGGCCTCCGACGAATCGCTCGAGCCCTGCTGCTGGGACTCACCCGGCTCGGCCTGGTCCTCTTGGGCGCCCGCCTGCTGTTGGGTCACGTCCGATGGCTCGGGCTCCTCCCGCTCGCGCCGGATCGGCAGCCGGGCCCGGTGAGCCAGGGCCAACTCGGCCGCGTCGTAGATGTCGTCGCGAGTCGGGCGCGAATGCGAGCGCAACGCGGCGAGGGCCCGGGCCGCGCGGCCCGTCACCACGTCCCCACGATGGCCCTGGACGCCGGCCTCGACGCAGATCGAGGAGATCAACCGGGATTGGGGCCGCGTCAGTCGCACGGCCTCGAAGGCCGATACGGCGTTCACTATCGAGTTCGCCACCGCCTGGTCCTCGCGCCGGTGGAGGGCCGCGAATTCCGGGTCGCCGCGTCGGAAGGCGGAGTCGCGAAGGGTGATCTCCACCCTGGCGTCGGCCTCGTCTATCCCCTCCACGTCCACGCAAAGTCCGAAGCGGTCCAGCAGCTGAGGCCGGAGGTCGCCCTCGTCGGGATTCATGGTCCCGACAAGGATGAAGCGGGCCGGATGGACAACCGAGACCCCCTCCCGCTCGACCACGTTGACGCCCATGGCGGCGGCGTCCAGGAGCACGTCCACGATGTGGTCGTCGAGGAGATTGACCTCGTCCACGTAAAGGAGGTTGCGGTTGGCCTCGGCCAGCACGCCCGGCTCGAAGCGCTTGCTGCCGTGGCGCAGGGCCGCCTCCAGGTCGATGGTCCCCACCACCCGGTCCTCGGACGCGTTGATCGGCAACTCCACCACCCGCATCCGGCTGAGGGCGGCCTGTAGGGGCCGCTCGCCGGCGTCGAGTCGCGCACGGCAGTCGACGCAGAGATGCTCCGATACGTCCGGGTCGCAGCCGAAGTGGCAGCCCACCACCACCCGCTGCTCGGGCAGGAGGCGGGCGAGCGCGCGGACGGCCGTCGACTTGCCGGTGCCGCGCTCGCCCCTGATCAGCACCCCGCCCACGCCCGGGTGGACGGCATTGAGGCAGAGGGCCAACGTCATCCGCTCCTGGCCCACGATGGCGCTGAACGGAAAGGTATGGCGGAGGTCGAGCATCGCCTGCAATTTACCCGGCGCGAGCCGGGCCGCCCGGCGCTCCCGGGTTGGCTCTCAGGCCGACGGTCGATTCACAGCGGATAGGGTCCGAAGCGACCCCAGGCGACAAAGGCCGCCAGGGCTAGCAGGACGACATTGACCACGATCAGCGATGGCTCTCGGCGCCGGAGGTGCGTCGCGGCCGCGCCCAGCATGACCGCGATCAGCCCGACCGCGGCCAGGGGGGTCAGGAACGTCGCCAGGTGCAGGACAGCCGGCCCGATCAGACCTATCGCGGCCAGCACCTCGAGAGCCCCGATGCCCTTGACCTGGACGTCGCTGAAGTCCTCCACGTAGCCCATGCGACCAGCCAATGCCGCCCGCGGGCGTGCCAGCTTCAGGCTCCCCGACGCGAGAAAGACCAGGGCCAGCAGCCCGGCCGCGATCCAGAGCGCGATGTTCATCTTTGCCCTCTCAATTTATTTGATGTTTCAATAGTCTAGCTCGACAACTGTTGGCACGTCAAGTAGACTGCGCATCATGTCGGGCCCGATCTCGACCGAGGAGATCGCCGAGCTGGTCATGCGCTTGGGCCGTCAATTGGGCGGCGCTTTCGAAGCGCTGGCAGCCGAGCTCGACCTGACCGCGCCTCAGGCGCTGCTACTGAGGCAGCTGGGGGAGCCGATGCCGATGAGCGCTGCCGCCGGCAAGCTGCACTGTGACGCCTCGAACGTGACCGGGATCGTGGACCGGCTGGCGGCGCGCGGCCTCGTCGAGCGGCGCCCTCACCCCAGCGACCGCCGCATCAAGCAGCTCGCGCTGACGGCCGCGGGGAAGCGGATGCGGGGGCGCCTGGAGGCGATGGCGGCGGACCTGCCGGGACTCGCCTGCCTGACCACTGCCGACCGGTCGGCGCTCCGCGAGCTTCTCAGCAAGAGCCTGGGCTCGGGCCCCGGCCAGTGAGAGGCCAGACCTAGGCCGGCTGGCGGCCGGGCGGCGGACAGCGCAGCAGCCCGGCTCGGGCCTTACCAGCCAGGACGCGTGAGGCCGACGTCCGGACCCGGGCGGCGAAGGCCGGGTCGGCGCTAGCCCGGTTCAGGACCGCGGCCTCCATGTCCCCCACGCCACCCCCGCCCACGTCCAGGACCACGTCTCCGCCCGCCTCCAGGAAGCGGACCGCGCGCTGCGGTGCCAGAACCGCTGCGACGGCGCGGGCGTTGCCCAGGTCATCCGAGATCACCGTACCGCTATAGCTCAGTCGGCCCCGCAGCACCCCGTCCACGACGGACGCGGAGAAGGCCGCCGGCTGCGTGGAGTCGAGCCGGGGGTAGGTGGCCAGCGAGACCATCACGAACGCCGTCCCGGCGAAGATGGCCTCACGGAAGGGCTGCAGATCCGGGTCGTCGGCGGTCATCGCCGGGTCGCTGACGCCGGAGCTGGACGTATCAGTGTTGCCGCGCACCCGGCCCAGGCCGGGAAAGTGCTTGCCGGCCGTCCCGATCCCGGCCGCCGCCATGCCCTTGACCACCGCCGACCCGTGCGCGGAAACCGCGGCCGGGTCATGGCCGAGCTCTCGCTCCGGGATGCCGATGGCCTGGTTGGAGCCGGCGTCGGCCGGCGAGACGACATCCAGGACCGGGGCCAGATCGAGGTTCACGCCCGCCTGGCCCAGCTCCCCTCCCCACTGCGCCGCCGCGGCGCGCAGCGCTTCGGGCGCCATCGCCGCCTGGGCTGCGCCGGTAGGGATCGCGGAGAAGCCGAAGCCCGCCAGCGCCTGCACCAGACCGCCCTCCTGGTCGGCCGCGATCCAGAGCCGCGCGAAGGGTCCGCTCGCAGGCACCGCCGCGGCCTGCATGAGGTTGGTGGAGGCGGCCAGCGCCGCCGTCCCGCCGTGCCAGCGGCCGGCCAGGAAAACGCCTCCGAGCCCGCCTGCTCTGATGGCCACCGCGGCGGACTCGGGTCGGCTCGCGTCGACTCCGGCCAGGAAGAGCTGGCCCACGAGCTGCTCTGGGCTCAGCAGCGCCCTGACTCTGTCGGCGCAGCTCGGAAACGGCGTGGGCGCCACGTAGGGCGGCGCTGAGGCCGGACCTGCCGTGGGCCGGGTCGAAGAGGTCGCCACCCCGCTCGTGCAACCGCCCACCAGGAGTGCCACCGCCAGCATCGGCGCCCCCAGGCGCCCGTGCCCAGACCGGCGGCCGCGGGCTCGGGTCAGGCCGTCAGCCGCTCCGTGTCCGCCCACAACGCCCGAACGGCTGCCGCCGAGCTCTCCAGCTCGGCCTTCTCCGCCTCCTCCAGCTCGATCTCGACCACGCGCTCGACGCCGCTGGCGCCGAGCACGCAGGGCACGCCCATGAAGACGCCGTGGATGCCGTACTCACCCTCCAGCAGCGCGGCGCAAGGCAGAACCCGCTTCTTGTCCAGAAGGATGGAGTCCGCCATCTCGGTGACCGCGGCCGAAGGGGCGGAGAACGCGCTCCCGGTCTTCAGGAGGCCCACGATCTCGGCCCCGCCGTTGCGGGCCCGGTCGGAGATGGCGGCGATGCGCTCGGCGCTGAGCAGCTGGCTCAGGGGGATGCCCGCCACGTTCGTGTAACGGGGCAGCGGGACCATCGTGTCGCCGTGGCCGCCGAGCACAAAGCCGTGCACGTCCTCGACCGAGACTCCCAGCTCCATGGCGATAAAGGTGCGGTAGCGGGCCGAGTCGAGCACCCCGGCCATGCCCACGACGCGCTGCTTGGGGAAGCTCGAGACGCGATGGGCCAGGGTGACCATCGCGTCGAGTGGATTGGACACGACCACCAAGATCGTTTGCGGCGAGGCCGCCACCACCTTCTCGGTGACCTCGCGGACGATGCCGGCGTTGGTGCGCAGCAGGTCGTCGCGGCTCATGCCCGGCTTGCGGGCGATGCCGGAGGTGATGACCACGAGGTCCGAGCCGGTGGTCGCCTCGTAGCCGTTGGCGCCTGTGACCACGGAGTCGTAGCCGTAGACCGGCCCCGCCTCATAGATGTCGAGAGCCTTGCCCTGCGGCAGGCCCTCGACGATGTCCACCAGCACCACGTCGGCGTAGTCGCGCTCGGCCAGCCTCTGGGCCAGCGTGCCCCCGACCATGCCCGCACCGACC
>JALYZG010000290.1 GCA_030948965.1 Candidatus Dormiibacterota bacterium | reverse complement strand
GGCATAGGCCCCCCGCGCCGGGCTGCCAGGAGGGCCCAGTGGTGTGCTGGCGCAGCCCGGACAGCTCATGCCACGTCTGGCCGCCGTCCACGCTGCGGAACAGTGCGGCGTCTTCCGCGCCAGCGTAGATGGTCTGCGGATCGGTCGGTGACGATTCCAGATGCCACACACGCGCGAACTCCCAGGGGTGCTGCGCGCCGTCGTACCAGGTGTGGGTACCAGCCTCGCCGTCGTATCGGAACTCGTTTCCCACCGCGCTCCAGGTCTGGCCGCCGTCGTCGGAGCGCTGCAGGACCTGCCCGAACCAGCTGTTGGACTGGGAGGCGTAGAGCCGGTCCGGATCCGCCGGCGAGCCCTTGAGGTGGTAGACCTCCCACCCTGCGAAGTGCGGCCCGCTGATCTCCCACTGGTCGCGTTTCCCGTCCGAGGTCATGACAAAGGCACCCTTCTTGGTGCCGACCAACAACCGAACCGTGCTCATCGCTCTCCCCTCCGCCTAAATTTCTGTCCACCCCCAACATAAACGCTCCAGCATCTCTCCCTCCCCCTTGAGGAGAGGCTGGCCAGGGGGTCAACCAACGTGGTAGCGAACACTCTCCAACTCTCCCGCCCGCCGCCCGGGCGCCGGGGCGCTGACCGTCAGGTAATTCTGGGTGACACCCTTGATCGACTCGCCCAAAACCCGATCCCAAACCACGTCCAGCGTCCGACCCACAAACCCCCGCGCATACGCCTCATGCAGCCGCTGCCCGAGCTCGATGGCCCGTCGCGAGCGCTCCTTAGCCAGCGCCACGGGCACCTGGTCCGGATACCGAGCGGCGGCGGTACGCGGCCGAGGCGAGAAGCGAAACACATGCAGATCCATGAACCCGCTCGCCTCGATCACGTCCAGCGTGCGCTCGAAATCCGCCTCGGTTTCACCCGGAAAGCCGACCATGACATCGCCGGTCAGAGCCAAATCCGGGCGCACAGCCCGAGCCATCCCCACGGCGCGCGAGAACTGGGCCAGGTCGTAGCGCCGGCGCATGCGCCGCAGGACGGCGTCCGAGCCCGCCTGCAGCGGCAGGTGAAGATGAGGACAGAGGCGCGGGTGCTGAAGCAGCCGGGCCAGGTCTGCGTCGATGTGCGAGGGATCGATCGAGGAGAGCCGCAACCGAGCCGGCGCGGCCGCCTCCAGGAGCCGCGAGACGAGCACCGCCAGGCCGCCGCGGTACGAGCCGAGGTCGATCCCCGTGAGGACGATCTCCCGGTATCCCGCGGCCGCCGCGGCCCGGGCCCGCTCCTCCAGGTAGGGCAGCACGCGGCTGAGCGACCGGCCCCGAGTCTGCCAGACGATGCAGAAGGTGCAGCGGTTGTCGCAGCCGTCCTGGACCTTCAGCACAAAGCGCGAGCGCCGAGTCCCGGGCGGCTCGATACCAGCGCCCGCCAAAACCGGCCCGCGCTTCCAGGCGTTCGGCACGACCATGTCGGCGCCCAGACCCTCGCCGGGGTGGGCGTCGACGAAGCAGCCCATCAGCATCAGGGCCGCACCCGGATGCTCGCGCCGCGCCCGGGCGACAGCCTTTCGGGTGTCGCGGTCGGCAGCGGTGGTCACGGTGCACGAGTTGATCACGACCAGGTTCTCGGTTCCGCGAACAAGGTCCGCCACTTCGTCCACCTCGGCCGCGTTGGTCCGGCAGCCGAGGTTGATGAATACGGGCGCGCTCACTCAGCCCATTTTGCGGAGAAGACTTGCGCTACCCAGTGACAACCGCCATGTCGCCATAGGTGGCGAATGCTCGCTGGAACCTAGACTTGGACACCCAGTAACGGCCGCGGTCCGGGTCGTTGACGAGCACTGAGCCGGCGCTCACGCCCGAGACCACGACCGTGTGCTCACCCGGCCCGGCATAGATGACCAGGCGGCCGTCGTACGCCGTGTAGTACGACCGCGGCACTAATCGCCAGTTGAAGTTGATCCACGCGATCACCGGATGACCGGACCGTATGAAGGCGTAAACCGCCGACGGCGCCATGCCCTGCCCCCCAGCCACGACCCCGAGGCCATTCATGCCTGCGACCCGGGCGATGGTCGGGAAGTAGGTGCCGTAGCCGGTGCCCCTGACCTCAGAGCCGTTGGGGTCGCCGACGAAGCTGATGAATGGGTCCCCCGACGCCCCGCCGGATGTCCCAACGCGGGGGTGGATGCCGTCCACTCCGATCTCGCCCAGAATGGCGTCCTGGCTGACCGGGCGGCCGCGGTATGCGAGCGCCATCTGCAGCGAGGCCGCCTCGCAGTCCAGCGCCCTCAGCTGCCTGTGGAAGGGGACTCGGAGCACGACCCGGCTCGGACCGTTGGACGCTTCGGCCGGCTGTATGCCGGCTACGAGGGCCGCCAGAAGCCCTACCAGCGCGACGAATCGGACGCATGTCCCTCGGATCATCTCGCACCCCACGGCATGTCAGGCGCCTCAGGCAAGGCGCAGACCCCTACTTTGGCAAACAATCGCGGCAGGCACAAGCCCGCAGGCACCATCTCGGCTCTACGCACGACGACGCGCGAGGTAGGAGGCGAGTGACTCACGCCAGTCCGGCATGAGGTCCAGACCTGCCTCCCGGAGGCGGCGGTTGTCGAGCACCGAGTTCGCGGGCCGGCGTGCGGGCCGGCCGTTCTGGGCCTGGGACTGGGGCTTAAGGTCGGCCTCGACTCCGCCCTGGCAAAAGATCTCGGCCGCGAACTCATACCAAGTGCACCGGCCCTGACAGGTGGCGTGAAAGGTGCCGAAGGGGCCGCCAGAGGCGAGTCGCACGAGTTGACGAGCGAGGTCAGCCGTGTGGGTCGGCGTCACCAGCTGATCCGCGACCATGCGGATCTCGCGCCCCTCCCCGGCCAGCCGGAGCATGGTCTCCACGAAGTTGCCGCCCTTGCCCCGGGAGCCTGCCACGCCGTAGAGGCCGCATGTGCGAACGATCCAGTGCCGCGCGGGCAGCGCGGCGCGGACCAGCATCTCCCCCGCAGCCTTGCTCACGCCGTAGGCGCCAAGCGGCGCCACCGGGTCCGACTCCACATATGGCTCAGCCTTCAGACCGTCGAACACGTAGTCGGTGCTGACGTGCAGCAAGGGCACGCCGACCTCGCGGCAGGCCAGTGCGAGGTTCTGGACGCCGACGGCGTTGACCGCGAAGGCCTCGGCGGGGTCGGCCTCAGCCTGGTCGACAAGGTTGTAGGCGGTGGCGTTGACGACGAGCGTCGGCCGCACGAGCGCCATGATCTCCCGGACCGAATAAGGCGAGGTGATCTCGACGTCTTGGTGCCCAAGCGCCACGACCTCGTCGCCTGGCCGCTCCACCACCCACGCCCGCACGAGATCAGAACCGAGCTGCCCGGCCGCCCCCACGACGGCAACGTGCCTTTCCGCCAAAATGCCGGCCCGCCGTCAGCCAGTCAACCGCCGCCGATCGGCCACCAGCGGATGGGCGCGGCCCAACTCCTCCTGACGCCGGCGGTGATAGGCCTGGTCCCATCCCGGGCCGAAGAGCCTCGCGTCGGACGTCGCCCGCAGCCGCGTCAGCGTGCTAAGGGCCCGCACGCCGTCCTTCCAGGTCAGTTTCTTGCCGTCCTCCCGGCTGCGCGCGTAGTAGCGAATCGGCACCTCGTGGATGCGATATCCGAGCCGGAGTACGCGGGCCGTGATGTCCGGCTCGATGTCGAACCGGTTGCCGGCCAGGTTCAGCCGCCGCCAAAGGTCGGAGCGCAGCACCTTGTAGCCCGTCTCCATGTCCGAAATGTAAGCGTCGAACAGTACGTTCGAGGCCAAGGTCACGCCTTTGTTGCCCACGACGTACCAGAAGCTGTATGAGGTTTGCCCGGCGAACCCACGAACGCCGTAGACCACGTCGGCGCGGCCCTCCAGCAGAGGCCGCAAGAGGTCGGGGTAATCGCGAGGATCGTATTCGAGGTCAGCGTCCTGGACCAGAGCGAACGGCATTCGCAGAACGCCGATCGCCCGGCGCAGCGCGGCGCCCTTGCCGGAGTTCACCTCCTGACGCAGAGGCCTCACCCGGGGGTCGCGTTCAGCAGCAGCGCGGAGGATCTCCCACGAGTGATCGCGGGAACCGTCGTCGACGGCAATCACCTCGGCAACCTCGGGCCGCGCCAACACGTGGCCGAGGATGATGTCAAGGGTGCGCTCCTCGTTGTATATAGGCATCATGACGCTGAGCACGCCCTCCAGGTGTGCCGCCATTCCAACAAGGTAACCGACCTCCATGAGTGACCCCGGGATTCTCTGGCGTTGGTCGCATACACCAAATTGACGTGGAAGCCGCACCTGACCGCGTTCAGACAGCGCAGGGCAACCAGCGGCGCGCGCAAGTGGGGGCGTCGAGGCTGACCTGGGTGAGGCGCGGTCGTCCGTTCTCGCCGAGCTCGCAGAACAAGGGATCGAAGGTCGTTTTATCTTCCCGTTCGGCGGTCCAGACCAGGCGATTGGTGTTGTGATCGAGGACCGCGATCCGGTACTTCTGACGCGCCCGGAACGAGATCTCGTCGATACCGATTCGCTTGACCCGTTCAGCGATTCCTTACTGACCCCATCCGGCCGCTGACCAGGGCCACGATCCACCCACCGTGCGAGACATGGTCCGCATCAACTGTGAGACTCCGGGGTTGTCGGTGTTAGACGGCCAGCCAGACGACGTGATGTCGAACGATCGGGTCGAACCAGCTAGGCGATCGGCCGCGGACCTGGTCGAGCGGGCCTTCGTGGCGGTATTCCGAAGTGTCTGTGGATTGCCGATGTAATTTACGTGAGGACGGGTCCGGCTTCCCTTACGTTAACGCGGCCCGGCTTCTCCTACATTTAGTGGCCTTCGCGATCAACACTTTTAGGCGCCGGATTATCCGCTGGTGGGTATGGGCGTCTCTCGTCTACTTCACGGCGGAGAAGCTCGACTTCGGCTTAGCCACCATGAAAGAGCGAAGAACCGAAAACCTCGAGGGGCGTGGTCTGCCACCATGACCCGCCACCCGACACCTCGCCGACCGCTACGCCGAGGGCCTGGCCGAGGCGGGCGCAGTCCGCTCGGTCGGCTCGCGCAGCGACTCGTTGCGACAATGCCCCTTGTCGGAGATGTAGGTCGGCCCCACCAGACTGAGCTCATCCGCCGCCGGACCTTGCAGCTCGCTCGAACAGGTCTGGTTGCACGGTCCGTGCTGCGTTACGGCGCCCTATCGACGCTATGAACGAACCAGACGAGCCGACGCCCGTCCCTTCACGTC
>JALYZG010000240.1 GCA_030948965.1 Candidatus Dormiibacterota bacterium | reverse complement strand
CGTCGGAACGACGGAGTTATATATAAACACCGGGGAGGTGTCGCTGGTCCGCGACGTGCGCAGCCGGGCTGTCATCGACGTGCGCGGCGCCCGCCTCGTCCGGGTGCGCGACCTGGAGCTGGAGGGTCAGGGCGCCAACTGGCACGTGGCGTCGGTGGTGGCCGCCCCGGTCACGTCGGCCCTCGGCTGGCTGAAGCGGATATTCAGGCGCGAGCCGCCGGCCGAGGACGTGCCCTGGGTCAATGTCGAGCCACTTTTCGGACACGTGCCGTCGGCCGGCCGCAGCCTGCCGCTGCCGCGTATCTCCCGGCTCCGGCCGGCAGATATCGCCGACATCGTGGAGCAGGCCTCGCACGAGGAGGGCCAGGAGATCCTCACCGCAGTGCATGCCGACTCCGAGCTCGAGGCGGACGTGTTCGAGGAGCTGGACGAAGATCATCAGCTCGAGTTCCTGAAAGAGCGGTCGGACGCGGACGTGGCGGACGTGTTGGGCAACATGGCGCCTGACGACGCCGCTGACCTGCTGATGCAGCTGGACCAGGAGCGCCGGCGGCCCGTGTTGGAGCTGCTGCCTCAGCCAGAGCAGCAGAAGGTCAAGATTCTCCTCGGCTACAGCCCGGACACGGCGGGCGGCCTGATGAGTACCGAGTTCTTGTCGGTCCCGCAGGAAACGACGGTCGCGGAGACGCTGGCCCGAGTCCGGGCACTGGACGAGGTGGCGGACACCCTGACGGACGTCTTCGCTCTGGACGGAGACCGTCTCAGCGGATCCGTCTCACTCCTGCGTCTGATCCGTGCCGACGCCACGGCCAGCGTGGCGGACGTGATGACGCACGACCCGATCGCCGTCTTCGCGGATGCTGACCTGCCCGCGGTGGCGGTGCAGATGGCGGACTACAACCTGGCCGTGCTGGCCGTCATCGACTCGGACGAGCGCATCATCGGCGTCGTCACGTACGACGACCTGATCGAGGCCATCGTGCGCACCGAGTGGAAGTGGCGCGGGCGGCAGGCGGAGGCGCGCGTGGGCCGCGAGCGAGAGGCCTCGCCCGCTCGCGCGTAAGGAGCCTGCGTCTCCTAGGAGCCGGTAGCCAGCTGGATGCTCTTGACGACCAGCATCACGATCGCGACCGCCACGTAGAGGCCCAGGCCGCCGACCGCGATCGTGCGGATCGGGGACCACGCGGGCCGGTCGAGGAGAGCCAGCGCCGGCATCGTCCAGCCCTCGCGTTCCTCCCGCGTCATGGCCTTGTCCGCTGCCCGCGGCTTGCGCCGGATGAGCCACACGGCTCCGCCCACGATGAGCGCCACAACCAGCACTGCGCTCAGGCCGAGCGTCAGCCGGGGCACGTCGATGGTTGGGAACAGCGTGGTCACGGTGAGGATCGCCGACAGCATCAGCAGGATCGAGACTATGACCGCCGCCAGCGCGTTCAGCCAGGGCTTATTCACCCAAGGCCCCAGCACGGCGCGGTCGTTGCAGAGCAGGAGCAGGAACACGCTGGCGCTGGGCAGGAGCAACCCGGCCAGGGCCTGAACGGCGGTCGTGATCAGGCCGAGCGGCGCCTGCGGGATGAGCACGATCGCGGCCGCCGCCACGATCAGGGCGGCGAAGGAGAGGTAGAAGGCCTTCGCGTCCCGAAAGCTGCGATGCAGCGAGTGGCGCAACCCGAAGGTGTCGCCGACCGCGTACGAGGTGGCGATCGCCACCGCCGCGGCTCCGATCAGCGACGCGTTGAGCAGCACGATGGCGTACATGGCCCCCGCGACGCGGCCAAGGTGCCTGCCGAGCGCGGCGGCGGTCGCGCCGCCATCGCTGAACTTGCCAAAGTCCGACGTGCCCTGGAAGGCGAAGGCGCAGGTGACGATGATGGCCGCCGCCCCCAGCACCACCACGAAAGACCCGATCACCGTGTCCAGGCGCTCGTAGCCGATCCAGCGCGGGGTGATGCGCTTGTCCACGATGTTCGACTGCTGGAAGAAAAGCTGCCAGGGGGCGACCGTGGTGCCGACGATGGCGATGATCAGGAGGACCGAGTTCCCCGTCAGCCCGCCGTGCACGCCCGGAATCACGAAGTCCCGCGCGACTGGTCCCAGCTGCGGATGGCTGAGAAAGGCCAGCGGGATGATGAGGAAGTTGGCCGCGATGAAGACGAACATCGCCCGCTCCCAGCGCGCGAAGCTGCCGGTGGCTGTGGCCACGACCAGAAGCAGGGCGGCCACGGGCACCGAGATGAACGGGCTGACCCCGAAATGGCTGAGAGCCAGGCTGACGCCGATGAACTCGGTCACGAGGGTCAGGAAGTTGAGCAGGAAGAGGTCGCCGATCGAGAAGACGCCCCAAAAACGGCCGAAGCGCTCGAAGATCATCTTGCCGTGGCCCATCCCGGTCACCGCGCCCAGGCGGACCACCATCTCCTGGTTGACGATCAGTACCGGGACGAGCAGGAGCAGGACCCAGAGCAGGCTGGTGCCGTAGTTCTGCCCCGCCTGGCTGTACGTGGCCACGCCGCCGGCGTCGTTGTCGCCGACCATGACGATGATCCCCGGGCCGATGATGGCGAGCAGGGCCAGGAGCCTTTGCCGGACGGATCGGGGCCGCTCCGAGCCGAGGCGGATCCGGCCCAGGGCGCCCTCGATATCGCCCTTGTGGGCGTCGTCGAGCACCTGGCGCTCCATCCGCGGCGGCATCGTGATGGGCTCAGACATCGGTTGCACCCGGGCGAGCGGGCAGGCCCCCCGGCCACTGTAGCGATGGCCCGGGGGATGTCCGGTTAAGCGCTGGGGCCGAGGCGAAGACCCGCCGAGGCACACGGGAGGTGCGGTGAATCGGGACTATCACCGGGTCTCATCCAGCCTCCTTGGTGCGCCCGCGGGGCCGGCCTCACGTCGGGGGATGGCGCCCTCGGGTCAAGGGCTCAACGGCGCCTGCCGGTGCATCCCCCACGTTGAGCTTTGGCGCTGCAGGGCGTAAGTCCGACGCACCAGCCACTTCGGGTCACCCCTTAAGCCGAGGTGACCTGGTCTGACCCGGAGCGTCTCTCGACGGGTGGGGTCAGTGGCTTTTGTCCCTGCAGCCGCCTCGCCTAACGAGGTGCGGCAACTACGAATCTGAATATAGCGAGTCGCCGCTCGCCTGTCCGCGCCGCAATCCCGGACGCAGCCAGAATGGAACCCAGAATCACGAGGAGGTCTGGACATGGGTGCTGACAAGGTGGTGGTGGTCGGGGGTGGCGGGGCCGGCGACGCGGTCGCTTTTGCCCTGCGCAAGAACGGCTTCGAGGGCGAAGTCACGATCCTCAGCGCCGACTTAGACCGGCCTTACGATCGGCCCTACCTGTCCAAGGAGTTCATGCGTGGCGAGATCGAGCTGCCCCAGATCTACCTCCACGAGGAGTCCGCGTACGCGGAGCAGGAGCTCGACCTCCGCCTCGACCAACGCGTGACCGGGGGATCGCTGGCCGAGCGCCGCCTGACCCTGGACGGTGCCGCCGACGTGGCTTTCGACACCCTGGTCCTGGCCACGGGCGGCACTCCGCGCCGGTTGCCGGGCGTGCCGGCGGCCGAGAACGTCTTCACGCTCCGCTCGCGGCGCGACAGTCAGGCCATACATGATGCGGTGGTGGCCGGCAGCCGGCTGCTTCTAGTCGGCGCGGGCTTCATCGGCGCGGAAGTCGCAGCCTCGGCCCGCGCGCTGGGCCGCGATGTGCTGATCGTGGAGGCGGCGCGGGTGCCTCTGTCGCGCGCGCTGGGTGAGGAGGTGGGCGAAGTCTACGCTGAGATCCATCGCTCACATGGGGTCGACGTCCGGACGGGAACGACGATCGACACATGGCACAGCCAGGGCGACCGGGTCGTCGGCGTGACCCTCAGCGATGGGCGGCGCGAGGAGGTTTCTACCGTCCTGCTCGGCGTGGGCATCGATCCCAACCTGGAATTGGCCCGCGCCCTCCGCCTGCCGACTGGGGATGGCGGCGTGAGGGTGGACAGCGGCTTGCGCGCCGCCGACGGGATCTACTGCGCGGGCGACATCGCGCTGCATCCACACCCGGTCCTCGGCCGCGAGCTGCGGGTCGAACACTGGGAGGTGGCCAAGGGCCATGGCCGCGCCGTGGGGCGGGCGATCGCGCGTGGCGACAGGCCCTACTCCGCGCTCCCCTACTTCTGGTCCGATCAGTACGACGTCAGCCTGGAGTACCGGGGCCAGGGGTCGGGCGAGGACCGGCTGGTCTGGCGCGGCGACCGCGAGGCGCGCCAGTTCTCAGTCTTCTACCTGCATGAAGGCCTCGTCGATGGGGTGCTCTCGGTCAACGACAGCGACACCAACGAGGCGGGTGGCAAGTTGATCGCGGCGCGGCGCCCGATCGACGCGGCCCTGCTGGCCGATTCGGCGACTGACCTGGCGGAGTTCGCCGCTCGGCCGGGTGAGGAGTAGCGATATGCGTGACGATGCGCAGCCCATCATCGCCGGCACGCACGCCATTCTCTTCGCCGACGACGCCGACTCGGCCCGGACCTTTCTCCGCGATGTGCTGGGCCTGACCGGCGTCGACGCCGGGGGTGGCTGGCTGATCTTCACTCTCCCTCCGGCGGAGGTCGCCGTCCATCCTTCGGTCGGCGCCGGCGGGGCCACCCCCTCGCCTCGACACGAGCTCTACTTGATGTGCCACGACTTGAAGCAGACGGTCGCCGAGCTGGAGTCCCGGGGCGTCGAATTCACCACGCCGGTCAGCGACGAGGGCTTCGGGCTCCTGACCCGGTTCAAGATCCCGGGCGCGGGCGAGATCGGGTTGTACCAACCCCGCCACCCGAGCCCGCTGCCCGAATTTAGGTCTGGCGCCTGAAGCTAGCGGCGACCGGCGGTGAACCATTCTCGGATCTCGTCACGTAACACGGGCCGAAGAGGTGACGACATCCCGCTTGGGCCGGTGGTCGCCATCAGTGACATCCGACATTGGGGAGAAGGAGTGGACATGGCTTCCACGTATGCGACACGAAGCGAGCACCGTCGCGGTCGGACCGCCGTGCTCCTGGTGGGCCTGGTGCTGCCGGCCCTGGTGGCGGCCTGCGGCGGCTCCAGCAGCGGCTCGGGCTCGGGCTCGGGGGGGTATGGTGCGGCTCCAGCGGCCTCACCGGCCACGAAGCCGGCGTCGACCGCTGTCATCGCCGCCGCCGCGGTGACCGTGGCCGGGAAGGCGGAGACGGTCCTGGTCAACAGCAAGGGCATGACGCTCTACTACTACGCCCCCGACAAGGGCGGAAAGGTCACCTGCACAGGCGGTTGCGCGGCCGCCTGGCCGCCGCTGATTCTGGCCGCCGGCGCGACCGCGCCCGCGGCGCCAAGCGGTGTGAGTGGCACCGTGGCCACCGTCGCGAATCCCGGGGGTGGCACGCAGGTCACCTTCAACGGCTGGCCGCTTTACACGTTCGCCGAGGACTCCGCGCCTGGCGACGTGAAGGGTGAGGGCGTGGGCGGCAAGTGGTTCGTGGTGACATCGGCGACTCCGCCTTCGGCCTGATCGGCGACTAACCCCCCGTCCCTCGTCCGTGGGGAGCCGGGCGCCGCGGCGCCTGGCTCTCTCTTCATCCGTTGGGCTCGAGGCCACCACGTTCCTTGTCCGCGCCCCGTCCGCCTGGCTGCCTTAAGGTTGGCTCCGATGCGGTGGCTGGGGGCGGTGCTGGCGGGGCTGATGCTGTGGGCCTGCGGCGGTGGCGGAAGCGGCGGGTCGGCCACGCACGCCTCTCCCAGCCCCAAGCCGAGCGCGTCGCCGACCCCCTGCCAGACCGCCCAATGCCGAGCCAATAACTTCCACCGCCAAGACCTGACCTTCCGCGGAGCCCTGAGCGGCCATGCCAGTCGGGGACTCGTCGAGACCTGCGAATCCGGACCTGCTGGTGGGTTTGTCCTGAGTGTTAGTCAATTGGTCGTCGGTACGATCCACGCCGGTCTCAATCTCGGAGTGGGATCGGACTTCCACGGCCCGGGCCAGTACAGTTGGCAGCCCAATTCTCCCGGTGGGGCCCACGGCGCGGTGTCGACGGGACCTGCAAACGGGCTGCCCGCGCGCTACCTGATGGTCGGCGGGACCGTGAGTTTTGACGGTGGGGGCGCCGCCGGCTCAGTCAATGCCGACTTCGCCCTCCAGTCCGACGCAACCAAAAACGTCCATCTGGCCGGCAACTGGAGTTGCCTCGCGTGAGGGTTCGGCCAGTGGTGAGCCTAGGCATCGCAATCGTGATAGTGCTTACATTCCAAGTCGCGGCGACTGTGGGCGTCGATGCCGCTAACTCTGCCTGCTCACGGCCAGGTCCTGGCTCGGCTGCGGCGGTCTTTCCGGTCTCGCTTGACTGCACTATCGATGTCCCGCCTCCCACCGGCTCTCCTCCGAGCGCCCCAAATGGTGGCGGCTTCAGCCCGGAACCGGGTGATCCGGCTCTGGGGGGCGAGAACACGGCGTGCACCGGAACCCTCGATCGCGGCGTGCAATTCTTGCCTCAAAGGAACCCCACCCTGGGTGCACCCTGGAACGCGACTTGGGGACCGCCCGATATTGGATTCCAAGGCGGAACAGGACCAACGGGCCATGGCGCTGGGGCAACAGCTCCCATTAAGCTCTACGACCTCTCACCAGCCGACATCTGGCAGTGGATGTACCAGGTCGAGTTCGTACTTACGCGCGCCGCATGGCACTACTTCGCGGGTAGGTGGCATTGTGGGGAGAGTTCTGACCTGAGCTTCGGCGGGACGTGGACCATAACCTGCTCAGCTGGCGGTGGATTGACGTGGGATCCGAACGACGGCGGCGCGCTCAACAACCCCTGCCTCATTCGGGCGGGGCGCATCCCGCCCGTGCCCATGGCGGCCTGCGGTCGGGTGGCGGGCGCACCCGGCTGCCCGCCGCTGAACCTGGTGCAGGCCGCACTGGCGCCCACACCGGGCCGCATCGGCTTCTCGCCCATCAATCCCGAGATGCACCTCGTCAACCTCAAGAGCTGCTTTTGGATCGATGGCGCTGGTGTGGCTGAGCGTGAGGTCGGCATCGTCGACCCCCGCGATCAGAGCATCTACTACTTCTACGTTCGCCTGGGCCTGGTGGGGGTGGACTGGAACTTTGGTGACGGCAGCTTCCCAGTCCAGCTCCAGGGCCAGGACGGGCTGGGCACGCCCGCGCCTGCGGCCGACTGCATGTACAGCCACAACGGCTCCGACCACACCTACAACACCATCAGCCAGGGCACGGTGCCGGGCGACCACTACGTAGTCACGGCCAGCGAGCGCTACGGGATGACCGCCCAGGGCCAGCGCTGCGACCGCACCAATGGCGGTGGCATGCGCTGTTCGCCGGGGACGCAGATCGACATCACCAACGTCTGCCCGGCGGGCTACCAGGCGAATCAGCAGAGTGGTGGCTGCGACCGCACCTTCCTGCTCAGCCAGCCGATCTTCGTGGGCCAGGTGGAAGGCATTCCGGTGTCGGGGCCGGGGACGGGAGGATGAGCGCGAGGCGAGCCTGGCCAACACCGTAATGCTCCGGCTGCTCTCTCAGCCTCCGCCGTACCGGGTGGGGACCAGACCGCGCTGAATAGCACGCTTCACTGACCCTCCCCCAAAGGAAGAGGGACATACTGGCAGTGGTGAGCCGCATTCCCAGTCGCAACCGATGCCGGTAGAGCACGAGGCGTTGACCGTCGCGGGCCGGACCGTGGCAGTGAGCAACCCGAGCAAGGTCTACTTCCCGGACAGTGGGTACACGAAGATCGATCTCGTGCGCTACTACCTGGCCGTCGGCCGGGGCGCCCTCGGCGGCATTGCCCGGCGGCCCATGGCGATGAAGCGGTTTGTCAATGGCGCCGCGGGCGAGGCCTTCTTCCAGAAACGGGCACCGGCCAACCGCCCGGACTGGATTGAAACGGTGGAGCTCAGCTTCCCCTCAGGGCGGACGGCGGACGAGGTGGTGGTCGAGGATCTCGCCCAGCTGACGTGGGTGATCAACCTCGGCTGTATCGACCTCAACCCCCATCCTGTGCGCGCGGCCGACCTGGATCATCCGGACGAACTGCGAATTGACCTCGATCCAATGCCAGGCGTTCCCTGGAGCCAGATCCGTGAGGTGGCCCTCGTCACTCACGAGACGCTGGCCGATCACGGTCTCACCGGCTGGCCCAAGACATCAGGATCCCGCGGCTTCCACGTGTACTGCCGGATCCGCCCGCAGTGGACGTTTTCGGAGGTGCGGCGGGCCGCAGTGGCGCTGGCCCGCGAGGTGGAACGCCGGGCGCCACGCCTGGCCACCAGCAAATGGTGGAAAGAGGAGCGCCACGGCGTGTTCCTCGACTACAACCAGAACGCCAAGGATCGCACGGTCGCCTCCGTCTACTCGATTCGGCCGACGCCCGACGCCCGGGTCTCGACCCCTCTCACCTGGGCCGAGGTCCCGGGCTGTGAACCCGAGGCTTTCACCCTGGCGACCGTGCCCCAGCGCTTTGCCGGGGCCGGTGATCCCTGGGCGGACATGGACCGCGAGCCGGGCGACCTGGGGCCCCTCCTGGAACGGGCGGCGGCGGATGAGGCCGCCGGGCTGCCCGACGGCGCGTGGCCGCCCCACTTTCCGAAACAGGCCAATGAGCCGCCCCGTGTGCAGCCGTCCCGGCGTCGGGCGGCGGCGCCGGCCGCGGAAGCCTCTGGTGCTGTGGCCCCGGCGGCCCCCGGCAAGAGCAGCGGGCCGTCGGGCCGGCGGCGAACTTCGGTCCCGATGGTCGAGGTGGCGCGCGCCGCCACCAAGGAGGAGGCGATGGCCGGGCTCGAGCGCTGGCGGCAGCGCCACCAAGGGGCTGCGGCCCACCTCGAAGCGGCGGACGTACTGGTCGACGCGATGCGGGGCCGGAGCTCGACCTGGACGCGCATCCGAGTCAATCTCAGCCACGTGCCCGTTGCCGAGCGACCGCCGCAGGAGGCGCTCGAGGTCGACTACGACCCCTGGCAAGGCGTGGCTCCCGGCCCGGGAGGCGGCTGGCGGCCGGGCGGGCCGCGTCGAGTACCCTGAAGTGGCTGTGATGCGCGCATCTCACCTGGTCCGGCGCCTGCACGTCGACCTGATGCGCCACGCGACCGCGATCTGTCCGGCTGACTGAGTCTCTCTCAGTCCCGGCCGGCACCACCGCCGGCCCCGCAAGCGGCGCCTGCCATTCCCGGTCGCCGCTCCAGGCAGCAGATCGGAGGCACCGTGAACGAGCAACTCGAAGTCATCGATAGCGCTTTGCCCCTGCACGACGTGACGGCCCGCAAGGTGCACCAATGGGCGATGGTCGGGCTGGTGACCGCGGGACTTGTGATCGCCGGGCTGGCCGGGGGGCTCCTCTTGGCGCTGGCGGGAGCGGTCATGCTGGTCGGCAGGTTTTGGTGGCCGGCAGACCTCTTTCGGCAGCTGACATGGCGGGTGTTGGAGCCGGCGGGCGTGCTGCCACGGCGTGAGGTCCACGAGGACCACGCCACCCGGCGGGTCGCCCGCGTGCTGGGGGGCGCCATCTGGCTGCTGGCCGGCGTGCTCCTACCCGCTCACCTGGTTGCTGCCTGGGCCCTGGCTGTGCCGATTGCGCTCATGGTCGCACTCGATGCGGTGAGCGACTTCTGCGTCCTCTGTTTCCTCGTCACCGTCATCAGGCGCTAGGAGCCTGTGCCGGAAATGTCGACGGATCTTCGCCGCCCATGCAGCCCATCTCCAGCGTCAGCTTCTGCGGTCCTCGGTCACGCAGCTACGGCTGCGCTCCCTCCGGTCCTCGGCGCTTCCTTGGATCTGGACTACCTGGATCGACGAATCTCTCGCCGCCATTCCGACACAGGCTCCTAGGCGGGCTCGAGGCTGAGGTCCAGTGGCAGGTCGGCGACGGAGCGCCCGACCGCCAGATCGAAGGCGCCGCCCTCCAGCAC
>JALYZG010000200.1 GCA_030948965.1 Candidatus Dormiibacterota bacterium | reverse complement strand
GTCGGCGACCTCGGCGGCCGCGCGGTCGTGGGTGGCGAGGAGCACCGCGGTGCCTGAGTCGGCCGCCTCGCGGATCAGCGCCAGGATGCCGCGCGCGGTTTCCGTGTCCAGCTGCGAGGTGGGCTCGTCCGCGATGAGCAGGGCCGGCGCTTTGGCCAGCGCCCGGGCCAGGGCGACGCGGTGCTGCTCGCCGCCCGAGAGCTCGTTGCCGCGGTGGCGGGCCCGCCCGGAGAGGCCGACGCCCGCCAGGGCGCGTCGGGCCATGGCCGCCGCCTCGGCCTCGGAGCTGCCGGCGAGCCGGAGTCCGAGGGCCACGTTCTCCTCCGCGCTGAGGAGCGGGAGGAGTCCGGGCGCCTGGAAGACCCAGCCCACAGTCCGCTGCAGGAAGAGGTCCCGGGCCGCGCCGCGCAGCCCGGCGACGTCCCGGCCGCCGACCGTCACCGACCCGGAGTCCGGGCGGTCGAGGCCGCCGCAGAGCGTGAGCAGCGTGGTCTTGCCGGCGCCCGACCGGCCCAGGACCACGAGGAGCTCGCCCTCGTCGACTGAAAGGTCGGCGCCGGCGACCGCTCGCACCACGGAGTCGCCGGAGGCGAAGCTGCGACAGAGGCCGCGGGCCAGGAGCACGGGCCGGTCCGTCACCGGCCGTGGCGCCGCGGCCGCCCGAGGCGCCGGTTCAGCCATCGGCGGCAACCGCGCCGAGGCGGGTGACGACCAGGGCCTCGCCCTCCCGGTGCACGCGCACCCGGTCGCCGAGCCCCAGCTCCTCGACCAGGTGTCGCGGCAGCTGCAGCCTTCCCGCCCGGTCCAGGATGACCAGCTCGTCGGCGACCATGCCGCCCCCGCGCTCGACGTAGCGGCGCTCGGTCGAGGTGCGGCCGTCGCGGATCTGGAGAGTGCGGTCGGAAAAGAGCTCCAGCTGCGGGTCGTGGGTGACGAGGATCGCGCCCGTCCCCGACTCCCGGAGAAGCGCCACCAGGTCGGCCAGGAGCGTGCGCGCTGTGTCCCCGTCCAGCTCGGCGGTGGGCTCGTCGGCGAGCAGCAGACGGGGACGGTTGGCGAGGGCCACAGCCAGCGCCAGGCGCTGGGCCTCCCCGCCGGAGAATTGGTCCGGGCGCCGTTCGCGGTGGGTCCAGAGGCCGAAGGCCTCGAGCAGGCTCCGCACGCGTTCCGGCTCGGGGCCGCCGGCGGCGAGCATCGGCACCTGCAGGTTCTGGGCGGCCGTGAGCTCAGGCCAGAGGTTGACCGCCGAGCGCTGCCAGAGGTAGCCGACCGTCTCGCGCCGGTAGCGCTCGCGCTGGCGGCCGTCGAGGCGGGCCAGGTCCTGCCCGGCCACCACCGCGCTGCCCGCGCTCGGCGTCTCGACCCCGGCCAGGATGTTCATGTGGGTGGTCTTGCCGCTGCCCGAGCGGCCGACGACCGCCACGGTCTCGCCCTCGGCCACGAGGAGGTCGAGGCCCTGCAGGGCCACCACCTCGAGCTCGGCGGTCTTGTAAATGTGGACGAGGCCCTCCACGGCCACGAGCGGCTCGGCCGGGCGGAGGGCGGCGATCGGCGTTCGGCTCACGCCAGCCGCCGCAGCTCGGGTACGAGCTCGATGCGCGCGGCGGCGCGACGCACCAGCCAGCCCGCGGCCAGCGCGACCACGACCACCGCCACCAACGCCACCCCAGTCGCGACCCAGCCGACGGTCACCGGCGTGGGCGGGATGAGGTCGAAGGCAGAGCTCCCGAGAGCCAGCGCGGGCAGCACTGCCACGGCCAGGATCAAGCCCAACACGATCCCCGAGACCAGGCTGTGAAGGAGCAGAACAGTTTGCTCGACCCAAAGGCCGCGCCGCATCATGCCGCGCGAGAGGCCGTTGGCCTGGAGCACGGCGTAGTCGGAGTTTCGGGTCCGCGCGGCGGCCAGGAAGTGGAGGCCGAAGGCGATCACGGCGATGGCCAGGGCCGCCCCGAAGCCGAGAGCCAGGGTCAGCGCCAGGGCCTGGCGCTGCGGGTCGGCCAGCGCCAGGCCCTGGATCCGGGAGCGGTCGGCCACCGCCTGCACGGCCGGGTCGGCGTTCAACTTCTCGTCGACCGCGGCTGTCGAGCCCTCGAGTCGCAGCCAGAGCTCGTTGGGCGCGGGCGCGCCGCCGTCGTGGGCGAGCCGGGCCACGGTCGATTCGAGTGGGGCGACCATGAAGTCGTCCGCGCCCGGGTAGAGGGTCGGGAACAGGTCGAGCCGGCCCCTGGCGACGACTGTCATGCCGGGCGAGTTCACATGCACCGGAAAAGGCTCGCCCGTGCCGACGCCGAGCTTGTCCAGGGTCGGCCCCGAGACCAGGACCGGCAGGGGCCGGGTGGAGATCGACGGCCGGAGCACCACGGGCCCGGACGAGGTGAGCACCGGAAGGTCGAGGGACGGGCGGCCGTCGTCGCGGGGCCGCGCGGGGCCGGGCGTAAGGTCCGTGACCTGGCTTCCGTTCGGCGGCTGCTGCCACCAGCCGGAGTTGGCGGTGAAGGGCTCAGCCACCCTGTCGCCGGCGCCCAGGTCGCTGAGCGCGATATCGCCGGAGTCCCTGCCGCCGGTGTGCTGGGGCACGGTCAGGCTCCGGACCCGCAGCGGGTAGGCGGGGCCGGGTGCCGGCCAGGCCAGCGCGGCGCTGAGCTTGCGCCAGCCCGCAGTTCCCAGGTCCCCGAGATAGACGTCGGCGGGGCGCCCGGTGCCGTCCGTCACGAGCGCCCGGAGCCCGGTGTCGAGCCCGGAGCTCCAGACCCAGATCGAAAGCGACGTCGGCCTGCCGGGCAGCGCGAGCCCGTCCGGGTCGTCGGCGGCGAGGAGCCGCATGTCGGCGGCGAGGGCGTTATCGCCGCCGAGGCTCGGGGAGCCGGCGGCGACTTCGGGGAACGTGGCCGGGTTCACCCCGAGCAGCACCGCCGCGATGTTGGAGTGGCCGGGGTTGGCCTCCGCCCTGAGCACCTCCGCCGAGCCGCGCACCCCCTGCAGCCCGCCCTGGGTGCGGGCCAACGGCGGCGGCCCCAGGTCGGTGCGGAACGTCGCCCGGACGTCCGCGCCGGCCTGGTACGCGG
>JALYZG010000166.1 GCA_030948965.1 Candidatus Dormiibacterota bacterium | reverse complement strand
CTGCTGGCCGTCGCCGGGGTCGTCGCCGCCCTGCTGGGCGTGTGGCTGGCACAGAGCCCGCGAGCTCCCGTCGTTGGGCTCGACGCCGCCGGCTACCACCTGGGCAGCACCCTCCTCCCACCCCTCGGCGGCGGCGTGTACGCGACCGCCGAGGCGGCCGTGGTCATTCGCGGAACTGCCGCGACGGAGCGGGCGGCGGCCTCGACGCGGCTCGACGGACGCCCCATGACCGGTGTGTGCACCGCCACCGACGCCGGCGGCGAGCGCTGCGAATTCCGGCTGGGCGGCCGCCAGCTGGCGTCCACCGACCGCCTCCAGAACGGGGCTTGGGAGCGGCGCTACGACGACGGGGCCAGGCTGCACATCGATCTCGTCGGTGGCCGGGCCGCGCCCCTGCCGTTCGCCTTGGGACGCTGAGCGCGCCCGCAATGAGCGAGCCGGCCTTCACCACCCGCCCGGAACTGCAAGGCACATTCGGCATGGTGGCGTCCACGCACTGGCTCGCCAGCGCGTCCGGGATGGCAGTGCTGGAGAAGGGTGGCAACGCCTTTGACGCGGCGGTCGCCGCCGGCTTCGTACTCCAGGTCGTCGAGCCGCACCTGAACGGACCCGGTGGTGACATGCCGGCGATTCTCTACGACACCCGCCGGCGGGAGACCGTGGTCCTGTGCGGCCAGGGTCCGGCGCCGGCGGCGGCGAGCACCGAGACCTTTAACCGCCTGGGCTTGGACATGGTCCCCGGCACCGGCCTGCTGGCGGCTTGCGTGCCGGGCGCCACGAGTGCCTGGCTGCGTATGCTCGCCGAGTTCGGCAGCCTGGGGCTGGGCGACGTCCTGGAGTACGCGATCGCCTACGCCGAGAACGGCTACCCGCTGGTCTGGCGCATCTCGGACGCAATCGCCAAAGTGGAGTCGCTCTTCCGCCAGGAGTGGCCCGAGTCGGCCCGCATCTACCTCCAAGGCGGCGTGCCCCAGCCCGGGACGCTCTTCCGGAACCGCGACCTGGCGGCGACCTACCGCGGTCTGCTGGATGCCGCGAAGGCAGCGGGGCGCGGCCGCGAGACCCAGATCGAGGCGGCGATGAGGTCCTGGCACGAAGGCTTCGTGGCCGAGGCCATCGACACCTACTGCCGTTCGGCCGAAGTGCTTGACGTCAGCGGCCGCCGCCACTCCGGGCTGCTGACCGGCCACGACCTGGCCGGCTGGCGGCCCAGCGTCGAGGCGGCGGTCAGCTACGACTATCGGGACTGGAGGGTTTTCAAGTGCGGCCCCTGGAGCCAGGGCCCGGTCTTTCTGCAGCAGCTCTCGCTGCTCGCGGGATTCGACCTGGCCGGCATGGATCCGTCCGGCGCCGACTTCATGCACACGGTGGTCGAGTGCGCCAACCTGGCGTTCTCGGATCGGGAAGCCTGGTACGGCGATCCCCTCTTCACGCCCGACCGCGTCCCGGCGCTTCTCGAACCCGGCTACGCGGCCGCGAGGCGCGCGCTGGTGGGGACGACCGCCTCGTCCGACCTCCGACCGGGCTCGCCTGCCGGCCGGTCGCCGCGGCTGCCCGACTACGGCGAAGTGCCGGCCGACGAAGACGTATCCGGCTTGGGCGATCCCACGACCGGCCCGGCCGGTGTGGTCCGCGGCGACACCTGCCACGTCGACGTCGCCGACCGGCTGGGCAACATGGTTTCCGCCACTCCCAGCGGCGGCTGGCTGCAGAGCTCGCCAGTCATCCCCGGGCTCGGCTTCGCGCTGGGCACGCGGGCGCAAATCTTCACCTTGCAACCCGGCCTCCCGAACTCGTTGGAGCCGGGCAAACGGCCGCGGACGACCCTGAGCCCGTCACTCGCCCACCGGGACGGAGGGGCACGCTTGGCTTTTGGCACGCCCGGAGCGGACCAGCAGGACCAATGGTCCCTGACCTTCTTCGTGCGCCTGGTCGACCATGCCGGCACGTTGCAGGAGCACATCGACGCCCCAATGTTCCACACCGACTCCTTTCCGCGCTCGTTCTACCCGCATCACCGCTTCCCCGGCCGCCTGGTCGTGGAGGGCGGAGTCGCCCCCGAAACGCTGGCGGAGCTGCGCCGCCGCGGCTACGACGTGCAGGTGTCGGAACCCTGGACGCTGGGCCGGCTCAGCGCCGTCGCCGGCGACGCCAAGGTGGGCCTGCTCCGGGCCGCCGCGAACGCTCGCTCCATGCAGGGATACGCGGTCGGTCGCTGAAGATTCCGACGGTCTCACCGGGCCTCTACGCCGCATGGGGCCGCTCGTCGCTGATCACGGCGCCGTCCTGGAGGCGCACCATGCGGTCGGTGCTGCGGGCGAGGTCGAGGTCGTGGGTCACGATCACGAACGTGACACCCTCCTCGCGGTTCAGCCGCCGCATCAGCCCCACCAGCTCGGCGGCCGTCTGGGTGTCCACCGCCCCCGTGGGCTCGTCGGCCAACACCAGCGCCGGCCGGTTTATGAGGGCTCGCGCGATCGCGACCCTCTGCTGCTGCCCTCCCGAGAGCTGGTCGGGCCCGTGGTTGAGGCGCTCCTCCAACCCGACCAGCTGCAGCAGCTGGCGTGCCCGCTGTCGGGCCTCCCGGCCGTCGACCCCGGCGTAGCGGCAGGCGAGCGTCACGTTCTCGAGCACGTTCAGGGCCGGCAGCAGGTTGTATTCCTGGAAGATGAAGCCGAGGCGCCGGCCTCGGAGATCGGCTCGCCGGCGATCGCTCAGCGTGGAGGTTTCCTCGCCGTCCAGCAGGATGCTGCCGGAGCTGGGTCGCAGCAGCAGGCCGGTGAGGTCGAGGAGGGTGGTCTTCCCACTCCCCGACCGGCCCACGATGGAGGTGAACTCACCGCCCTCGATGCGGAGATCGACGCCGTCCAGCGCGGTGATCGTGTGCTGCCCCTGCCGGTAGCGCTTGGTCAGGTTGACGAGCTCGATGGTGGCCATGTCGACAATGTCTCCTTGTGTGATGTGCGGGTGCCGACGCTCAGAGGCTGCGCAGAGCGGTGACCGGGTCGAGCCGGGCTGCGCGCAGCGCGGGCAGGATGCCGGCCAGGGTCGCCATGCCGATGGCGAATCCGAGTGCGATCGCCGTGAGGCGAGGCGTGACGAGGAAGATGTCGAGGTTGCTGGAAGCGCCCAGCACGTCGAGCAGCTTGGTCAGGCCGTACCCGAGGACGTAGCCTGACAGTCCGCCGAGAGCACCGATGACAGCGGCTTCCAGCAGGTACTCGCGCACGATCTGGCCGGTGTGAGCGCCCAGAGCCTTCTTCAGCCCGATCTCACGAACGCGCTCGCTGACCGCCATGATCATGGTGTTGACGACTGAGAGACCGCCGATGATCAGGGCCAGGACGGCGGCCCCGGTGAAGATCGCAGTGAAGGTCGTGCTGGCGCCCTTGAAGTTGGCGACCAACTCGGAGGGCTTTTGCGCATGGACGCCCGGGACCTGGTCGTTGATTCGCTGGGCGATGGCGTCCATCTCCCCCAGTGAGGTGCCCTGGGCCGGGTAGACGGCGAAGCCCTGGGCCACTGCGCTCACGTCGATGGCGGAGCGCACCGCGGGCGAGAGCGTGTCGGCCAGCAGCATCCGTACGTCGGCGTCGCTGACGTAGGCGAAAGTGTCCGTCTGGCCGTTCTTGACGGTGACGCCGACCACCTTGAAGGGATGGCTGACGAAGTCGGAGCGGGCGCCGGCGGGCTTGACCGGTAGGTCGACGGTCTCTCCCGTCCGCGTGCCCAGGTCGCCGGCGATGACGGCGCCGAGCACGATCTCGCCCTGCTCACCGCTGGCGAGGTCCCGGCCGCTCGCGAATTGGGGTCCCGGCAGACCGTACTTGTCAGCTCCCCTCTGCTCGTTGCTGATCAGATCGGGCGCACCCAGCTGGATCGCCGAGCCGCCGGGCTTGGCCGGCACCTGGTACGTCGGGTAGACGGCGGCCACTCCCTGGACCTTGGCAATCTGCGCCTGCCGGCTGAGCGGCAGCAGGGCGCCCTGCTGCTCCGGGGGCGCCTGGACGGGGATGGTGGCGCCTGCATAGCGGACGCCGAGGTCGAGCAATGAGTTGAAGTGCTCGGCCAAAGAGCCCATTGTCGTCAGCGCGAAGATGCCGATGACGATCCCGGAGATCGTCAGCGCCGAGCGCACCTTGCGC
>JALYZG010000160.1 GCA_030948965.1 Candidatus Dormiibacterota bacterium | reverse complement strand
AGCCACGACGGAGCCCGCCGGCCCACGGACGGGGCGGCTCAGGACCACGCCCGCAAACCCGGCCAGCAGCCCTCCGCCCACGCCCAGGTAGGCCCGCGTGAAGTGCTCTCCGGCCAGCCCCGCGGCCACGGCCGCCACCACCAGCCAAGCCGCCGCGGCGGCCAATAGGGCACTCTCCCGCGCGCCCGCCGTCCAGCGCCCGCCGGCCGCGTCGACGGTCAACGCCACGGCCTCGGCGAAGTCGTCGACAGCCACCGGCGGCGGCGCCGCTTCCACGGTGCTCAGGAAGAGCATCGTGCCGTCGCCCACGCCCTGTTCCGCCAGCCCGCGCTCCGGGTCGAGGGGCTCGCGCCCGAGCCGGAGGAGGACCCAGGCCGGCGCCGCCCCGTTCTGAGATTCGTCGAGGAGTTGCACGAGGTCGGGCAGCAGCTCCGCCACGGCTACTTCCGCCGGCAGCTGGACGTCGATTCGCCGTCGCGATCCGACCACGGTCACGGGGCTCCAGGCGTCAGGCATCAGGTGGATTGTCGGGTGCTGGCCGTGAATCTGCACCTCGGCGCGAGCGAGGGCAAGGCCCAGTACGTTATGGACATGGCCGCGCCCGGAGATTCCCGATCCAGGTGATCGTCCGCAGGCCGGCACGCGTGATGCCGCCGGTGGTGGCCAGCGAACCGCTCGAAGTCCCCTCTCCGCCGCGGCGCATCGAGCTGCAGCAGGGCGTCACCGGCTGGCTGCAATACCTGATGCCGGTGGTCGGCAGCCTCGGCGCGCTGCTCTTCATCGTCGTCAACCCGAGGCCCATCTACCTGGTCAGCGGCGTGCTCTTCGCCCTCGGCTCGGTGGGGATGGGGGCGGGGATGGCGGTCCAGCAGCGCCTCTCCACCCGGCGCCGCACTGCCGGCGAGCGCGCCCGGTACCTCGGCTACCTGGCCCGGCTTCGAGAGGAGGCGCGGGGCACGGCGGCGCAGCAGCGAGAGGCGGAGGCGTGGCGCCACCCCGAGCCGGGCGCCCTGGCCGCGCTGGTCCAGGCGCCGGCCCGGCTCTGGGAGCGGCGGCGGGACCACGCCGACTTCCTCGTCGTCCGGGCGGGCACCGGCGATCGGCCCCTGGCCACCGCGATCCAGCCGCCGGGGGAGGGCGACCCCATGGCGCCGGCCGACCCCGTCTGCGCCGACGCCGCCCGGCGCCTGGTCGCGGCCCACTCCGAGGTGCCCGGGCTGCCGCTGACGGTGAACCTGAGCCAAGCCCGCGTGGTCGGCGTCACCGGCCCGAGGGCCGAAGCCCTGGATCTGGCCCGCGCCGTGCTGGCGCAGACGGTCGCGTTCCACGCCCCGGACGACGTTCGGCTCGGCTTCTGCCTGGCTTCGGCCGCCGAGCCCGACTGGGAATGGGCGAAGTGGGTGCCGCACACGGCCGCAGGTGTGGACAGCGCTCGCCGGATGTGGCGCAGCACGTCCGAGCTGGCCGGTTTGATCGCGGTCGAGGCGGCGGCCATGCGTCACGCGGCGGGCGAAGGGGGACGGGCGCGCCTGATCCTGGTCGTGGACGGCGTGACGATCAGCGAGGAGTCGCTGGCGCTGCTCCGGCAGCGTGCCGGCGGCGGCGTGACGCTGCTCGCGCTGGCACCCGGGCGAGAGGCCGAGCCTGGCTTCGTGGACGTGCGCCTGGAGGTCGCGCGCAGCGGCGATCTCAGGGTCGAAGCCGGGACCGACCCACCGCCGGCCGGGCGCGCCGACCGGCTCGGCCGGGCGGCGGCGGGGGCGCTCGCCCGGAAGCTGGCCGGCCTCCGCCTTTCACCTGAGACCAGCCACGGGCGCCTGGCCGAGGACATCCCGCTGCTCCAACTGCTGGGCGTCGGCGATCTGGCCCGCCTGAGCGCGGCTGAGGCCTGGCGATCGCGGCCGCTGGCGGAGCGGCTGCGTGTGCCCATTGGGATCGGCAGCGAGGGCGACCCTGTGGTCCTCGACCTAAAGGAGTCGGCGCTGAACGGCGACGGGCCCCATGGACTGGTCGTCGGCGCCACCGGATCCGGCAAGAGCGAGCTCCTGCGGACGGTCGTCACCGGCCTGGCGCTGACCCACCCGCCCGATCTCCTGGCCTTCGTGCTCGTCGACTTCAAGGGGGGCGCCGCGTTCGCCGGTCTGGGCGACCTGCCCCACCTGGCGGGGTCCATCACCAACCTCGCCGACGACCTGGCCCTGGTCGACCGAATGCACGACGCCCTTTTCGGGGAGATGCGTCGCCGCCAGGAGCTACTCCGCCATGCGGGCAACCTCGCGTCCATCCGCGACTACCAGCGCCTGCGGCCGCCGGCCGGGGCGCTGGAGCCCATGCCCTACCTGCTCCTGATAGTGGACGAGTTTGGCGAGCTGCTCGCCTCGCGGCCCGACTTCATCGACCTTTTCGTGGCCGTCGGCCGGCTCGGCCGGAGCCTCGGCATGCATCTTCTCCTCTCCTCCCAGCAGCTCGAGGAGGGCCGCCTGCGGGGCCTCGAAAGCCACCTCAGCTACCGCATCGCGCTGCGCACCTTCAGCGCCCAGGAGAGCCGCGCCGTGCTCGGCGTGCCGGACGCGTACGAGCTGCCGCCGGTCCCGGGCTCGGCCTACCTGAAGGTGGGCACGACCGTGTTCACCCGCTTCCGCGCCGCCATGGTCAGCGAACCGTACGCCGAGACGCCGGCCGCTCCGGGGGCGTCGGACGCCGCTATCAGGCCCTTCAGCCTGGGCGGCCCGGCAGAGAGCGGGCTGGAACCTGCGCCAGCAGGTCCGGCAGCCGGTGAGATGGCGGCGGGAGGCCCATCCGTGCTCGACCTGGCCGTGTCCAGGCTCCGCAGCGCCGCGTCTCAGGTCCACCAGGTCTGGCTGCCGCCGCTGGAGCCGCGCTGCACACTCGACTCGCTGCTGGCGTCTGCTCCGAAGGCGCCCAACGGCTGCCTCGTGGCCCCGCTGGGTCTCCTCGACCGGCCGGCCGAGCAGCGCCGCGAGGTCTTGAGCCTCGATTTCTCGGGCGCCGGCGGCCACCTGATCGTCGTCGGCGCCCCGCTGGCCGGCAAGAGCACGCTGCTGCGGACGCTGATCGCAGCCTTCGCGGTGACCCACACGCCGGCGGAGGCCCAGTTCTACGTCATCGACTTCGGGGGAGGCACCTTGAGCCCGCTGGCGGGTCTGCCGCACGTCGGCGGCGTCTGTGGCCGCACCGACCAGGCCCGGGTGGCGCGCACCGTCAGCCAGGTAGGGGCGCTGCTGGACGAACGCGAGCGCCGCTTCCGGGAGCTGGGCATCGACTCGGTGGCGGCCATGCGGGCACGCCGGACAGCGGATGGGCTGGGGTCAGAGATGGCGGATGTGTTTCTTGTCATCGACAACTGGACGGCGGTCCGGCAAGAGGCCGAGGAGCTCGAGGCTCGGCTCCAGGACATCGCCGTCCGCGGCCTCGGTTACGGCGTCCACCTGGTGCTGACGGCGGGCCGCTGGCTGGACGTGCGCTCGGCGCTGCGAGAGGCGATTGGAGGGCGGCTGGAGCTGCGGGTCAACGACCCCACCGAATCGGCCATCGATCGCAAGGCGGCGGGCAACGTGCCCCGCGCCCTGCCGGGGCGGGGCCTCACGGCTGAGGCCCTGCACTTCCAAACCGCGTTGCCGCGGCTGGACGGACGGCCGACGGTGCACGACCTGCATCCCGCCCTCGAACATCTCGTGGCCACGGTTGCCCAGTCCTGGGCCGGACCGGCCGCGCCGCCGGTACGGGTGCTGCCCGCCCACTTCCCGATTGGCGAGCTGCCCGCGACGGCGGGCCGGGTGGCCGGGGTGCCGATCGGCATCTCGGAGAGCGACCTCGAGCCCGTGCACCTCGACCTCATCGGCGGCGACCCTCACCTCATCGTCCTGGGCGACGGCGAGTCGGGCAAAACCACCCTGCTCCGGACCTTCCTGCACGGCCTCACGCGGCGCGTCTCGCCGCCCGAGGCCCAGATTCTCTTGGTCGATTACCGGCGCACGCTGCTGGGCGAGGTGGATGCGGACCATCTGCTCTCCTACGCCGCTTCCGAGCCGGCGGCCACGGCCGCTATCGAGGAGGTTGCGCAGTCGCTGAGCCGGCGCCTGCCGCGCGCCGACCTGACCGTGGACGAGCTGCGCAACCGCACCTGGTGGCAGGGTCCGGAGGCCTTTGTCGTGGTGGACGACTACGACCTCGTGGTGACGCCCACCGGTAACCCGCTGGCGCCGCTCATCCCGCTCTTGGCCCAGGCCCGGGACGTCGGCCTGCACGTCGTCGTCGCGCGCCGCAGCGGTGGCGCCGGCCGGGCGCTCTACGAGACCCTGCTGCTGCGCCTGAAGGAGCTGAGCACCCCCGGAGTGATGCTCAGCGGCGATCCCCAAGAGGGACCGCTCCTGGGCAACCAGAAGGCGACGCCCCAGCCGCCGGGGCGGGGGCTCCTGGTTCGGCGGCGCCTGGCGCCGGTGCTGATCCAGGTGGCAAGCTCGGATTGACACGGTCGCCGCAAGTTGTCCGCGTCATGTCCGCGGCCAGCACCCGTCGCCTCAGGCCGGCCGCCTGACGGAGCCCCGTTCAAGGCGGGAGGTGCCACGTCAGCCTATGGGGAGCACCTGTACAAGCTCGAGGCCGACACGGCAGCGAAGGCCTGGCGCCAGCACGTGGCCGAACGGAGGCGACTTGGTACTCGGCGCCATCAACTTCGAGCTGAGCGACCCGGTCGCCGTCAGGGCCGCCTGGTCCAGGACGCGGCCCGCGCCACTGGGGCGGCCTCCTGGCCCCGGGCCCCTACGCGGCGATCGACGAGACGGGCGTTCTACAGGCGGCGATCCTGGATTCGCCGTCCGCAAGACACGGGAGCGCCCAGGTCGACGTCCTGGTGGCGGCCACGAACTCAACGCAAATCGCCGCCTCGCCCGGGGCCTGCACCTGACAAGAACTCCGCGTCAGCGGCCCTTGAACTCTGGCTCCTGCTTTTGAAAGAAGGCCATGATGCCGGCCAGCGCGTCCTCGCTCAGGGCAGCCCGCGCGAAGTTCCGAGCCTCCACGTCGAGGCCCTCGGCCAGGGCCAGGTCCTGGCCCCGGCCGACAGCGTCCTTAATCATGGCCAGCGCGAAGGTGGCCGCCTTCACCAGGCGTCCAGCCACCTCGTCCACGGCGGCGTCCAGCTCGTCGGGCGCCACCGCCCGGTCGACCAGGCCCGCCGCCGCCGCATCGGCGGCCGAGAGGCGGCGCGATTCGTAGAGCATCGGCAGCGCTCGAGCTCGGCCGATCAGGCGCACCAGGCGCTGAGTCCCGCCGGCGCCGGGGATGAGGCCCAGGGCCGATTCCGTCTGCCCGATGCGGGAGCGCCCGTCCTCGACCATGAGCCGGTAGTCGCAGCACAGGGCCAGCTCGCAGCCACCGCCCAGCGCGTGGCCGTTGAGCCGAGCGATCACCGGCTTCGGGCACTGGTCGATCGCGTCGAACGCGTCCCGCTCGGCGCGCATCGCGTGCACGATCTGGTCCTCGGCGTCGGGGGCCGAGCGGTCGATCGCGCCCGCCATATTGCCCAGGTCGGCGCCGACGCTGAAGTAACGCTCGTAGGCGCTCTGGAGCACGATCACCCGGCACTCGGGGTCCTGGCCCAAGTCCTCGAAGGCCGCCTTCAGCTCGCCCATGAGGTCGGCGGCGATGGCATTCGTGCCGCCCCGGTGCATCATCACCCGGGCGACGCCGACATTCCGCTCGACGTCCACGCAGTCGCCCATCTCAGGCCCTCCTTAGCCTTAATCCACCGACCTACAACGGCGCCCTGGCGCCCAACTCGCTCGCCGCGGACCGGCGGATCCAGGCTAGGCCGTGAACAGCGGGATGCCGCCGGCGACCTCGATCGCGGCGCCCGTGATGTAGCCCGCCTCCTCGCTGCACAGGAAGCCGATAGTGGCGGCGATGTTCGAGGGCTCGCCGAAGCGCTTGAACACGGTTCGGCCCTTGAACCGCTCGTAGAGCGGGTTGGTCTGGGCGCCGGCCGCGCCCGCCTCGGAGAGGATGATGCCCGGCACGATGGCGTTGGCCGTGATGTTGTGGCGGCCGCCCTCGAGCGCCGCGGTCCGCGCCAGGCCCAACACCCCCGCCTTGGTGGCCGAATAGCTGGCCTGCCCGAACCCTCCGAGCGTGCCCGCGACCGAGGACATGAAGATGATCCGGCCCCACTGCTGCTCGACCATGTAAGGCCAGACCTCCTTCGTGCAGTTGAAGGAGCCAGTCAGGTTGACGGCGATGTCGCGGTCCCAGAGCGCGTAGTCCTGCTTGGGGATCTGGGCCGTGTGGTCGAGCGTGGCCGCGTTGTTGACCAGGATGTCGATGCGTCCGAACTGCTCTCTGACCGTTGCCAGGACCGAGCGGATCTGCTCCCGGTCGGTGACGTTCATCTTGATCGCCGTCGAGCGCCGGCCCATCTCCCGGATCTCGGCCGCGGTTTCGTTGGAGTGCACCCAGCCCTGGCCCACGGCCACCTGGGCCAGGATCGAGGAGGCGCCCTCGGCGGTCTTTTCGAGGTCGGGGTCGTCCTCGATGAGGATGTCGGTGATGACCACGTCGGCGCCCATTCGGGCCAGGGTCAGCGCGTCCTCGCGGCCGAGGCCGCGCGAGGCGCCGGTGACGACGGCCACCTTGCCGGTGAGATCGAACATGCGGGTCACTCCTTGTCGAACAGCTCGGCGGTGGCTTTGGTGAGCACCGCCGTCCCATCGGTGGCGGTGGCGCTGATCGCGATCCGGCCGGCCTCCGAGTGAGCCTCGAAGCGCACCGTGTCCCCGGGCCGGACCATGCCCGCAAAACGACAGCGCAGAGTCCGCAGATGGCTAGCGCCCCCCGCCGCTTCCGCCGCCACCCGAGCCGCGAAGCCCATCTGCAGCATGCCGTGGACGATGACCCCAGGCAGCCCCACTGAACGGGCGAAGCCTGAGTCCAGGTGGATCGGGTTGCAGTCGCCGGAGGCTTCCGCGTAGCCGGCCAGCTGGGCCTCGGTGAAGGTCACGTCCAGGTCCGCCATCAGCCGGCCCCGCGGATCACGAACAGCGCCGTGGAGCGGCAGACGGGCTCTCCGCCCGCATCGCTGACAGCGGTCTCGAAGGTGAGGAAGCGGGTGCCCCGGCGCCGCAGGTCCGCCGTCACCCGGCCCCTGGCAGTGAGGGTCTCCCCCACCTCGGGGTGGCGCCACCATCGAAACTCCTGTTCCGCGTGGAGGAGGTTCGGGAAGTCCACCGCCGCCGCCTCGTCGGCGAAGAGTTGGGGAGCGGTGGCGCCCAGCGCGTAGACCGCGGCGAAGGTCGGCGACACGCCGGCCCCTGGCTCCTGGCCCAACGAGCGCGCGAAGGCCGCCACCCGCGCGGGCTCGATTGCCACCTCGACGGGCGGGTACTCCCGGCCGAGAGCGGAGGCTATGCGTCCCTGCCCCAGGGCCGCGAAAACGTCTCCAGGTCCCGGCGCTTGCGCTCGGCGACGTCGAGGTCGTCGCAGAAGACGAAGTGGCCGCGCCCGTGGACGTAGTAGCCGCCACCCTCGTCGCGCGTCACCTTCACGTACGGCAACTCGACGTCGTAGACCTGACCGGAGGGCGAGACCTTGAGCAGAGCCATCTTTGAGATAAGTATCCTCGCCCCGGCCTGGCATCTCAAAGTCCTGACCTTCAACATCCTCTACTGGGGCGACGCCCGGAGCGCACACGGCCGAGAACGGCGAACGTCTCCTACCGGCTGACGGCCGGGCTCCGGCACGGCGAGCTCGCGGGGGTCGGCCGCGGCCGGCTCGCGCAACTCTCGGACCACCTCGCGGTCGAGGCGAACGTCAGGGTCAGGCCGGCGTCGCCCGCCTCGTGAGACGCCGGAGGAGCAGCGGCCGAAGCTCCACCCAGGATTCGAGAATCGCCTCCTGGGTGCCCTCGGCCAGCTCCCGCGGCGCGTACGCGGCGACGGTGAAGCGTTCGGCCATGCGGCGCACCGCCTCGGCTCCGGCCGGCACCTCCCGGGCCACCCGCTCGCCGAACTCGAGCGGGGTCTCCCCGGGCCGGACGCTGATCCCCGCCAGGCGGCTCAGGGTCCGCAGCCGGCCCCAGGCGCCGCTCGAAGTCCGCGGCCGGAGGTAGGCCATGCCAGCGACAAAGAGCACGCCCAAGAGAAGCAGCAGCCCAGCCAGGCCGTAGGGCAACCACGCCAGCGGCCCGGAGCCCTGGCCGGCGCCGCTCCCCGCGCCGATGACGCCGGGGTCGAGCACGCCGCGCGGGAGCTTGTCCCCGGGCAACGTGGGCACGCCGCCGACCGTCTCGCCCTGCAGGTCGCAGACCACGCGGTCAGTGGCGCACGCGGCCGAGGTCACGCCCCGCACGATCGGGAAGTACGTCCCGTCCGGGGTCGGCTCGTAGGGGATCCAGCCATAGCCCGGAAAGTAGGCCTCGACCCAGGTGTGGGCATCCGACTCCAGGACCACGTAACGGCCCAGGCGCTGGTCGTACGTGCCCGGCCCGTAGCCGTTGACCAGCCTCACGGGGATGCCCAGCGAGCGCAGCATGTCGCCCATCGCCGTCGCGAAATACTCGCAGTAGCCCTCCTTGGACTTGAAGAGGAAGTACTCGATGGGGTCGGTGCCCGTGGGCGGCACGTTGGGCGTCAGCGTGTATTGATAGTTGGCGCGAAGGTACGACTCGATCGCGGCCGCCTGGTCGTACGGGTTGGACCGGCCCGCCGTCACCTGTTGGGCCAGGGCCTGGATCTCGGTCAGCACGGCCGGTTGCCGGTAGAGGCTGTGGCCGATCGCCGGGATGGGGTTGCCGCCCGGCGGGCTGGCCAGGCCGGCGAAGTTGCGATACGGCTCGACCCAGATCGGATATCCGGTGCCGGCTGAGCGCAGCTGGTCCTCCGTCGCGGTCGAATAGTCGACGGTCACCTTGTACTTGCCGGCGGCGCCCGCACTGCCGCCGGCCGAGACGCGGTCGACGGTGTCCAGGGCGCCCTGCGGCGGCGCGGGCGAGCCGAAGCCCACGCTAGAGCGGGCTGTGACCGCGCGGTCGATGGTGTCCAACGTGCCCGGATAGAAGATCACGTCGGTCGCGGAGGCGGGCGGCTTGAGCATCTGTACGGTGACGGTCCCGGTACGAACCGACGTGTAGTTCTCGGCGTAGGGCACCTGCGTTCCCCGACGAACGCTGGCACTGACGGCCCGACCCGGGACGTACGTCCAACTGGGTCCGTCCGCACCCGTGGCGGTGCGTTCCAGGTTGAGGCCGCGGAAATAGCGGGGGCCGGCGAATACGCCCGTGGGCTGGTAGGTGAAGACGACCCCGCCGGTCTTCTGGATGGGCCCGCCGGTGCGAACATCAGCGGAGAAGCCGATCGACGTTCCCGTGGCCGCGCCGGTGCCGAAGGCGACGGGGTGGTTGAGCCGCTGCTGCAGCTCCGCCCAGCCCTCGAAGCCACCGCTGGCGATGTCCACCGTCCGGTCGACCGAGGACAGAGGCGGGAGGAAGATGCCGAGGACGACGACAACGAGCGTGACCACGACCCCTGACTCCCAGAAGTCCCAGCGGGCGTCGCCGCTGAGCTTGGCCCGGCGCCGGGCGGCGGTCAGCAGCGAGCGTTGGTAGGTGATCCACAGCAGCAGGCCGAGCGTGAAAACGAGGAAGAAAAGCACGTAGGCGTTCTGGCCCGCCGGGAAGTTGAGCACGTTGGTAGCGAAGAGCAGGGCCCCCGGCAGGAGGCCGAGGAGCGGCAGGCGCCAGCGCAGTGTGCACCAGGCCAGCCAGCCGCCGGCCACCCACGCGACTATGCCCAGGAGGAAGAGGTAAAAGCCCATGTCCGAAGCGGCCTCGCCCGTCAGAAGGCGCTGATACCAGACCGCGGCCAGACCCTGGGGATCTGTGGGATCGCCGGGGTGGCTCTGGGCGATCGTGCCCGAAGCAGCGATGTACGCGGCGATCGGGGCCAGGACCAGGCCCAGGCCCACGGCCGCCGCCCAGGGCACGCGTGGGATCACTGCCAGGATCGCCATCAGCAGTCCGGCCAGCAATGCCACCTTGGGCAGGACGATCGAGCCAGGGACCCAATTCGCCAGCACCGTGGACGACCCGATGACGAGGAGGATCATGGCCACCAGGCCCGCCGCGGCCAGGCTGCCGGCGGGTAGGCGCCGGCGCACCTCGCCGAGCCTAGACCAGGCGAACTGCATCTCGGGTCCGGAGCAGGCGGGCGAAATCGTCGCCCTGGCGCACGACGTACAGGTCGACCTCGGAACCGAGGTCGAAGCTCAGGTTCCGGCCCGAGCCGCCGAAGCTGGGCCCGTCGAGGTAGAAGGCGATGGAGGAGCTGCCCCGGCCTCGGACCGCCAACATCGCCTGGACCCAGGCCGGATCGGCGCTGGCGGTGATCACCACCACGGCGCGCTTGGGTAGGCGGCGGAGCCGCTCCCAGATCAGGGAGCGGGCCAGCGGCTGGGGTCCGTCGGCCTCGGCTATTGCCATGTAATCCATCAGCACTCGGTCCTGGCGGGTGGCGCGGTGCGGCTCCAGCACCGTGCCCCGGGCATCGTTGGCCAGCAGGCCGACCCGGCGTCCGCGCTCATGGACCTGCATGCAGAGGGAGGCGGCGAGGCTCACCGCATACTCCAGGGTGGACTCCTCGCCGTCACCCGCCTGCACGTCGCGGTGCAGGTCCAAGACCACCCAGATGTCCGCGGTCAACGGCTGCTCGAACGTCTTGCTCATGAGCTGCTCGTGCTTGATGCTCAGCGGCCAGTGGATGCGCGAATAGGCATCGCCCGGCGCGTACTCCCGCACTCCTCCCGTCTCCGGCGGATAGTCGGCCCAGTTGCCGAGCCGTTGGGAGACGCCGGCGTGGTGGGTCGCGGGCATCAGCAGCTCCGGCACCGAGCGGATCCGGGGATAGACCAGGACGCGGTTCGTGGCGCTGAGCCGGAACTCGTTCTTGAACAGGCCGAAGGGCTCGGTGAGGCGGATCATGGTCGGCCCGAACGTGACCCAGCCCCGCTGTCGATAGACACCACGGGAGACCCAGCTGACGCGATTCTTGCCCAGCGAGATGACCCGCCCGGGGTGGTACTCGCGGACCCGGCTGAGGTCGGCGATCTCCACCCATGGCGCTGGCACCACGCCTCGCTTCGAGACCTCGAAGGTCTCCTCGAACGTCTCTCCCACAGTCGGCCGGCCAGCGTCCAGCGTGCGCCGCAGGCGGATGCCGCGGGCGGCCAGCCTCGGCCACGCCCAGGCCAGGACGAACAGCAGGAGCAGCGCGTAGGCGAGGGCGAACGCGGGCCGGATGCCGGTCAGCCAGGCAAAGCCGAGCAGGAGGGCAAGGCTCAGACCAAGGACGATCCGCGTCATGCGCCGCTCAGGGCCTCTTTCCTCACTCCTGCCGAGGCGGCCTCACGCGTCGAATCCGTGCTGGGGCACCGGCTCCGACTCCAGCAGCTGGCCCAGGATCCGAGCCGGGCTGGCGCCTTGCATCTCGGCGTTGGGCCGCAGGATCAGGCGGTGTCCGAGAACCGGCTCGGCCAGGGCCTTGATGT
>JALYZG010000156.1 GCA_030948965.1 Candidatus Dormiibacterota bacterium | reverse complement strand
CCCCCCCCCCCCCCCCACGAAGCGAAGCGCCTTACCGCTTCGTGTATTGCGGCGCCTTGCGCGCCCGCTTGAGGCCGTACTTCTTGCGCTCTTTCATGCGCGAATCGCGCGTCAGCAGCCCGGCCCGCTTCAGCACAGGGCGCGCTTCCTCGTCGAATTTGATGAGCGCCCGCGCGATGCCGTGCGCCACCGCTCCGGCCTGGCCGGATAGGCCCCCGCCGACGACCCTGACGCTGACATCGAAGCGGCGCACGTTCTCGGTCAGGCGCAGCGGCCGGACGACCTGGGTCTCGAGTGACCGCCGGCCGAGGTAGGCCAGCGGAGCCTTCTCGTTGATGAGGATGCGGCCGTCTCCGAGAACGAGCCGGACCCGCGCGACGGCGGTTTTGCGCCGCCCGAGGCCGCGGATGACCTGCTGATCAGCCAAGATTCAAGTCCCCCTTCGCGTCGAAGGTGATCGCCTTCGGCTCCTGCGCCTCGTGGCCGTGCTCCGCGCCCGCGTACACACGGAGACGGCGCAGCATCTGCGCGCCGAGGCTGTTGTTCTGAAGCATGCCCCTCACGGCGTTCGTGATAGGAAAGGTCGGGTCCAGCTGCTGCTGGCGGCGGAACGGACGCTTCTTGAGGCCGCCGGGGTAGCCGGTGTAGCGGGCGTAGAGCTTGCCGTCCATTTTGTTCCCCGTCACGACCACCCGCGAGGCGTTGACCACGATCACGTGGTCGCCCGTGTTCAGGTGCGGGGTGTAGGTCGGCTTGTGCTTGCCCTTCAGAATCCGGGCCACGCTGCTCGCCAGCCGCCCCAAGTGCTGGCCGGTGGCATCGACCACAAACCACTCTCCATGAAGGTCCTCCGCCCGGGCCGTCCACGTCTTGAACTTCGACATCAGTCCACCAGCTCGATGATCACCATCGGCGCGGCGTCGCCGAGGCGGGGGCCACGATGGATGATTCGGGTATAGCCGCCGGGGCGTTCGCGGAAACGGGGCATGAGGTTGGCGAAGAGCTTGTCCGCGACCTCGGCATCGGAGATCTCGCGAGCGACGTGGCGGCGGGCGGCGACGTCGTCGGCTTTGGCCGCCGTGATCAGCCGGTCGACCCAGCGCCGCAGCTCCTTGGCCTTGGCTTCGGTGGTCGTGATGCGGCCATGGTCGAGGAGGGACGTGCACAGGTTGCGCATCAACGCCTTGCGCGCGTTGTGGTCACGGTTGAGGTGGCGGCCGGACTTTTGGTGACGCATCAGATCAGATGATTGATTCCGAATGGCGGCGAGAGATTCGTCGATCCAGGTGGTCCAGCTGGGGTCCCCGCGAAATCGAAGATTTCGTGGGGTGGAGATCCAAGGAAGCGCCGAGGACCGGAGGGAGCGCAGCCGTAGCTGCGTGACCGAGGACCGCAGAAGCTGACGCGGGAGATGGGCCGCATGGGCGGCGAAGATCCGTCGACAGTTCGGAATCAATCATCTCAGGTCTAGTGGAAGACCGTCTCCATCTCGTCGGGCTGGACGAAGCCCTTCTCGACCAGCTTCTCCTTGATCTCGTCGAGGGACTTGTGCCCGAAGTTGCGGAGGCTGAGGAGCTCGTCCTCCTTCTTCTCCAAGAGCTGCCCGACCGTGGTGATGTCGTTGGCCTTGAGGCAGTTGAATGCCCGCACCGACAGGTCGAGCTCCTCGATGGCGACCATGTTCAGACGGTTCGCGCCGGTGTCCGCCTGCACCCGAGCGCCGTCCTCGGGGGTGATGCTGTCGCCGAAGGTCACGAACAGCTGCAGGTGCCTGGTAAAGAGGGATGCGGCGTCGCTCACGGCCTCCTCGGGGGTGATCGTGGCGTCGGTCCAGACCTCGAGGTTCAGCCGGTCGTAGTCCGTGGACTGGCCCACGCGCGTCTTTTCGACCAGGAAGTTGGCGCGTGTGACTGGCGAGAAGATGGCGTCGATGGGGATGACCCCGATCGGCTGCCCGTCTCTTTTGTTGCGGTCCGCCGGCACGTAGCCCTGGCCGCGCTCGACCGTCAGCTCCATGCGCAGGTGCCCCTTGTCGGCGATCGTGCAGATGTACAGGTCGGGGTTCACGACCTCCACGTCGGAGGGCGTGACGATGTCGGAGGCGTGCACCTCCGACGGCCCGCGCACGTCGAGCGTGATCGTGAGCGGCTCCTCGGTGAAGCTCTTCAGGCAGAGCTGCTTGAGGTTGAGGATGACCTCGGTCACGTCCTCTTTCACGTGCGGGACAGAGGTGAACTCGTGGGCCACGCCCTCGATTTGGATCGAGGTCACGGCCGCGCCGCGGAGCGAGCTGAGAAGGACGCGGCGCAGGGTGTTGCCCAGAGTCGTGCCAAAACCCGGCTCCAGGGGTTCGATCTCGAACTTGCCATAGGTGTCGTCACCCTCGACCTTGCGGACCTGGGGGCTCACGACCAGTTGCGTGTCAATCGCCAAGGAAACCACTACCTCCGAGACTCAGCGCGAGTAGAACTCCACGATCAGGTGCTCCTCCACGCCCATCTCCATCTCCGGCCGTTCCGGCACGGCCAGCACCTTGGCCGAATGCTCGGACTCATTGAGGGCCAGCCAGGACGGCATCGGGCGAACTCGGGACGCGTCGAGAGCGACCGCGAACACCTCGCTGTCAGGCTGCCGGACGCGAACCTCGTCGCCGGGCTTCAGCTGATAGCTGGGGATGTTCACGGTGCGCCCGTTGACCTCGAAATGCCGGTGGGACACGAGCTGGCGCGCCTGCTTGCGCGACGCCCCGAGCCCCACACGGTAGACGACATTGTCGAGCCGCAGCTCGAGGCGGCGAAGGAGGTTGATGCCGGTTACGCCCGGCTCCCGCTCCGCCAGCTCGAAGTAGCCGCGAAATTGCGACTCGAGCAGCCCGTACGTGCGCCGGGCCTTCTGCTTGGCGCGCAGCTGCAGCCCGTAGTCGGACGTCTTGCGCCGCCGCGCCTGCCCGTGCACGCCCGGCGGCACGGCGCGGCGCTCGATCGCACATTTGGGCGTGTAGCAGCGCTCGCCCTTCAGGTACAGCTTCGCACCCTCGCGGCGGCAGAACCGGCACACGGGGCCGTGGTAGTTAGCCACTCAGACCCTCCTCCGCTTCGGCGGCCGGCAGCCGTTGTGCGGGATCGGGGTCACGTCGGTGATGGCCGTCACCTCGAGGCCCGCCGCCTGCAGCGACCGGATGGCAGCCTCACGACCGGAGCCGGGACCGCGGACGAACACCTCGAGTGTGCGCATGCCATGCTCCATCGCCCGCTTCGCCGCGCCCTCGGCCGTCATCTGGGCCGCGTAGGGCGTCGACTTGCGACTGCCCTTGAAGCCCTGCGCCCCGGCCGAGCCCCAGGAGACCACGTTGCCCTGGACATCGGTGATGCTGACGATGGTGTTGTTGAAGGTGCTCTGGATGTGCGCCTGGCCCACCGCTACGTTTTTGCGCTCGCGGCGGCGTGTCCGGACGACCTTCTTCTTCTGCTTGCCCATCTGGTTGGCCCCTACTTGCCCTTTTTCTTCCGCCCGGCGACGGCGCGCTTGGGTCCGCGCCGAGCGCGGGCGTTCGTGCGCGTCCGCTGACCGCGAGACGGGAGGCCGCGGCGGTGCCGCAGCCCCCGGTAGGCGCCGATGTCGCTGAGTCGCTTGATGTTCATCGCCACCTCCCGCCGGAGGTCACCCTCGATGAGCACCTCCTTTTCGGACGAGGCGTGATCGAGCACCTGGCGTAGGCGCCCCAACTCTTCGTCGGCAAGTTCGCGGACTCGCGCATTCGGGCTCAGGTTGGCCCGCTGCAGCAGCTTTTCGGCCGTGGTCCGGCCGATGCCGTGGATGTAGGTGAGCGAGATCACCACGCGTTTGTCGTTGGGGATGTCGACTCCCGCCAGACGCGCCATGACCCTCCTAACCCTGCCTTTGCTTGTGCTTGGGATTGGAACAGAGGACGCGAACGACGCCCTCCCTCCTGATCACCTTGCACCTGGGGCACATTTTCTTGACCGACGGCCGCACCTTCATCTCTCTATCTCTCGAATCCTGCCGCGGGACCTATCATTTCCAGTCAGCTCGACCCGCACCCGATCGCCCGCGACCAAGCGGACGAAGTGGGTGCCCAGGCGATCAGCGACGTGGGCGAGGACCCTGGCCCCGGTCTCGAGCTCCACCCTGAACATGCCGTTGGGGAGGGGCTCCAGGATCCGACCCTCGATGAGATCGGAGCCACGGGGCACGAACTGTGATTGTACCTCAAACCGCCATGCGTCCATGCCCGGCGCGGCTGGTGCGGGTGAGGACGCGAGCACCACTCTTGGTGATGGCCACGGTGTGCTCGAAGTAGGCGCTGAGCGAGCCGTCCGCGGTGCAGACGGTCCAGTTGTCCGGCTTGACGTAGACCTCGGCGCTGCCCTGGTTGACCATTGGCTCGATGGCCAAGGTCATGCCCGGCTTGAGCTCGGGCGGCGCTCCGGGGACACCGAAATTCGGCACCTGCGGCGCCTCGTGCATGTGGCGTCCGATGCCGTGACCGACGAATTGGCGGATGACCGAGAAACCGTTCGACTCAGCGTGACGCTGAACGGCCACCGAGATGTCGCCCATGCGGCCGCCCGGCCGCGCATGCCCGATCGCGATCTCCAGGCACTCCTCCGTAACCCGCATCAGCCGCTCGGCCTCAGGGCTGATCTTGCCCACGCCGACGGTGCAGCCCATGTCGGCCCAGAAACCGTCCAGCACCAGCCCCAGGTCCAGGCTCACGATGTCGCCTGGCTCGATGCGCCGCTTGCCGGGCACGCCGTGGACGGCCTCCTCGTTGATGGAAACGCAGATCGAGTTGGGGAATCCGTTGTAGCCGAGGAAGCCGGGTCGCGCGCCGCTCGCGCGCATCCGGCGTTCGGCCAGCCGGTCGAGCTCGATCGTGCGCACGCCCGGTCGCACGGCAGCCTTCAGCTCCTCAACCACCGATTCCAGGACGCGGCCGGCCCGCGCCATGAGCTCGATCTCGTGATCGGTCTTGTAGTTGATCATCCGCCCACCCCCGCCTGCTGCGCCGGGTCCTCGATGCTGTCGAGAATCCGGCTCTTGATCGCCTCGATCTCGCCCTCGCCGTCGATCTCGGCCACCAGCCCCCGCCCCCGGTAGTGGTCGATGACCGGCAGGGTCTGGCGCATATAGACACCGATCCGATGGCGGGCCGTCTCCGGCTTGTCGTCCTGCCGCTCGATCAGCGGCGTCCCGTCGCGGTCGCAGAGCTTGTCGTGCCGGGGCGGCTTCAGCACCGGGTGATAGGTGAGGCCGTCCACGGGGCAAGTGAGCCGCCCCGACAGCCGGCCGATGAGCACGTCGTCGGGCACCTTGATGTAGATCACCCGGTCGAGGCGGCGATGCAGCGCACCGAGCATCCGGTCCAGCGCGTCGGCCTGCGCCACGGTGCGCGGGAACCCGTCTAGCAGCACCCCCTGGGCGCAGTCGTCGCGCTCCAGCCGGCCGCGGAAAATGTCCAGCGTCGTGTCGTCCGGAACCAGCTCGCCCCGATTCATGTACTCGCGCGCCCGGAGCCCCACCTCGGTGCCGGCGTTGGCCGCAGCCCGCAGCAGCTCGCCCGTGGAGACCTGGGGGATGGCGAAGTGCTGGACCAAGAACTTGGCCTGGGTGCCCTTGCCGCTGCCCGGAGGGCCGAACAGGGTGAGATTCACCATGGCCGCCTCTTCCCCCCGCGACGAAATGCGCTGCTCAACGGATGAAGCCGCGGTACTGGCGCATGACGAGCTGGGTCTCCAGCTGCTTCATGGTGTCCAGGGCCACGCCAACCACGATCAGGAGCGCGGTTCCGCCGAGGTACATCTGGCTGGGGGGGATGCTCGTGGCCTTGGCGGCCAGGAGAGGCAGAACGACCGTGATGAGCCCCAGGAAGATGGCGCCGGCGAACGTGATCCGGTTCATGACATAGGTCAGGTACTGCGCGGTCGGCGGCCCCGGCCGGATCCCGGGGATGAAGGTGGAGGAGCGGCGTAACGTGTCGGACACGTCGTCGGGTTTGAACTGGATGAACGTGTAGAAGTACGTGAACCCGAAGATGAAGAGGAAATAGAGCAGGTTGTAGGCGATCGACGCCGTCAGGTTCGTCCCGAAGGGCGAGAAGTTGCCGCTGATCCACGTGGCCGCCTGGTAGTACCAGGTATTCGTCGGGGCGCCCCGGAAGAAGCCGGCCAGGATCTGCGGAAACTGCATGATCGAGATGGCGAAGATGATCGGGATCACGCCGGCCGTGTTGACCTTGAGCGGTAGAAAGCTCTGCCGGCCCTGCACCGTCCGGCCCCCCGTCAGCCTCTGCGCCGACTGTATCGGGACCTTGCGCTGCGCCTGCTGGACCTCGATCACAAAGGCGATGGCCAGCAGCGCGATCAGGACCAGCACGATGTACGGGATGTAGCCGGCGATGCCGCCGCCGCTGGCACTGCCTAGCACGGTGCCCCCGATTGCGGTCGGGGCCCGGGCCACGATGCCGGAGAAGATGATCAGCGAGATGCCGTTGCCGATGCCGTACTCGGTGATCAGCTCGCCCAGCCACATCGCCAGGATGGTGCCCGCGGAGAGGGTGATCATGATCGAGAGCCTCTGGAACCAGTCCATGTTCGCCGGCAGGATGGCGGGGTTCGAGTTCTGGAAGAGAACCGTGAAGCCGTAGGCCTGGCCGAAGGCCAGGGCCACAGTCAGGTACCGGCCCCACCGCTGCAGTCGGCGCTGGCCGGACTGACCCTCGCGCGAGATGTCCTCGATCCGCGTCGAGACCTGGGTCATCAGCTGCATGATGATCGTGGCGTTGATGTACGGGTTCATGCCCAGGGCCACGACGCTGAAGGTCGACAGGCCGCCGCCTGAGAACAAGTCCAGCAACCCCAGCAGAGGTTGATTGTTGAAGAGGTTCTGCAGCGCAGCGGCCTGGACGCCGGGAATCGACACGTTGGCGAACAGCCGGTAGAGGACGAGCAGACCCGCCGTGAAGAGGATCTTGTTGCGCAGCGCCGGCAGGCGGAGCGCGTTGAAGACGGCTTCGAGGACATTCATGTCAGGAGAGCGGACATCTCCGGGCTAAGCGCCAGACGTGGGCGAGGACTCCTCGTCGTCGCCGGCGGCCGTCGGGGCGGTGGCGGCGGGGCCGGCGATCAGGGTCACGGTCCCGCCCTTGCCCTCCACCGCTGCCCGCGCGGCCTCGCTGGCCGCGTGCACAGTCAGGTCCAGGCGCCGGCGCAGGGTGCCCGTGCCGAGGATCTTGACGTCGTGTCCGGATCGCGCCAGGCCGGCCTCGTAGAGCGCCTGCAGGTCCACTACGGCCCCATCCTCGAATCGGTTGAGGCGGGTCAGGTTGACCACGGCATAGACCTTCTTGAAGCGGTTCTTGAATCCTCCCAGCTTCGGCAGACGCTGGGCCAGCGGCATCTGGCCGCCCTCGAAGCCGAGCCGGAAGCCCTGGCCGCGGGCAAGCTGGCCCTTCTGGCCGCGACCGCTGGTCTTGCCCCGGCCGGAGCCGGTGCCGCGCCCGACGCGCTGTGTCTTCTGGCGGGCACCGGCGGGGGCCCGCAGTTCGTGCAGGTGCAACGCTATCTACCTCTCGAGTGCTTCTTGCTGGAGCGCGCACGCGGCGTCTTGTATCGCGCCCGCTTGGGCGGCGCCCATTCCTCGCCTTCGACGTGGACCATGAACCGGACCCTGGTGAGCATGCCCCGGACAGCGTCCGTGTCCGGCAGATCCCGCGCCTGGTTGAGCTTGCGGAAACCGAGCGACGCGATCGTGGCCTTCATGCGCTCGTCGTAACCGATGGCGCTGTTCTTCCACGTCGCCCGGATGGTTTGGGCATCCGTCACCGGCGCGCCTCCGCTGGCGTGGCCGCTCTGGCCGACGCGGCTGCAACGTCCGGGATGGTGCCATCGGAGGCCGCCTTGCGATAGGCGTTGGCCAGCCGGCGGCCGACAATGTCCTCGACCTGCTTGCCGCGCAGCTCGGCCACCTCCTGCGCGGTGCGCAGGGTCTGGAGCGCGGCGATGGTCGCGCGCACCGTGTTGATCGGGTTGTTGGTGCCCAACGACTTGGTCAGGATGTCTTTGATGCCCGACGCTTCGATGACGGCGCGCATGGCCCCCCCGGAGATCACGCCCGTTCCCGGCGCGGCCGGCTTCAGCAGCACCTTGGCCGCCCCCCACTTGTAGCGGACCTCGTGGGGAATGGTCGTGCCGACAATGGGCACGGGGACCATGTTGCGCTTGGCGATCTCCACCCCCTTGCGGATGGCCTCCGGCACCTCACGGGCCTTGCCCAGGCCCGCGCCGACGCGGCCGTTGCCGTCGCCGACGACGATCAAGGCCGAGAACGAAAACTTGCGGCCGCCCTGGACCACCTTGGCCACTCGGTTGAGGCTGACCACCCGCTCGCTGAGATCGGAGCGGTCCCCTCCGTAAGAGGAGCTGCGAGATGACAAATTAGAACTCCAAACCCGCCTCGCGGGCCGCGTCCGCGAGAGCCTTGATCCTACCGTGGTACAGGAAGCCACCCCGGTCGAACACGACCGTGGCCAGGCCGGCCTCCTTGGCCTTGGCGGCTATCGCCCGGCCGACCGCCTGCGAGGCGTCGAGGTCGTTTTTGCCGGTCTTCAGCACCTGCGTCGAGGTCGCCGCGAGAGTGCGTCCCTCGGAATCGTCGATGAGCTGGGCATAAATGTGATTGAGGCTGCGATAAACCGCGAGCCGCGGCCTCTGGGCCGTCCCGACCACGTGTACCCGCACGCGCCGGTGCCTCCGCCCCCGAGCCCCCTTCCGATCAAACCGCCTAACCATCACCAAACCTCATATAAAAGACGAGCAGCGTAGGCCCGGCTCCGCCGGGCCGGTTGAGTCGTTTCCCCCGCCGCTCCCCAAAGGCGCGCGTAAGCGTCGTCGGAGGGGTTCCGGAAGGGGAGGGCTTGCCCTCCACTTGCGCCGGCAGGCAGAGCCCGGCTCCGCCGGGCGGTGGGGAGACAAACCGTACCCGCTCCCAACGCCAGGCGCGCGCCAGCGCCATCGGCGGGGTTCCGGAAGGGGAGGCCTGCCTCCCCTTGCCCAAGGCGCGCGCCAGCGCCGTCGGCGGGGTTCCGGAAGGGGAGGGCTTGCCCTCCCCTTGCAAATTCATTTCGCACCTTTCCCGGCTTTGCCGGCTTTGCGGCGGATGCGCT
>JALYZG010000131.1 GCA_030948965.1 Candidatus Dormiibacterota bacterium | reverse complement strand
CCATGAGCCAGAGGAAGCCCGACACCAGCAGGACGGAGCCGCCGCCGCCGCGATGACGCTGCCGCTCAGAAACCGATCAGCGCGCGCAGGCGCCGCGGACGCCGGGCCGCGCCGCGATCCGACGACCAGGGCGCGTAGGGCGCGCTCACCAGCTGGGCCACGGCCAGCAACGCGTCGTCGTAGTTGACTCTCCAGCCCGCGAAGTCGGCCCACGCCGCCTCCCGATCGGCGCGTACGTCCAGGCCGGACGCTTGCAGGCGGTTCACTGCCTCGTCGAACTCCTCCCGGGCGATGGAGATGGGGTCGCCTCGCTGTGGCGTCGCGTTGTAGGGCAGTTTGAAGAAGTCGCAGACGTAGCGCAGCGCCACGTAGCCGGCGCGGATGCACAGGTCGGCCCGCGTGTCACGGCCCTGTGGATGCTCCAGCACGGACGAATAGAGCGCCGCCCCGTCGAGGACGGCGCCGGCAGCTGTGATCCACGACCGGCGAGGTTGGGGCGAGCGAAAGAAGTTCAGCGACGGCAATGACGTGTGAGACTCCTCGATATCGACGAACCAGTCCTCGAACTGACCCCACACGTCACCGAGCGAAGCCTCGCTGTGCAGCCGATGAAAGCGCTCTAAAAGCTCGATGCCGCTGGGCGGCGAGCCCGCCCGCACCTCGAGCTTTGTGACCAGTGACTCGCGACGCTGAAAGGCGCCGTAGATCGCGGGCAGGTAGGCGATGAGAAGGGCCAGCTCGATCAGCCCGAGCAGGCCTTCGCTGACCACTCCGATCGTATTCGCGATACCCGACGGCGCCTGGAAGCCGAGGGTCACGATGGACGAGCCGCTGAGCCGGAAGGCCACGTCCAACGGGTCGCCCAAGGCCCAAAAGATGAACGTGAAGCCGGCCAGGATCAGCACCAACCACGTCACCAGGAGCAGGAGGAGCGCGGTCGGCGCAAACCCGGCCATCACCGCATCCCGACGCTCGTAAGTGGCGCCCCGCCCGATGCGCAGCTCGAAGAGACGCCGCGTAGCGTCGAAGACCCGCCGGGTGATAACCGAGGGGACGGCCCGAGGCAGGATCACGGTCCGGACCGAGGAGTTGACGGCGATGCCCACCACGGTGGCGCCGGCCGCGAAAGCCAGCACCCTCAGGCCGAGCGTCAGTAAGTCCACCGGAGCGACGAAAGTACCACCAGGGCGTGGTGGGGCGACGGTGGACGGTGCAGCGCGACGTGGCTGAGGCTCCTAGATCTTTACAGGCACCGGTGACTCCACGCCGACCACCGCGGGAACATGCCGATGAGATGAGCACCGCCACTGCACCCGCACCCGTACCCGACCCCACTGTCCGAAAGTCGCCGATGCCGGCCGCGCCTCCACCACCGTTCGTCGGCTTCCCAGCCGCCGCGGCCGTGATCCTCGGGGAACTGGCCGAGAACAACAACACCCCCTGGTTCGCGGCCCACCGGGTCGAGTACGAGTCGCTGGTGGCAGACCCGGCGCGGGGCCTAGTCGTCGAGGTGGCGCGCGCGCTGCGCCGGCATGTGCCCGAACTGCGCGCCGAGCCTCGGCCAGGCGGCTCGATTCTCCGCCCCCGTCGCGATGCCCGATTCAACCTTCGGGCGCCGTTACGTCCCCACCTCGAAGTCTGGTGGTGGGAAGGCGCCGGCCCGAGCCGAGACCATCCCGGGTTTTTCTTCCGTCTTGAGCCGAGGCGGTTGCTCATGGGCGGAGGCGTGCGCGTGCTGCCGCCCGACCAGTTGGCCCGATTCCGGGCGGCGGTATGCGACAACGAGCGGGGTCGAGTGCTTCAGGCGATCCTGCACCGGCTGCGACGCGCCGGATGGGAGCTGAGAGGTCGCACCTTACGCCGTCGGCCGGCCGGCGGCGAAGGCGAGGAACGCGCCGACCTCCTACTCCACAGCGGTCTGTGGGTCGAGACCGACGCCCTGCCCCAGGGGACGGTCCACGATCCAGCCCTCGTCGCAGAGCTTGTGGCCGCCTTTCGGCGCCTGCTCCCACTCCACCGCTGGTTGCTCGAACTCTGGCCATGAGCGCTGGGCTAGCCTGGAAGCGTGGCCAAGCTCGGCGCGTACCAGAAAAAGCGCGACTTCGAGCGCACATCGGAGCCGGCGGGCGCGCCGGAGACGGCGCCCGAGCAGCCACCCGCCGCGTCGGTGCTGCCGCTCTTCGTCGTCCAGGAGCACCACGCGCGCCGCCTGCACTGGGATTTTCGTCTCGAACGCGACGGGGTGCTGGTTTCATGGGCCGTGCCGCGAGGCCTGCCGGAGGACCCGAAGCGAAACCACCTCGCCGTCCACGTCGAGGACCACCCACTCGACTACGGCGGATTCGAGGGCGACATCCCGAAGGGCAACTACGGCGCGGGCCAGGTGACCATCTGGGACCGCGGCACCTACGAGACGCACAAGTGGAGTGTCGGGGGCTCCGGCCGCCAGGAGGTGATGGTCACGCTTCACGGCCGCCGCGTCCAAGGACGCTACGTTCTCTTCCAGACTCGGGACGAGAACTGGATGATTCACCGCATGGATGCGCCGCAGGACGCCCTCCGCGAGCCGCTGCCCGATCGGGCGGAACCAATGCTGGCCCGGCTGGCCGCCGACCTGCCCGCCGACGACGGTTCGTGGGCCTTCGAGTTCAAGTGGGACGGCATCCGGGCGCTGGGCTTCTGTGAGAGCGGCCGCCTGCGCCTCGTGACCCGCAACCAGGAGGATGTGACGTCCCGTTATCCGGAGATCCGGGCCATGGCGGCCGCGTTGGGCTCGCGAGCGGCGCTCTTCGACGGGGAGGTGGTCGCCCTTGACGAGGCCGGGATCCCCAGCTTCGAGCGCCTGCAGCAGCGGATGGGACTGACGGCCGAGAGCGCCGTTCGCCGCCGCATGGCCGACACCCCGGTCGTCTACCTCGCGTTCGACTTGCTCCACTCGGGCGGCCGCTCGCTGATGGACCGGCCCTACCTCGAGCGCCGCCAGGCTCTGACCGATCTCGCCCTCGCCGGCGCCTCGTGGCAGGTGCCGGCGCATCAGGTCGGGGGCGGGGCCGAGATGCAGGCGGCGAGCGCGAGCCTGAACCTCGAGGGGGTCATGGCCAAGCGCTTGGACAGCCGTTACGAGCCGGGCCGGCGCTCGGGCGCATGGCTGAAGCTGAAGAACCACATGCGCCAGGAGCTCGTGATCGCCGGCTGGACCGACGGCGAGGGGCGACGCAGCGGCCACCCCGGAGCCCTGTTGATCGGCTACTGGGACGGCGACGACCTCGTTTACGCGGGCAAGGTCGGCACCGGCTTCAACGACCAGAGCCTGGACCAACTGGCGCAAAAGCTGGAGCCGCTGGGCCGCCCGGAGTCGCCCTTTGGCCGGGGCCGACCGCCCCGCGCGGCGCACTTCGTGGAGCCGCGGTTGGTGGCCGAGTTCGAGTTCGCCAACTGGACCCAGAGCGGCCAGCTCCGAGCGCCCGTATACAAGGGCCTGCGTGCGGACAAGGAGGCGCGGGACGTGGTCCGCGAGAGCCCGGCGCCGTGAGCCCCAAGGCCAGTCCCCCCGTGGAGGTCCAGATCGGTGAGCGGACTCTGCGCCTGACGAACCTGGACAAGGTCTTCTATCCCGAGGCCGGCTTCACCAAGGGCCAGATGATCGACTACTACACGCGCATCGCGCCGGTGCTTCTGCCGCACCTGAAAGACCGGCCGCTGACCCTGAAGCGCTACCCGGACGGGATCGAGGGTCAAATGTTTTACGAAAAAAACTGCCCCAAGCACCGGCCGCCCTGGATCGAGACAGCGACCGTCTGGTCGCATGGCAACAACCGCGACATGTACTACTGCCTGGTCCAGGACCTCGCCAGCCTGGTCTGGGTGGCGCAGCTGGGCACGGTCGAGCTGCACACCTCTCTGTCGCTCGCTTCCAAACTCCCGGAGCCTCGGATGCTGGTCTTCGACCTCGATCCCGGGCCGCCGGCGACCATCGTCCTCTGCTGCCGGGTGGCGCTCTGGCTGCGCGAGTGGTTCGGGGCGCACGGGCTCCAGAGCTTCTGCAAGACCTCGGGCTCCAAAGGCCTGCAGATGTACATCCCGCTGAACCGCGATGTGGACTACGAGCACACCAAGCTCATCTCCAAAGCGCTGGCCCAGAGCTTCGAGCGCGACCACCCGGAGCACGTGGTGCATCGGCAGCTGAAGACCCTGAGGGAGGGTCGCGTCCTCATCGATTGGAGCCAGAACGACGAGTACAAGACCACGGTCAACGTCTACTCGATGCGGGCTCGCGCCCGGCCGACCGTCTCCACGCCGGTGACCTGGGCAGAGGTCGAGGAGTGTTTCGAGAGCGAGGATCAGGACCTCCTGGTCTTCAGGGCGGCGGACGTGCTGGAGCGCGTGGAGCGGCTGGGCGACATCTTCCAGCCGGTTCTCGAGCTTCAGCAAACGCTGCCGGAAACGGTCGATTGATCGAAACCGTCAAACGCGCGCGCGTCGTCATCGTGGGTGCCGGTTTCGCGGGCCTCACAGTGGCACGACGCCTGCGTTGGACCGCCGTCAACGTGATCCTGGTGGATCGCAACAACTACCACCTGTTCACTCCCCTCGTGTACCAGGTGGCGTCGGCCCTGCTCGACCCCTCAGAGGTGGCGCAGCCGGTGCGCCGGCAGATCCGGTCCGCGCGCAACTGCGACTTCCTGCGCGCGACAGTCACCGGCCTCGACCTCGCAGAGCGCCAGGTCTTGACCGACCACGGCACCCTGGAATACGACTACCTGGTGGTGGCCGCGGGCAGCGAGAACAACTATTTCGGCAATGACTCGATCCGGCTGCGGTCCCTCAGCGTCAAGGACCTGCCGGACGCGATCGCGATCCGCAACTGGGTGCTCGATCTCTTCGAGCGCTGGCGCTGGACCCGGTCGCCCGAGGCTCGGCGCACGATGCTCACGTTCGCCGTGATCGGTGGCGGTCCCACCGGGGTCGAATACGCCGGCGCACTATCGGAGCTCATCCGCCTGAGCCTGCGCCGGGATTTCGGCGGCCAGTCCCTGGAGGACGCGCGGGTGGTGCTGATGGAGGGCAGTGGGCGGCTGCTCGGCATCTTCGACGAGCGGCTGTCCGCTGCTGCCCTGCGGTCATTGGAGAAGAAGGGGGTCGAGGTGTGGGCCGACGCGATGGTCGCGGAGGTCAGCCCGCGCGAGGTGCGGCTCAAGGACGGCCGCTCGCTCAAGGTGGGCGCGGTCGTCTGGGCCGCCGGGGTGCGGGCGTCGCCGGTGGCCTCGATGCTGGGCGTGGAGCTCTCCCGTCAAGGGCGGGTGCCGGTGACGCCCACGCTGCAGCTCGAGTCCCATCCCGAGGTCTTCGTGATCGGCGACATGGCCGACGCCAACAATCTGCCGATGCTGGCGCAGCCGGCGATGCAGGAGGCCAAACACGCCGCCCGCGGCATCCACAACCTCTTGACCGGGCGTCCGTTGCAGCCCTTCCGCTACCGAGACCTGGGCACGATGGCCACGATCGGGCGCAACTCGGCCATCGCCCAGATCGGCCCGCTCCGGCTGAGCGGCTTTCTCGGCTGGCTGCTGTGGCTCTTTGTGCACCTGCTCAACATCGTCACCCTGCGCGCCCGGCTGGCCGCAATGATCAATTGGGCCTGGGACTACGTCTTCATGGACCGGCCGGTCCGCCTCCTGCTGCGGGCCGCGCCGACGCCGATAGAGGAGGGGGAATGGAACCCGGAGACGGCCGGCGACGCAAGTTCTGGGGTTGGGGCTACGACGGCGATGGACTCAGCCCGGACGAGCTCGAAGAGCTTGCTCGAGTCCTGAGTGCGCGGCTCGGAGTCGCCGGACTCCAGGCCGCCGACCCGCCATTGCTCAGCGACATAGTCCTGCGCCCCGCGCGCGTCGTTCCCCCGGCAGCTGCGCCCGGGCCGTGGTCCGCGGAGCCGTGGGACCGGGCGGAGCACACCCTTGGCAAGTCGTATCGCGACCTCGTGCGCGGTCTGGCCCGGGATTACCACCACCCCCCGGACCTGGTCGCCTACCCCGAGAGCGAGGCCCAGATCGCGGATTGGCTGGACTGGGCCGGGGCCGAGGCCGTCGCCGTCATCCCCTTCGGCGGTGGCTCCAGCGTAGTGGCCGGGATCGAGCCGGATATCGGCGAGCGCTGGCGCGGCAGCCTCTCTCTGGACCTGCGACGGCTGAACCGGGTGCTCCATGTGGACCACGACTCGCGCTCGGCCCTCATCCAGGCCGGCGCACTGGGTCCGCACCTGGAGGACCAGCTCCGACCGCACGGCCTGACGCTCCGCCACTTTCCGCAATCCTTCGAGATGTCGACGCTGGGCGGCTGGATCGCGACACGATCGGGAGGCCACTACGCAACGCTCTTCACACACATCGACGAGGCCGTGCAGAACCTGCGCATGCTCACCCCCCGCGGACCGCTGGAGACGCGGCGGCTGCCCGGCGATGGCGCCGGAGTCTCAGCCGACCGCCTGCTGATCGGCTCGGAGGGCACGTTGGGGGTGATCACCCAGGCATGGGTTCGCCTCCAACAGCGGCCTCGTTTCAGGGCCTCGGCCACGGTCGGGTTCGCCCACTTCGCGGCCGGCTGGCGCGCTGCTCGGGGCATCGTCCAGGCCGGGCTCTGGCCTGCCAACTGCCGGCTCCTCGACCCCACCGAGGCGCTCATCTCGGGCTCAGGCGACGGCAGCCGCTCGATCCTCGTCGTCACCTTCGAATCCGCCGATCACGTGCTCGACCCATGGCTGGACCGGGCCCTGGAGATCTGCCGCGACCACGGCGGCGAACCTGACGTGGCGGCCGTCGGAACGAGCACCGACTCTGACGCGGCTCGGCAGGGCGCCGCCGGCCTCTGGCGCAACGCCTTCGTCCGCGGCGGCCACTTCCACGACGCCTACGTCCGGCTGGGGCTGGTGATGGAGACGTTCGAGACCGCGATCACGTGGGATCGGTTCCCCGAATTCCACGAGCGCGTGGTGGCGGCCACCACCGAGGCGGTGCGACGCGAGTGCGGCGGCGGCCTGGTGGCGTGCCGCCTGGCCTACGTGTATCCCGACGGCCCGGCGCCGTACTACACGATCCTCGCCCCCGGCCGCGCTGGCGCCGAGCTGGAGCAGTGGGCCGCGATCAAGGCCGCGGCCTCCGAGGTCCTGATCGAGGCCGGCGCCACGATCACCCACCACCACGCCGTCGGCCGCTACCACCGGCCCTGGTACGACCGCCAACGGCCGCCGCTCTTCGCCGAGGCCCTGCAGGCAGTCAAGAGCAGCCTGGACCCCGCAGGCATCTTGAATCCAGGGTGCCTCATCGACCCGCTGCCGTGAAGAGTCATGCCGGCCGGGACCGGCGGTGCTTGTAAGGCGAGCATGCAGTGCTTTCGACTCCGCGCGCGTCTGCCGGCGGTCGCCCTTGGGGGGCTGCTCCTGCTCGCCGCCTGCAGCGCTCCGGGAACCACCCAGCCCGACCCCAAGAGGGTGCTGGAGCAAGCCGCGGAGGCGATGGCCCGGGTGCACTCGGTCGCGCTGGACGCCAAGTTCGGGGCCGGGATCAGCGTGCAGGGCCTGCAGCTGCAGTCGGCGACGTCGCGCCTCGCCCTGCCCGGCCAGAGCGACACCGCCTTCAAGGTGCGGCGCGGCGACTTCCTGCTTGATTTAAGGGTGGTCACGGTGGGCGGCCAGGTCTTCATCCGGCTGCCCTTCGCCCAGTTCACGGAGCTCAGCCCGGCGCAAGCCGCGGAGGTGCCGGACCTCGCCCGGCTGCTCGACCCCAAGACCGGCCTGCCGGGACTGCTGACCTCGGGCCGCGAGGTCCGGTACGAGGCCACAGAGCAGATGGGCGGGGTCAGCACCGACCGCGTGGCCGCCGTTTACGCCCCGGCTGATGTCGGCCATCTGCTCGGCGGACTGACCCCAAGCTCCGACGTCAAGGCCCTGATCTGGGTGGGCCGGGACGACCACCTCGTCCGTCGCGCCGACCTCACGGCCTCGTTCGGCCAGACTGGTAAGCCCGCGGCGATCGAGGTGGACCTCCACGACTTCGACCGCTCGGTGACGATCACTCCGCCTGCCGTCCCGCCGCCGTCAGCCTCACCCGCGACCTGAACACGATCGCCCTGACCGTCGGGCGCCGGCGCCTACGCCTGGGCCTGGCCGCCGCAGGCCTTTTCCTGGCCGCCCTCGACGCCTACTCCGTGGTGACGCTGCTGCCCCAGATGCTGGCCTCGGTCGACCTGCCGATCGACCACATCGAGGCGGCGGCCCCGATTGTCACCGGCTTCCTGGGGGGGTACGTGGTGGCGATGCCCCTGCTCGGCGCGTATTCGGACGCGCGGGGCCGCATGCCCGTCTACGCGCTGGCGATGGCTGCCTTCGGCACCGGATCGGTGCTCACCGCCGTCTCCACCTCGCTGCCTATTCTGGTCGCCGCGCGCGCTGTGCAGGGCCTCGGCGGCGGGGCCATGGTGCCGCTGGCGCTGGCGCTGGCGGCAGACCTCTACCCGGCCGGCGCCCGCGGGCCGGCCCTGGGTGCGG
>JALYZG010000106.1 GCA_030948965.1 Candidatus Dormiibacterota bacterium | reverse complement strand
GGTCACCGCACCTCCAGGCCAGCGCGCCGCCCCGCGCCGCGAGCTCGGCGCGGACGCCCTCCAGGTTCTCGCGTCCGGCTGATGAGGGCGGGTCGAGACGGTCGTAACCCCTAAAGGCATCCTCCGTCAGCCGCTTCACGACCTCGGCGGCTTCGGCGCCACAACTTCCCACGCGCACATCGGGCAAGCCGAGGGTGCGAGCCAGGCGGACCTCGTCAACCACCCCCTCCCCCACCACCCGACCCTCGACCAGGAGCACCGGCAGCCGGAAGTCGTAGAGGCGTTGCAGGTCGGGGTCAGAGTCGACATTCAGCTGGCGTGGCTCGAGGCCGAGCCGGCGGGCCGAGTGCAACATCTGTTCGCAGAGGTGGCAGCCCGCCCTGGTCACGAGGTCCACGCGCACCCCCGCAGCCTATCCGGCCCCGCTGCCGGCGCAAGGGATCAGTCGATAGGCACCTTCAAAGTCTCGCCAGGCTGGATGACCGGACCGCCGAGGCCGTTGGCGCGCTCGATCTGATCCACCTTCTGCCGGGTGTCGGCGTCCGGGTACCGGTGTGCGGCGATACTCCAGAGCGTCTCTCCCGGGGTGACCTTGATGTTCTCGTAAGCGGACGGGGCATCGCCCGCCACGGCGCGTGCCAGCCCCAGCATGAGCATGGCCAGCGCCGCTAAGCCGAGGAGCACTTGCGCGGCTCGGGTCTGCCACTGGCGTCGGGGCTCGAGCCGGGGACTGCGAAGACTGGCGTAGTCACGGTAGGGTGCGTACATCTGTTCGTGAGCATAACTCTACCCGAACGCATGTTCTACGTCAACATATCTGCGAACAAAGGTTTGCCTTTTCCGACTCAGCCTTGGTAGGATGAGCCCGATCCGGCTCCACCGGAGGCCACAGATTCAGCCCACGAGGAAGCAAGAGTGAACGAGCACCAGCTGAGCGATCGCCAGACGAAGATCATCGACTACATCCGCGACGTCACCCGCGACCGGAACTACCCGCCGAGCGTCCGCGAGATCGGAGAGGCGGTCGGCCTGTCGTCCAGCTCGACTGTCCACAATCACCTGAACCAGCTCGAGCGGCGCGGGCTCATCCACCGCGATCCGAGCAAGTCGCGGACGGTGCAGCTGGTCGAGAGCCAGAGGCGGGAGCTGAGCCAGCGCCGTCGCGCCGTGGCCGTGCCGATCGTGGGCCAGGTCGCGGCCGGCGTCCCCATCCTGGCGGAAACCAACATCGAGGATCACCTGATGCTTTCGCCAGAGATGGCCCAGGACGGCTGGTTTGCCCTCCGAGTGCGCGGTGACTCGATGGTCAACGCCGGCATCCTCGACGGCGACATGGTGATCGTGAAGCCGCAGGAGGACGCTCCGGACGGGAGCATCATCGTCGCGCTCGTGGGTGACGAGGCCACGGTCAAGCGCCTCGACCGCTCGGGCGGCCGCGTCCGCCTGATCGCCGAAAACCCCGCCTACGAGCCGATCGTGCCGGACGTTGTGGCCATGGTCGGCGCCGTGCGTGGGGTCGTGCGCACCTACTGACGGTCCCCGACAGAGCCTCGGCTCCTCCGGGTCAGGTGGCCACTCCGTGCTCGCGGAGAGCGTCGTTCAGGCTTACTCGCCGGTCCTGGCGGTCGCTGCGCCAGCCCACGATCAGCCCGGTGGCGACGCCGTAGACACCGGCCGGGAATCGCCGCTCGCGAGTTCCCGGGATCACCACCGCGCCGGCCGGCACCTCGCCCCGGTGCTCCGCCGGCTCCCGGCCGCTCACGTCGATCACCGGCGTGGACGCGGTCAGCACCACGTTCGCCCCCAGCACCGCCCTCTGCCGCACGATGAATCCCTCGGTTACGATCGCGCGCGAGCCGACGAAGCAATCATCCTCGATGATCACAGGCCGCGCCTGTACCGGCTCCAAGACGCCGCCGATGCCGACCCCGCCGGAGAGGTGGACCCGCGCGCCCACCTGGGCGCAGGAACCGACCGTGGCCCAGGTGTCCACCATCGTGCCCGGGCCGACGAAGGCCCCGATGTTGACGTAGCTGGGCATCATGACCACGCCCTCCCCCAAAAAGGCGCCGTAGCGGGCTACCCCGGGCGGCACCACCCGCGCCCCCGAGCGTCCGTGCTCGTGCTTCAGCGGTATCCGGTCGCGGTACTCGAATGGCCCGACGGTGATCGTCTCCATGCCTCGGAGCCTGAAGTAGAGGAGGATCGCCTTCTTCACCCACTCGTTCACGATCCAGCGCCCGGAACCACCCGGCTCGGGCTCGGCGCTGCGCGCGGCGCCCGCGTCGAGCAGCCGCATCGCCTCCGTCACGGCGTCCGCGTCCATCTCGCCGCTCTCGAAGGCGCGGTCGATTCGCTCCGCCAGCGCGGCGTAGCTCACAAGACTTCCTCCAGGATGCGGGCGGCTCGCCGGCATTCCTCGATGGTCGGCACCAGCGCCAGCCGAAAGTAGCCCTCCCCCGCATCGCCGAAGAAGGGCCCCGGAGCCACAACCAAGCCGTGCTCCAGGAGGCGGGCAGCAAACCCCGCCGCCGGCAGACTACTGGGGACCTCGCACCAGAGGTAGAAGGTGGCCTCCGAACCGGCGATGCGCACGCCGCGGCCAGTCAGCACTTCGGTCAGGAGATCGCGCTTGGCCGCGTAGACGGCGCGCATGCGGGCGACGTGCTCCTCGCCCACCAGCGCCCGGATGGTCGCGCGCTGGATGAACTCCGGCACCGCCACACCGGCCAGCGGCCGCCACAACCTGTAGCCCCGGATCAGCTCCGGCGGACCGAGCACGAAGCCGGTCCGGTAGCCCGTCATGGAGGAGCGTTTGCTCTGGGTGTTGAAGACTGCGACGTGGGATCGGTCCGGGACCTGAAGCGCCGACCCCGGCGGGGAGCCGAAGTAGATCTCGCTGTACGCCTCGTCGGACGCGATCAGGAAATCGTGGCGCACGGCCAGCGCGGCCAGCCGCTCGTAGAAGACGGCCGGGGCCACGGCTCCCGTGGGGTTGTTGGGGTAGTTGACCCAGAGAATCGCGACCCGCTCCCAGTCCGCGAACGCGTCCAGGTCGGGCAGGAAGCCGTTCGCCTCCTCGAGGGGCAGACGGTGCACTCGGGCCCCGGCGAGCAGGGCGGAGCGCTCGTACACCGGGTAGCCTGGGTCGGGCACGACCACGGTGTCGCGGCCCGAAGCGGGGTCGAGAGCGATGAAGGGCAGGCTGAAGACCGCCTCCTTGCTGCCCAAGGTCGGCATCACCTCGGTTTCCGGGTCGAGGTCAACCGCGAAGCGGCGGCTCACCCAGGCGGCGATTGCCGCCCGGAGCTCGGGCAGGCCGTCCGCCTTGGGATACCGTGACCGCTCCTCCACGGATTCGATCAGCGCGTCCCGGATGGTGGCGTCAGTGGACTCGTGGGGATCGCCCACGCTGAAGTCGATCAGCTCCCGACCCGAAGCCAGGGCGCGCTTCCGCGCCTCGTCGAGCGCCAGGAACGGGTAGGGCCGCATGGCCGTCAGGACAGGGTTCAGGCGCACAGGAACCGCCGCAGGGTGGCCAGGCTGCCCTCCAGCGCCTCGGTCGCGACCTGCTCGTCGCGGCGGTGGGCGAAGGCCGGGTCGCCGGGACCGAAGTTCACGGCGTCCAGGCCACGGGCGGCAAACTCGGCCACGGGCGTCCAGGCCTGCTTGGGTTCGACCTCGACACCGGCGATCGCTCGCAGGCGCTGCAGCAGCGGGTTGGCGAGGTTCACGGACGCCGCGGGAGCGTGACCGCGGACGTCGAGCCGCCCTGCCCCTCCCACCAGGGAACGCAGTCGCGCCTCGGCGTCGGTCGGGCTGCGGTTGCCGGCGTAGCGGTAGTTGAGGCCCGCCACGCAGCGGTCCGGGATCACGTTGTTGGCCAGGCCGCCGGCGATCTGGGTGACGCTGAGCACCTCGCGGAACTCGAGGCCGTCGATCACGACCGACTCGAGCCTCAAGTCGGCCAGGTGGCGGAGGCCACGCAGGGCCTCGTGGACAGCATTCCGGCCCAGCCAGGGACGGGCCGAGTGGGCGGCGACCCCGCTGAACTCGACCTCGGCTTGGATGTTCCCGAGGCAGCCGGCCTGGACGCGGTTGGCCGTCGGCTCCATGACCACGGCCAAGGCGCCCTCCTGGATTCGGGGGCAGCTTTGGAAGAGGCCGGCCAGCACGCTCTCAGAAAGCGCCAGCTCCTCCCGCCCGAAGATCACGAACAGCGGATTCCGGCCATCAGCCACCGGCAGCTCGCCCAGCTCCGCGGCCAGGGCGAGCATGACGGCCAGGGCGCCCTTCATGTCGGCGCTGCCGAGTCCGTGGACGACCCCCGACTCCAACCGCCCGGGGAGATTGCCCTGGGCCGGGACCGTGTCCGAGTGCCCGGCCAGCACGACTCCCGTCTCGCCCCGCGGGCCGAAGATGATCGCGTCCGGCGATCGGAACCAGACCTCGATGTGCTGGTGTCGAGCAACTTCCGCCGCCACGAAGTCGGTGATCTGGCGCTCCTGCCGGCTCTCCGAGGGGATGTCGACCAGCGCCAGCGCCAACCGGGCCAGGTCGCCAGAACCTGTCAACCGACCAGGTACTCCTCGAAGCGATGGAGGGAGCCTCGCGGCGCCCGGCCGTGGGCGCGCGTGCCGGCGTCGGTGTACTCGGTGCCCTCGAGGCCGCCGACGAGCCGCAACTCGTGGAGCACGTTCTCGCGGCCGTAGGGCACCAGCAGCTCCACCGCCACCATGTCCGGGCGCATGGCCGCGTCGATCGCATCGCCGAGCGCGTCGAGGCCGCGCCCGCGCAGCGCGGAGACAGGGACCACAACCGGGTAGCGCTCGAGCAGCGCGGCCGTCGCCCGCCGTGCTCCCTGCGGTCCCAGCAGGTCGACCTTGTTCAGCGCCACCACCCGCCGGTTGTCGCCGGCGCCGAGCTCGTCCAGGATCTCGTCGACGGCCCGGCATTGGTCGAGGACCGTAGGCGAGGACGCGTCCGCCACCTGCAGCACCACGTCCGCGTGGCTAGCCTCCTCCAGCGTGGCGCGGAAGGCGGCCACGAGGTCGGTCGGCAGCTTCTGGATGAAGCCCACGGTGTCGGTCACCAGCACCTCCCGTCCGCTGGGCAGGCGCAGGCGCCGGGTTGTGGGGTCGAGGGTGGCGAAGAGGCGATCCTCCGCCCGCACCCTGGCGGCGGTGAGCGCGTTGAGCAGCGTGGACTTGCCGGCGTTGGTGTAGCCGACGATGGCCACTGTGTCGTGCTCCGAGCGGCGCCTCGCCGACCGCTGCTGGTCGCGCTGGCGGCGGACTTCCTCCAGCTCCTTGTCCAGCTCGCCCAACCGGCGCCGGATGCGCCGCCTCTCGACCTCGATCTGGGCCTCACCGGGGCCGCCCCGGGTGCCGATGCCGCCCATCTGGCGGTGGTAGTCGTACGCGCCGACCAATCGCGGCAGAAGGTGGTGAAGCTGGGCCGACTCGACCTGGAGACGGCCCTCCCTGGTCCTGGCGTTCTGGGCGAAGATGTCGAGTATCAGCTCCGTGCGGTCCACCACCCGGACCTTGAGCTCGTGCTCCAGGTTGCGCTGCTGGCGCGGGGAGAGGTCCTCGTTGCAGATCAGGAGGTCGTATTCCAGCTCGTCTCGAAGAGCGGCGATCTCGTCCACCTTGCCCTTGCCGGCGAAGAGCGCCGGGTCCACCTGCGAGCGCCGCTGCACCTCCGAGCCGACCACCTCGCCGCCGGCGGTGCGCGTCAGCTCGGCGAGCTCGCGTATCTGCTCGTCGAGTGCCGCGGCCGCGGTGCCGGGCAGAAGGACGCCGATCAGGTAGGCGCGCTCGGGGCGCGCGCGGGTCTCGATCAAAGTTGGCCTCCGGGCATCTGGCCGCGAAGGAATGAAAGGATACCGGGCACCGGGTCGGCGGTCGCATCGAACCACGTGATGCGAGGATCGCGGCGCAGCCAGCGCAGCTGGCGCCGGGCATAGCGGCGGTTGTTGCGGGCCATGACCTCGGGCAGGTCAGATTCGGTGATGGTCCCCTCCAGGCACGCCACGGCCTCGGCGTAGCCAATGCCGGTCAGCACCGCCGCCGAAGCCGGGACGCCGGCGTCGAGAGCGGCCCTGGTCTCCGCCAGCAGACCGCGCTCGACCTGGCGCCGCGAGCGGCTCGCGAGGCGGGACTCGATGACCTCGAGCGGGGCGTCGAGGCCGATCCGGATGGGCACCCAGGGCGGCGGGACTCGGCGCCTCAGGCGGGCCAGCGGCGGACCTGAGACCTCCAGCACCTCGATCGCGCGCACCACCCGGAACCGATTGCGGAGGTCGACATCGATCGCGGGATCCAGGGCCTGCGCCATCGCCGCCAGGCGCTCGGTCGGCAGGGCTTCGAGCTCCGCCCGCCGCTCTGGTCTGGGGGCGAGGCCGCCGAGCGTGAATCCGTCGAGGAAGGCGTCCGCCCAGAGCACGCTGCCGCCCTCCACGACCGCCATTCGACCGCGCGCGGCGATGTCCTCCAGGGCGGCGCCGGCGACGCGGACGAAATCGAAGACGTTGAAGACGCTCTTCGGGTCGGCGATGCCCACCAGGTGATGGGGCACCGCGGCCAGCTCCTCCGGCAGTGGCTTGTTGGTGGCGATGTCGAGGTCCGCATAGACCTGACGTGAGTCGCAGACCACGACCTCGCCCCCCAGGCGACGCGCGATCTCGAAGGCCGCGCGACTTTTGCCGACGCCGGTCGGGCCCATGATGACCGGTACCCGCAGCCCGATCAGAGCCGAGCTCCCGGCGGCCGTCGAGCTCAATAGTTGCGACGAAAGTGCCGCCTGAGGGTCTGCCAGTCCAGGACCAGCCGCGTGGGCCGGCCGTGTGGGCAGGTGATCGATTGCGGGGCCTGACCCAGCTCGTCCAGCAGGCGGCGCTGCTCCGAAAGGTCCAGGCGGTCGCCGAACCGGACCGCGGAATGACACGCCACCGAGGCCGCGGCCTCCTCGAGGACGGTGTGCGGCCGGGCCTCGACAAGAGTCTGGAGCAGCGCCCGCAGCCCTTCCGGCCCGCGGCCCGCAGGCATCTCCGCCGGCGTTGCCCGGAGCCGCACCGCACCTGCCCCAAAGGGCTCCACGTCGAAGCCGAGCGCGCTCAGTCTCTCCGCGTGGTCGTCGCTGGCTGCGGCCAGCAGGGGATCGAGCTCGACAGTCTCGGGGAGCAGGAGCGGCTGGCTGGACGCGGGGGCGCCGCGGAGCCGGGCCTGGAAGCGATTGAACAGCACGCGCTCGTGGGCCGCGTGCTGGTCGATGAGGACCAGCCCGTCCTCGGCCTCGGCCACGAGGTAGCCTTCCCCGACCTGCCCGAGCGCCCGCAGGAGTCCGGTAGGCGACGCCGCGGTAGCCGGCGTCGCCACCGTGTCGGGGCTCGCGTCGTAGAGCGGGGCCGCCTCGTGAAGCACAGGCGACCGCAGGCCCGATCCGGGCCAGGCGGCGGCCGGCGCGGCCTCCAACCGGTAAGGCGCGCTACCTGTCAGCGCCGCCCGCACGCCGCGCTGGACGCGGCTGAAAACCGCTCTCTCGTCGTGGAAGCGCACTTCACGCTTGGCCGGATGAACGTTGACATCGAGGGCGTCCGCCGCCACCTCGAGGTCCAGGACGGTGATGGGGTAGCGGCCCCGCTCCAGGGCGCCGAGGTAGCACTCCTCGACGGCGTAGCCGAGGGAACGCGATGCGATCGGGCGCCGGTTGGCGGCGAGCAGGATCGCTTCCCGGGTGCCGCGCGAGACGCGGGGTTGGCCGACGAGGCCCGTCACCCCCTCGCCGGCCACATCGAGCAGCTCCCCCGCCACGGCCGCCCCGAAGACCGCGACCGCCGCGGCTCGCAATTCCCCCGAGCCCGGGGCGCGAAGCGCGGCGCGACCCTCCATCAGCACCTCGAAACGCACCTCCGGATAGAGCAGGGCGTACGGCTGCACGGCCTTCAGGCAGGCTGCGGCCTCGGTCGCGTCGCTCTTCAGAAACTTGAGCCGGGCGGGCGTCGTGGCGAAGAGGTCCCGAACCTCCACCACCGTCCCGGGCACGGGCATGGCCACGCCCGACTCCAGCACCCGGCCGCCACGCAGGCGGATGCGGGCGCCGCCGGAGCGGGCCTCGACGTCGGCCACCGCGGCTACGCTGGCGAGCGCCTCGCCTCGAAAGCCGAGGCTGGCGATGGCGGCCAGGTCTTCGAGTGTGGCCAGCTTGCTCGTGGCGTGCCGGGCGAAGGCCAGCTCCAGCTCGTCGGGTGGGATGCCGCAGCCGTCGTCCACCACCCGGATGAGGGTCCGGCCCGCGCCTCGCACCTCGACCGTCACCCGCCCCGGCCGGCTGTCGAGAGCGTTCTCCACCAGCTCCTTGACCACGGAGGCGGGGCGCTCGACGACCTCGCCCGCGGCGATGGCGTCGGCCACCGGCTGCGGCAGGAGACGGATGCTCAAGCCAAGTGGGCCTCGGCGGAGGTTCGTGGACCATCCCGGCGAGATCGGCGGTCGAGACGAAGGAAGGGGTGGCGCAAGGAGGAGCCTATTTGCAATAGGCGACGACGCGGCGCCGGGCCCCCTGACACACGTATCGATCGCCTAGCTCGTCGGGGGGTCACGAATTTTCGCCGAGGCCCGCTAAACGGTCGCGCAGCTCGTACAGCTTCTGCAGCGCCTCCAGCGGGCTGAGGCGGTCGACCTGAAGGCCCGCCAGCTCGCGGCGGATGGGATCCTCGGCCGGGGCCAGGGGCAGGCCCAGCTGCTGCTCCGGTGGCTCCAGTGGGCGCTGCCGCTCAAGCTCCGCCAGGACCTGGCGGGCGCGAGCCACAAGCGGCGCCGGCAGGCCGGCCAGGGCGGCGACGTGGATGCCGTACGAGCGGTCGGCGCCGCCTGGGACCACGCGGTGGAGGAAGCGGACGGTCTCCCCCTCCTCCAGGACCTCGACGCGCTCGTTGCGAACCCGGTCGAGACGCTCCGCCAGCGCCGTGAGCTCGTGGTAATGCGTGGCGAACAGGGTCCGACAGCCGAGGCGCGGCGCGTCGTGCAGGTGCTCGACCACAGCCTGGGCGATGGAGACGCCGTCGTAGGTGGAGGTGCCGCGGCCGACCTCGTCCAGGACGACGAGCGAGGTGCGCGTGGCGTGGGCCAGGATGTTGGCCGTCTCCGTCATCTCGACCATGAACGTCGACATCCCCGCAGCCAGGTGGTCCTGGGCCCCCACTCGGGTGAACACGCGGTCGGCGATGCCCACCGAGGCGGCGGTCGCGGGCACGAACGAGCCGCATTGGGCCAGGAGTACGATCAGGGCCACCTGGCGCAGGTAGGTCGACTTGCCGGCCATATTAGGCCCGGTGAGGACCACGATCTGCTCGGCGTCGGGATCGAGGAGGGTGTCGTTGGCGACGAAGTTGCCCGCCCCCACCGCCTGTTCGACCACAGGGTGCCGGCCGCCGGCGATCGCCAGCCGGAGGCCGGTCGAGACCTCGGGCCGCGTCCAGCCGAGGTCGGCGGCGGCCTCGGCCAGGGCAGCGAGGGCGTCCAGCTCGGCCACCGCCTCGGCCGTCTCCAGCATGTCGGCAGCATGGTCCGCCACGCGGGCTGAGAGCGCCTTCAAAACCTCCAGCTCGCGCGCCGCGCGCGCCTCCTCGGCGCCGCGCACGACGGCCTCGCGCTCCTTCAGGTCGGGCGTGATGTAGCGTTCGGCGCCGGTCAGGGTCTGCTTGCGGACGTAGTTTTCGGGAACCAGCGCCGAGTTCGCGTGGCTGACCTCGAGGTGATAGCCGAAGACGCGGTTGTAGCCGACCTTCAGCGTCCGGATCCCGGTCCGCGATCGCTCCGTCGCCTCCAGTCCCGCGATCCACTCCCGGGCGGCGCGCGAAGCCTCCTGGATGCGGTCCAGCTCCGCGTCGAAACCCGAGCGCACCGCGCCGCCTTCGCGCGCTGCCGCGGGCGGATCCTCGACCAGGGCGCGGGCCAGTTCCGCCGCCAGCTCCGAATGGGTCCCGACGCGGGTTCTCAGCTGGCGCAGCAACGGCGACGCGAGGCCGGCGACAGCCTCGTTCACGG
>JALYZG010000074.1 GCA_030948965.1 Candidatus Dormiibacterota bacterium | reverse complement strand
GGTCCTACGCGCCGGCTGTCGACTAGCTCTCAGCTCGGTGGCAATGAGCCGGAGAACGCGCGGGCCAAGCGCTCGACGAAGTCCGTGAGGGTCGAGCCGTCGTCGGCGCCGTGATCGGGATTCAGCTCGGTGATGGTGAGCGCGTGGACTGTCTCGTCCGCGAGCAGAACGGTGAGTGCTCGGAAGGCGGCATCGACGGTCAGGCCGCTGTTGCGGCCGGTGTTCTCAGAGAGGGGAGCGTCGGTGAAGTCGATGGTGTCCACATCGAAATGCACGAGGATCCGGCTGCACCTCGGGCGCATGTGCTGAAGCGCGCGCACTGCGGCTGCATCAGGGTCGGCGGCGACCTGTTCAACAGGGATGGTCACGACAGCGCGACGCTGGATCACATCACGCTCCCATTCGGTGGTCTGGGCCGCCCCGACCGCGAAGAGGAGTAGGTGCTCGGGATTCAGCAACGGGTAGCGGGGTCCAAACCGACTCAACTCCGGTGTCGCCTGCGGCTCGCCGAGCATGTGCGCGACGCCCATCCAGTCGAGCGCCCCGTCGCGTACGCTCGCCGGGGTGTTGAGATCGGCATGGATATCGAAGTAGATGAGACCAACCGGCTCGTCCGCAGGGAGATGTCCCGCGACGGTGCCCAGCCCGACCGTGCAATCGCCGCCCAGAACGAGCACGACAGAACCGGCGGCCGCTGCGGCGCGGACCGCCTCCGCTGTGGCACTGGCCACATCGACGACCGTCGATAGGTTCTGGGCGAACCGGTTACCCGGGTCGGGTCGCCAGCGCCGAGGGGGCCCATCTCCGTGATCGTCCACGGTCACTCCGGCCTGTGCGAGGCGATCGTGGAGCCCGGCATCGCGCAGCGCCTTTGGCGTCTTCTCTTGGCCTGGGGCGTAAGCACCGGCGCTGCTGGGCGCGCCGATTATTGCCAGATGTCTGGGCACTGGGGTCATCTCCTTCCGCTGGATAGCTGATCCTCGTCGACTTACGGGAAGTAGCCGCGGGCGGGCGCATCGCGTAGCATGATGTGACCATGCCTCGCTCGATGTGGAAAGGTGTCATCAGCTTCGGGATGGTCAGCATCCCGATCCGGCTCTACGTGGCCACGGAATCCCATTCGACCTCGTTCCGCCAGCTCTGCGGGGAGCACATGTCGCCGATCCGCTACAAGCGCTGGTGCGAGCAGGGCGACCACGAGGTCACCTACGGCGAGATTATCAAGGGCTACGAGGTCAGCCCGGACAACTACGTCGTGATGGACGACTCCGACTTGGAGAATCTGCCCCTCCCCACCTCACACTCGATCGAGATCACCGAGTTCGTGCCCGGCGGCGACATCGAGGCCGGTCTCTATTTCAAGTCCGCCTACTACGTGGAGCCGGAGGAGGCGGGCCGGAAGCCCTATCAGCTCCTCAACCAGGCGCTCTCCGAGACGGCCATGACCGCCGTGGCCAAGGTCGCCTTCCGCGACCGTGAGCACCTCTGCGCGCTGCAGCCTTCGGCCGGCGCCCTCCTCATGAACACGCTCCACTGGCCGGACGAGATCCGTTCCACCGAGGGCCTGAAGGGCTTGCGCCAGGACGAGGTCAAGATCAGCGAGCGGGAGCTGCAGATGGCCAAGAGCCTGGTGCAGAGCCTGGCCGAAGACTCCTTCGATCCCAGCCGCTACCACGACGACTACCACGAGGCCCTGATGGCAGTGGTCAACGCCAAGGTCGAGGGCCACGAACTGGTGGAGGCGCCCGAACCCGCGGCGTCGGCGAAGGTGATGGACCTGATGGAGGCGCTCAAGGCCTCGGTCGACGCGGCCAAGGCCCAGCGCGCCACCCGCGACAGGGAGGCCGCGCCGGCGCGCAAGTCCGCGGCAGGGTCCAAGGCCTCCTGATCCCAGCGCCAGCCTGACGCCTAACCTGTCGGTTGTGTCAGACCAGCTCGCGCTCGAGCTGGACGGGTGGCCGCGGTCGCTGCGGCCGATGCAGGCGGTGTCCGCCGAGGCCCCCTTCCGCTCCGAGCAGTACCTCTTCGAGGTGAAGTGGGACGGTCTCCGCTGCGTGGTTTTCGTCGAAGCCGACGGCGGCCTCCGACTCCAGGACCGGGCCCTCGGCGACGTCACCGGCCTGCTCCCGGAGATGGCCGGGATCGGCCGCCAGGTGACCGGTCCGGCCATTCTCGACGGCGAGCTGGTGGCCACGGACGAGGAGGGGCGGCCTGACCACCCCGCCCTGCGCCGGCGCCTGGCCGGCGGCGCAGGAGCGTCTGGCACGGCCGCTGTCGGCTTCCTGGCCTTCGATCTGCTGTATCACCAGGGCCGCTCACTGCTCCGCCAGCCCCTACATCGGCGTCGCGACCGCTTGCGCAAGGCCGTCACCCCGGGCGGCCGGATATTCGTTCCAGACCACGTCCAGACCGAGGGCGTGGAGCTGTTCGACGCCTGTCTGGATCGCGGCCTCGAAGGGGTGATGGCCAAGCACCGGGACTCGATCTATGTGCCCGGTCAGCGCAGCCCCTTCTGGTTCAAGGTGCGGGCTGTCAAGAGCGACGACTTCGTCGTCATCGGCTGGGTGCCAGCCGGCGAGGGGCGCCGGTTTGGCGCGCTGCTCGTCGCCTACTACGAGGACGGTCGGCTGCTGCCCTGCGGCACGGTCGGCGGTGGCTACGACGAGCCGGTGACTGCCCAGATCGAGGCCGAGTTGGAGCGTCTGGAGGTGGCGGACTCGCCACTGTCACCGACCCCGATCCTGACTGCCCCGGTGCGCTGGTGCCGCCCGGAGCTGGTGATCTCGGTCCGCTACTCGGAGTGGGCGCCGGACGGGACCCTGCGCTTCCCCATCTTCTCGTCACTCCGGCCCGAGGTTCATCCCGCCGAGTGCGTGCACCACCGCCCGCGCGTGGTCCCAGCCGGGCGGGCGGCCACCTCCCGCGCCCTGCCGGACCTGACCCGGTTCCCATTCTGACGCCAGCACCCCGTCCTCGGTCTCAGGGGGCGAGTCGCCGGCGGATGCACCCGAAATGCTGGGCGCAACGGACCATTCGCCGGCCGATGCACGCTTAGATCGGGTTGCGAGCACCCAGCCCTTCAGAAAGGCTCCTCGATCAGCTCCGGCTCCGCTCCGACCTGGATGGCCACGACCGCGAACTCGATCGGCCCGCGCCACTCCGCCAGCGCCCGGTACTCGGCCGCGGCGGCGCGCAGCGCCCGGCGCTTGCGGGCGCCGATCGCCTCGACCGGGGCGCCGAAGGCGCTCGTGGTTCGTGTCTTCACCTCGACCAGGACCAGCCTGTCGCCACGGCGGCACACGAGGTCGACCTCGCCGCGGCGGGCGAGGAAGCCCTGGCCCACCACTCGGTAGCCGCGCCGCCGGAGGAGGTCCGCCGCCGCCGCCTCACCCTCGTGGCCTAGCGCCCGGGCGGCCCTCAGCCGGCCAGCACGGCTCGGATCGGCGCCCACGACATCCGGTGGATCGGGCTCGGCCCGAGCGCGCGCAAGGCCTCGCGGTGGGCGGCCGTGGCG
>JALYZG010000042.1 GCA_030948965.1 Candidatus Dormiibacterota bacterium | reverse complement strand
CCGCGGCGGCCTCCGCCGCCGCCGGCTTCCCAGCGGGCGCCTCCTCCTCGGCCGGCTCGTCCGCGGGTGGCTTCTCTGCGGCCGCCGGCGCCCCCTCGCCGATCGTGGCGATCTGCTCGCCTACCGGCGCCGCCTGACCCTTGGCCACCACGATGTGCAGTGCCCCGTCGTGCTCCGCCTCGATCTCGAAGCTGGCCTTGTCCGACTCGATCTCGGCCAACACGTCGCCGCGGTGGACCTCCTGGCCGTCTGCCACCTTCCAGTCGAGCACGGTGCCCTCCTCCATCGTGTCGGAGAGCTTGGGCATATTTACGTCAGGCATTACCGATTTCCGCCCGGGGTCCCCGCGAAATCGAAGATTTCGTGGGGTGGTTTTACGTCAGGCATGTACGGGCGCCCCGCGGACGGTGCGCAAGGCCTCGCGCACGATGGCGTCGACGGAAGGGATGGTGGCCCGCTCCAGGCCCTTGTTGTAGGGCATCGGCACCTCGGCCCCGCCCAGCCGGCGGAGCGGCGCGTCCAGGTCGTCGAAGCATCTCTCCTGGAGGCCTGCGACCAGCTCCGCCCCAACGCCGTACGTGGGCCAGCCCTCCTCCACCACGAGGCAGCGAGACGTCCGCCGGACCGAGTCGGTCAGGGTGCGCCAGTCGATCGGGCGGACCGTGCGCAAGTCGAGCACCTCGACGTCCACGTCCTCTTCCTCCAGCTTCTCGGCGGCCAGCGTCGCCAGAACGGCCATGCGCGAGACGCCGACGATCGTGAGGTCGGAGCCGCGGCGGCGCACGGCGGCCTCGCCGATCGGCGTCGTGTAGTCGCCGTCCGGGACCTCGCCGCGCAGGTTGTAGAGGGACATGCTCTCCAGGAACATGACCGGGTTGTCCGTGCGAATCGCCGCTTTGAGGAGACCTTTGGCGTCCTCCGGCGTGGTCGGGGCCACGGTCAGCAGGCCAGGAATCATGCCGTACAGCGCCTCGAAGCTGTGCGAGTGCTGGGCCGAGAGCTGGTGGCCGGCGCCGCCCGGCATCCGGATGACCAGCGGCACGGAGACCTCGCCGCCGAACATGTAGCGGATCTTGGCCGCGTTCTGCACGATCTGGTCGTAGGCGACCAGCGAGAAGTTGATGGTCATCAGCTCCACGACCGGCCTGAGTCCCGTCATCGCTGCGCCGACGGCGGTGCCCACGATCGCCTCCTCGGCAATCGGCGTGTCGACGACGCGCATCGGGCCGTACTTGTCGAGCAGGCCCTCGGTCACGCGGTAGGCGCCGCCGAACTGCCCGATGTCCTCGCCGATGAGGAAGATGTCGGGGTCCCGCGCCATCTCCTCGTCCAGCGCCTCCCGCAGCGCCACGCGGTAGAGCTTTTCAGGCATGCGCGGTCACCTGTTCGAACTCACCCGCGTATACGTAGCGGTACAGCTCCGAAACGTCGGGCTCCGGGCTCTCGTCCGCAAAGGTCACGGCCTCGCCGACCTCGGTCTCGACCTCTGCCCGCACCGCCTGGAAGTCCTTCTCCCCCGCCACCTTGGCCTTCTCCAGCTCGGCTTCGAAGAGGACCACAGGGTCGTTCTTCAGCCACCGCTTCTTCTCCTCGTCGGCGCGGTACTTGTCGGGATCCACGACGGAGTGGCCTTTGAAGCGGTAGTTGACCGCTTCGATGAAGCGCGGCTGCGAGTCGGTGCGCGTCTTGGCGATGACGTCCGAGGTCTCCCGCAAGACCTCGAGGACGTTCATGCCGTCTATGCGCACCGCCTCCATGTCGTAGGCGCAAGCCTTGCGGTACATCTCCGGCACGGCCGAAGCCCGATCCACCGCGGTGCCCATGCCGTACTGGTTGTTGACGCAAAACCAGACCACCGGCAGCTCGAAGACCTTGGAGAAGTTCAGCGACTCGTGGAAGGCGCCGATGTTGCTGGCACCGTCGCCAAACATGCAAAACACGACATCGTCGGCCTTCCGGTACTTGGTCGTGAAGGCCGCCCCCACCGCCAGCGGCAGGTGGCCGCCGACGATGCCGTAGCCGCCCATGAAGCGGCGGCCGGGGTCGAAGATGTGCATCGAGCCGCCGCGGCCGTGCGCGGCCCCGGTCTCCTTCCCGAACAGCTCGGCCATGACAGCCTTGGGGTCGACGCCCCGAGCGATGGCGTGGCCGTGCTCGCGGTAGCTGGTGTAGATGTAGTCGCCCGGGCGCAAGGGCAGGATGCCGCCGACGACGGTCGCCTCCTCGCCCAGGTTGAGGTGGCAGTAGCCTCCGATCTTGGCCTTCGTGTACTCGTTCTGGACGCGCTCCTCGAATCGCCGGATCAGGCACATGAGGCGGTAGAGCCGCATGAGCTCGTCCCGATTCTCAGGCCTCATCTCTAGGTGGGCGGGTGGGACCGCGGTCGGCGGGGCGCCGGCTGGCGCCTTCGGGGGTGCGGGACTGGACACGCTCTGCTCCTCGCGCTGGGGCTTGTTCTGTTCAAGGACCGCGGTCGCGACGGGTTTCGGGTGGGGCCTCGCGGCTGCCACCGCCGCCGCGGCCGGTTGCCGCTTTCGGTTCTGGATGTGGATGGCGTGGCCGCGGGCGGCCTCGGCCGCCTCCAGCAGCGACTCGGCCAGCGTGGGGTGGGCGTGCATGGTCAGCTCCAGGTCCCGGAGCTTCAGGCGCTGCTGCACGGCCAGGGTGGCTTCGGCGATCACGTCGGTGACCCGCGGCCCGACCATGTGCACGCCGAGGATGGTGCCGTCCTGCGCGTCCGCCACCACCTTCACCGTGCCCTCGGTGTGGCCCAGGGTCATCGCCCGGCCCGAGGCCGCGAAGGGGAACCGACCGACCTCCACCTGATGGCCCCGCTCTTTGGCCTCGGCCTCGCCGAGGCCGACGTGGGCGATCTCCGGTTCCGTGTAGATGCAGTTGGGCGCAGCGTGGTAGTCGGGCGCCCGGTCGGACACGCCGCAGATGTTCTCGACTGCGCAGATCCCCTCGTAGGAAGCGACGTGGGCCAGCATGATGCCGCCGATCACGTCACCAATGGCCCATACGTGATCGGCGCTCGTGCGCAGGTGGTCGTCGACGGCGATGGCCCGGGCCGCCATCTCCGCGCCCGCTGCCTCCAAGCCCAGATCCTCCGTGTAAGGGAGGCGGCCGGTGGCGCGCAAGACCACGTCCGACGCCACCTCATGCCGCTCGTCGCCGGCCGTGAACGAGGTGACGAGCCGCCCGTTCTGGCGCGCCACCGCCTCCACCTTGGCCTCGGTATGGATGGTGGCGCCGAGGCCCTGGAAGTGCTTGCGATAGACGTTGACGAGGTCCCGCTCGACCATGGGCAGGATCTG
>JALYZG010000059.1 GCA_030948965.1 Candidatus Dormiibacterota bacterium | reverse complement strand
GGCGTCGGGGCACACGCTGGCCGACGCTCTAGTGGCGATCCCGAGGTACGGCAAGCACGCGGGCAAGGACTTCGTCCGGATCGTGATGTTCGACCGGACCGCGCTCAACTGCGTGCGGTACCTGCGCAAGGGCTCGCGGGTGGCCGTAAGCGGGCGCCTGTCGAGTGAGTTCTACGCGAGCCGGACGGATGGCAAGTCGAGGCTTGGCCGCGCCGAGATCGTGGTCAATGAGATCGAGTTCCTGTCGCCGCCCCCGCAAGGCACAGCCGACGTGCCGGCGGCTCCTGAACCGAAGGCAGCGCCGACGCCGGCAGGCCGGAGTCGGGCGGCGTGAGGCTGGCTGACTCTGGTCGGCAGCTGCTCGCGATGTGGCGGATGCCGGCGGCGCTAGCGCTGGTACTCGTGCTCGCCGCGGCCGCGGTGGCACTCGTGCGATACGTGCTGGCCGGCCGGGAGACACGGCGCTCGATGCGGCAGGCCTGGACTGTGCGGTGGGGCTGGCGGCGGCTGTCGTTGATGCTGGGCCTCACGGCGACCGATCGGCTGCCTCGAGGTCTGCGAGCGCTGCTCGAGCTGGTCGGCCTGGTGAAGCCGGGCAAGCCGACGGTAGTGCGGGCGCGGCTCAAGGTCAAGGCCGATCACTATGGCCTGATCGTCCGAGCCTCGACTGTCCCTGGAGTCGGCCGGGAGGCGTGGGTCAATGCGGCGCCCCATCTGGCCGATGCCTGGGGCTGCGTGCGGGTGGCTGTGACCCAGAGCGAACCGAGTTGGCTGACGGTGCGCGCGGTGCGTCGAGATCCGCTGCTGGCGCCGGCATCGTACGTCCCGACCGGCCTGGCGCCGGCGGAGCTGGACTGCTGGGAGATCGGGCAAGACGAGTACGCGGGTCCGGTCGAGGTGCGCCTGTCGAACGTGCCCGGCATCGCCATCGCGGGCGTTCCCGGCTACGGCAAGACGATCGTAGTGATCGGGCTCGTTGCACGGTTGGCGCCCTCGCCGGCGGTCCAGTTCGCGGTGGTGGATGGTAAGGGGGGCGCCGACTATGAGGACCTGGCCGGCCGCTTCTTCGCCTTCGTCGGCGACGATCTGGCCACGGCCTCGGCGGTGTTCCGGCGCATGTACGAGCTGCGGCAGCGGCGAGCCCGAATGATCCGGGCCTCGCTGGGGACCAAGAATTTCTGGCACGTGGGTCCGTCGGAGCGGTGGCCGCTCGTTGTCCTGGTGATCGACGAGGCGCACACCTTCTTGTCCGACGCCAACGTCAAGGGCAACCGCCAGCTGGCGGAGCTCGTGGCGGAGAACCGACGCCTGGTCGAGGACGTGGTGAAGAAGGGTCGAAGTGTCGGGCTGCTCGTGATCCTGGCCACGCAGAAGGCGACGGGTGACGCCATTCCGACCGCGATCCGCGACGTCTGCCCGGTGGCCATGTCCTTCGCGCAGCGGACCGATGAGGCGGCGGTGGCAGCGTTGGGGGGGGACATCCGCGACTACCCGGAGGCGAACCCGGTGGCTCTTCAGGATCCAGCGTACGTCGGCGTCGCCTCGATGGTCGTGCAGGGCCGGCCCGGCTTCACCCGGGTCCGGACGCCGTACGTCCGCGACGAGGACGCACGGAAGGTGTGCGCCGACACCGCGCGTCTCACGCGCGATCCTCTGGCGCTGCTGGATGGCGCCGGGTACGCGGTCCAACCGACCGTGATCACCGGTGGCGCAGACCCGGCGCGGGGCGAAGACAAGAGCGCCGGGGCGTTTGCGCAGGGCCTAGAAGTTGGCTCGCAGGTCTGGACGGAACGCGTAACACCGTCCCCTATCCGTGCAGACGTCGGCGGAGAGTCAGCGTGAAAGTGCTCGCCAGTGGCGTCGACACGCTGAACCTGTCGGCCAAAGGCACGGTGCGGGCGGACGTCTGGGATCAGCTGGCGGAGGCGCAGGCGCGGGCGAAGGCGGCTGATGAGGCGGTCCCGTTCGAGTTCGATCGGACCTGTCAGGCCTTCATGGCCCAGGCCTACGGACGGCGGGGGTACGCGTTTCTGCTCACGTCGCCGGACTGCGACCTCATCGTCGGACGCGGCGAGCGCTTCCCGGCTGTGCTGGTGGAGCTGCGCTCGGCCTTCCTGCACTCGGTCGGAGTCGATGAGGCACTGAACCAAGTCGAGCAGCTGCTCCGTCACGACGTGCTGCTGGGCGCCTCGATGCGCCGGCCGCTGGTGGGAC
>JALYZG010000055.1 GCA_030948965.1 Candidatus Dormiibacterota bacterium | reverse complement strand
TTTGGGCGGGGGAGCCGGCGGGCTGGGCGAGGGGGAGATGGTGACGCTGGCGGTGGATAGCCTGGAGACCAGGCGGCACCGGTTGGTGCGGCGGCCGCAGTGTCCGTGCTGCGGTGACCCCGGCCGGTGGTCGCGGGCCGCGGAGCCGATCCGGCTGCGGAGCCAGATGAAGCGGTTCACGGCCGACGGGGGTCACCGAGTGGTGTCACCGGAGCGGACCCTGGCGCGGTACGGGCATCACGTCAGCCCGATCACCGGAGCGGTGAGCAATCTCGAGCCCGTGCCCCTCGACGACGACGGCCTGCTCCACGTATATTTCGCCGGCCACAACCTCAGCTCGCCGGCCGACAACCTCCACGCTTTACGTCGCGGGCTGCGCAGCAACAGCTCTGGCAAGGGCGTCAAGGACAACCAGGCCCGAGCCAGCGGCCTCTGTGAAGCCCTCGAGCGCTACTCGGGAGTGTTCAGAGGCAACGAGATGCGAACTCGAGCGACCTATCGCAGCCTCGGAGACATCGCCATCCACCCCAACGCTTGCATGCTGTTCAGCGCGACCCAATACCAACATGCGGCAACGTGGAACCGCAGCGGTTCGCCCTTCAAAAGGGTGCCTGAACCATTCGACGAGGAGGCCAGCGTCGACTGGACGCCAGTCTGGTCGCTCACCCACCAGACACACAGGTACTTGCCAACTGCGTACTGCTACTACAATGCCCTGGCCCAGCCGGACGCCCGGTATTGCTGGGGGGACTCCAACGGAAGTGCCGCCGGCAACACGGTCGAAGAAGCCATCCTGCAGGGGTTCTTTGAACTGGTCGAGCGCGACAGCGTGGGACTGTGGTGGTACAACCTGGCGAAGCGGCCCGCAGTCGACCTGGACAGCTTCGACGAGCCGTACGTAGCCGGCATGATCGACAACTATCAGAAGCGCCATCGAGCCGTTTGGGTGCTCGACATCACCGGCGACCTGGGGATTCCCGCATTCACTGCCATCTCTCGCCGCATCGACCAGCAGCCGGAACACATGCTGTTCGGTTTCGGGGCTCACTTCGACGCTCGGATCGCCCTCCTCCGGGCGCTAACCGAGATGAACCAGAACCTGGCGTTTGACATCGACCCCGGACAGGCCACGACCGAGGACGATCGGGAAGCTGAGATGTGGTTGCGGAACGCGACTATCGCGAACCAGGCGCACCTGGCGCCCGACGACGCCGTACGGCCACGACGCCGAGATGACTTTGCAGCGCAGTCGTCTGAAGACGTTCGCGAGGACGTGCTCTGCTGCCAGGCACTCGTCGAGCAGCTCGGCCTGGAGATGCTCGTGCTCGACCAGACCCGGCCCGACGTGGAGCTGCCGGTGGCGAAGGTTTTCGTGCCCGGAATGCGTCACCTCTGGGCCCGGTTTGCTCCGGGTCGGCTGTACGACGTGCCTGTGAAGCTGGGCTGGCTCGGCGCAAAACGGACCGAGGATCAGCTCAACCCGATCACGATGTCCTTTTGACGCGGCCGATGGCGGGGGTGGCCGGCAAATCGACCGGCAAGAGCCGGGCCGACACGTCAGGGTCGCCGCTGCTGGCTCTGCGCGATGAGGTCTCACCCGTCGGAGGGCCCACCGGAGGGCTGGCACTGACGAGTCCATGGGCCATCTTGACGCTGCAGGACCTGACACGTGGCCTGACCGCCTTCCGACAACTCATCGCCGGCCCGACGACTGAATCCGCGCTGGCCGATCTCGCGCTCGACATCGACGGCCCCTCCGCCTTGCCCTCGCTCTATTACCACCTGGAGACCTGCCGGCGGCTGCGCCTTCTCTGCTACCCCGTGATGGCGCGGGATGAGCGCCTCTTCACCATCGTGCCGCTCACCTCCGGCTTCGAGCCGGCCCGATACCCGGTCGAGGCGAGCGCGCGCTTCCAGCTCTCCCGGTTCGCCTTTCTGCGGCGGGAGGCGGAGGTGCTCATTCTCGAGTCGCCGCTCTCGGCTTCGCGTACGATCCTCGGCTTGGCTGGAGGCGCCGCGCTGATCGCTGCGCTCGCCCGGCCGATCACCGCCGCGGACCTCTGCGAGCATGTCGAGGGGCTGTCCTCGGACCAAGCTGGAACCGTCCTGAGCCTGCTGGCCGGAGCGGGCGTGGTCGCCGCGGTGAGGGGCGGCACGACCGAGGAGGATGCCGATCCCGCACTGCGCCAGTGGGAGGTCCACGATCTTTTCTTCCACTCTCGAAGCAGGGTTGGCCGGAGCGGTGCCGCGTTCGGTGCCACCTTTCGATTCCTGGATCAGCTCGCGCCGCTGCCGGCGCTGAAGGCACGTACGGCGGGCGAAACGATTCGCCTCGACCGACCCGACCTCGCGCGGCTCGCGCAGTCGGACAGGCCGTTCACTGCGGTGCTGGAGGCGCGAACGTCCAAGCGCGAGTATGGAACTGAACCCATCACTGTCGAGCAGCTCGGTCAATTCCTCTTCCGCGTCGCCCGGGTCCGCCACACGATCGCGCCGGATCCGGCCGCCGGCCTCCGATACGAGGCGAGCAGCCGTCCCTATCCGAGCGCGGGCGGCGTCTACGACCTCGAGCTGTACGTGACGGTCTCCGCCTGTGACGGCCTCGCAGCCGGTATCTACCACTTCGAACCTCTCGAGCACGAGCTCTGCAAGGTCGGCGAGCCCAGCGAACGAACGCTTGCGCTGCTGCGCGACGCACAGCAGGCGGCCGGGCTCCCTGTGCCGCCCCAGGTACTGATCACTCTGGCCTCGCGCTTCCAGCGCCTGTCGTGGAAGTACTCGTCACTGGCCTATGCGGCCGCCCTCAAGAACGTCGGCGCACTGTACCAGACCATGTACCTGGTCGCGACGGCGATGGATCTTGCCTCCTGCGCGCTCGGAGGCGGCGATTCCGACGTGTTCGCCGCCGCGGCCGGCTCCGACTATTACCGGGAGCCCGCGGTCGGCGAGTTCCTGCTCGGCAGCGCGCGAACGGGTGGCGGGTGACAGAGAGGCCGGCCTTCAGCCGGCGGTTCGACTGCGCGGTGGGGGAGACGAGGGTCAGCGTCGCCGCGTACGGAGGGGTAGCGGTCGAGCCGCTGTCGGCGCCCCTCGCCGAGCTCGACATCGGGGTGGGTGCGGACGGCGAGCTGGCGGTCGTTGTGAGCGACGACTACCTGCAGGAGGGGTTGGCAGAGTTCAACAGCGAGTCACTGGCCGCGGGGCGGCCGTGGCTGCTGCTCAAGCCGGTGGGGCTGCAG
>JALYZG010000029.1 GCA_030948965.1 Candidatus Dormiibacterota bacterium | reverse complement strand
GCCCGGGCAAGCCCGGGCGACGCGGGTAGGCGGGCGGCGTGGGCCGCTCCTTCAGGATCTCCAGGATCGCGCCGCGCTCGCGGGCGGCGGTCGGTGCGGGGATGGAGCTCGCGCGACCGCCGCCGAGCCGCGCCGCCACGCCGTCGAGGCGCTGCCGGCTCTCTTCGTCGTCTCCGGCGACCGTCGTCATCACCAGCAGCCGGCCGCCGAGCCGCACAAAGGGCAGGCACAGCTCCAGGGCCACAGGGGTCGGGGCCAGGGCGCGGCAGACCGCGGCGACGAAGGTTTCCCGCAGGGGGCCGCGGGCGGCGATCTCGGCCCGCTCGGCCACCACCGCCACCTCTTCGAGTTCCAGCTCAGCCGCCGCGTGGACCAGGAAGGCGGCCTTTCTCCGGTCTGCCTCGAGCAGGGTCAGGCGCAGGTCCGGGCGGGCGATCCGCAGCGGCAGGCCGGGCATGCCCCCGCCCGAGCCCACGTCGATCACGGACGCCCCCTGTTCCAGGTGGGGCAGGAGCGCCAGCCCGTCCTCGACCAGGGCCCGATCCGGCCGGCCGCTGAGCCCGGGCCAGGATCGCACGAGCTCTAAATAGGCGCTCAGCTTAGAATCCAACGTGTGCCGATCTACGAGTATCGCTGCGAGGACTGCGATCGGGACTTCGAGCTGCTCAGCTCGTTCCAGGAGCGGGAGGCGCCACGGAGCTGCCCCACCTGCGCGGGCGAGCACACCCGAGTCCTGATCTCCAGCTTCGCTTCGATCGGGGCCTCCGGCGAGGGTTCCGCCGTGCCCATGGCCGCGTCGGGCGGCGGCTGCTGCGGCGGCTCCTGCGGCTGCGGCCACTAGCGCCAGCTTGACCGCGGCCTGATGCTGCTCCCGGTCACGTACCGGGTGAACGAGCGTGGTCGCGCGGATGTCGGCGGCTGCGACCTGGTGGCGCTGGCCCAAGAGTTCGGCACGCCGCTCTACGTCTACGACGAGGCCACAGTGCGCGACTCCTGCCGCGCCTACGTGGCGGCGATGGCCGGGCGCGGCGAGGTCATGTACTCGGCCAAGGCCTTCGCCTCGCCCGGCTTCCTGCGCGTGGTGGCCTCCGAAGGCCTCGGCCTGGACGTGGTCTCCGAAGGCGAGCTCCACCTGGCCCTCGCCTCCGGGTACCCGACCGACCGCATCCACTTCCTGGGCAACAACAAGAGCCTGGCGGACGTTGCTGCCGCCGCCGCGGCCGGGGCCACGCTGGTGATCGACGGCTTCCGCGACCTGGACCTCATCGCCGAGGTGGTGCCGAGGGGCGGGCGGCTGCGCTGCGAGGTGCGGGTGGCGCCCGGCGTGCAGGCCGCGACCCACGACTTCATCGCCACCGGCCACGCGGACTCCAAGTTCGGCTTCCCTATCGCCTCCGGAGAGGCTAGGTCGGCCGTCGAGCGCGCGTTGGGCTCTGATCGGGTCGACCTGAGGGGCCTGCACTCGCACATCGGCTCCCAGATCACGAACCTGGGGGGTCACCTGGCGGCGATGGTGTCGGTGCTCGACCTGGCCCAGGAGCTGCACCGCGACCTGGGCTGGAGCGCCGACTGGCTGAGCGCCGGCGGCGGCTTGGGCATCGCCTATGCGGCCGCGGACGACCCGCCCACCCCGAATGAGTTCGTGGAGGCGCTGCTGGCGGGGCTCGTCCAGGGCTGCGCCGATCGCGACCTGGCGGTGCCGCGGCTGGTTGTCGAGCCGGGCCGCTCAATCGCCGGTCCGGCCGGCGTGGCCCTCTACTCGGTGGGCTCCATCAAGGACGCGCCCGGCGGCCGCCGCTTCGTAGCCGTGGACGGCGGCATGGGCGACAACATCCGGCCGGGGCTCTATGGCGCGCGCTACGAGGTGCTGGCGGCGGGGGCGCCCGAGGCGGCGGCTCAGCAGCGGGTGACGGTGGTCGGCAAGTACTGCGAGTCCACCGACGTCCTGGTCGAGGAGGCGCGATTGCCCGCAGTAGCGGCCGGCGACGTGCTCTGTCTGCCCGCGGCCGGAGCTTATTGCCTCTCGATGGCCAGCCAGTACAACGGCATCCCCCGGCCCGCTGTGGTGATGGTCTCTGATGGCCAGGCCCGGCCCCTCCGGCGCCGCGAGACGCTGGATGACCTGCTCCTGGCCGAGGTCTTCTAACCCGGCCCTGCGTCCTTCCAGCCGGCCAGGGCGCCGTGGCGGACCGCGACCAGCCCGGCCAGGATGGACAGCGCTATCTCGGCCGGCGTCTCGGCCCCGAGGTCCAGGCCGACCGGGCTCTGGATTCGGGCCACCTCGGCTTCGGCCATCCCGGCCGCCCGGAGGGCCTCCAGGTGATGGCCGGTGTGGCGGCGGCTGCCCATCAGCCCCACGAAGCGCGGCTCCAGCCGGAGCAGGCGCTGCAGGTCGGAGACCAGGCCCGGCGCGTCGTGGTCCGTGAGCACGGCGTAGAGACCGCCGGGCACCGGCCCGTCCGGCACGGAAGCGGCGACCTCGAACCCGACCTCCGGCGCCCAGCGGCGCAGGGCCGCCGCCACCGGCGTGTCGGCCAGGACCACGAGCAGCGGGCGGGCAAGGTGGGGCTCCAGGTAGACCTCGACCGAGCCCAGGTCGTGGCGGTAGGTGCGCACGAGTGGCACCCCACCGGCCAGCGCAGCGCCTGCGTCGGCCCGGGCCTGGGAGTCGAACTCGGAGCAGCCGAGCGTGCCCGCCAGCTGGCGACCGCCGTCGAAAAGAGCCTTGGCCCCGCTACGCGAGGGCGGCTGCCCGTCCAGGCGGATGACGGTGGCCAGTACCACCTCCTCGCCCCGCCGGAGGCGCTCGCCGAGCTCGATCTCAATCGCGGGCATGCGCCACCAGCGTGGCACGCACGACGGCCGCAGCGCGCTCCGCCTCTGCCATCGTCGTGTCGTAGCCGGCCGTGAGGCGGAGGCCGGCCTGGGCGTCGTCGAGGGACCAACCCGCGGCCAGGAGCACGTGCGAGGGGTCGAGTGAGCCCGAGGCGCAGGCGGAGCCGCTGGAGACGGCGAGGCCAGCGAGGTCCAGCGCCATGACCATGTCCTCCCCGCGCCGGCCCGGGAAGACGGCGGTGGCGTAGTTGGGCAGGCGTCGCTCCCCGCCTGTGAGGCGGCCCCCGGCCTCGGCCAGGGCCTTTCGCAGGCGCTCCGCCACCGGCCCTGCCGCCGCGGCGCGGCGGTCTCGCTCCCGCGCCGCCACGTCC
>JALYZG010000025.1 GCA_030948965.1 Candidatus Dormiibacterota bacterium | reverse complement strand
ATTGGGGCGATGGCTCCACGTCCGCAGGCACGATCGCCGGTGGCCCCGGCACAAGTCCCTACACGGTGTCGGCCAGCCACACATACAGTGCCACCGGGGCGTTCACGGTAACGACGACCATCACCGACACCGGCGGCAGCACCTCCACGGCGACCTGCCCGGCCGTCGTCCAACTCGCTGCGACCGGTGGCAGAGGTCCAATCGACAGATTCGCCGCCGGGATGATGTTGCTGGCCGGGCTTGGGCTGCTGGGCCTTGGCTGCCTCGGCCTCGCCTGGCGGAGGCGTAAGGCCTAGTTCTGCGAGGACTCGAGCAGAGCGCGCGCTCGGGTGATGTCGTCGACGCCGATGACCACGCGGGTCTCCGTGGCGAGGTAGATGAACCGCAGGTTCACCGACGCGTCAGCCAGCCGCTGCATGATCATCGACAGCTCGCCGGGGCGGTCGGTCATCGGTAACACCAGCACCTCGAGCTCACCGTCCATCGTGTAGCCGGCGGCGCGCAGCGCCGACCGGGCAGCACTGGGATCCCGAGCCAGGATATGGACGACGCCCTCGATCTGGGCGATCCCCTCGATGTTCACGCCCGAGCTGCTGAGCGTCTGGGCAACGCGGGCTAGCTCACCAGGGCGGTCCGTCGTCAGCCGTAGTGTCAGATCGCGGCCCATCGGGAGCCAATTGTAGAGCTCTCGCCCGCGCGGAGGTGACTTCGGCGCCACTGGGGGAGCCACCCGGCCGAGCACCCATGGGCGGTTGGCGTAGAAGCGGCCGACGAAGATCCGAAGGAAGCCGCCATCGTCCGGCGTTGCCGGCCCCGAAAAGGACCGCCTTGATGCCGGCGGCCTGCAGCGCGGCTGTATTGGCGAGGAAGATCTCCGCCCGGTTGTCCTGTGCCCGTCGGTGTTGTTCTCGGTCAGGTAATACTGGTTGCCGGCCGGCACCTGCCACTCGATGAGCGGGCGGGCCGTCTTGGCGTGCAGCTCGGTTAGCCCCGAAATGTTCCTGAAGCTCTCCATCGTCGGTCGATACGACCCGGAAGCCAGAGACTCCTTGGGAACTTTCGGGCTGTTCCGGCGTCTTAGGGTTATGAGGGCGCTTACGCCGCTTGTTGCCGTCGTACTGGTGGCGTGCGCCGGTGGACCCGCGCCGGCTAGCGTCCGCGGCGAGGCCCTAACTCCAGCCCTCCAGGCGTGGGCGGCATTCCCAATCCATGCATCGCCGCGACCGAGCGTCCTCATTGGGGGCAAGGCGAACGGTCCCCGAGCGTTCGCAACCGATAACGAGAAGTTGGCCTTCATCGAAGGGGCTATCGATCGCCCCGCCCATCTGCCGGCCGGGCCGGCCACCGCCGATGGATACCGGATCGTGAGTGCTGACCGAGCCTTTGACTTGCTCACACCGCAAGGATCGAAGGGCTCCGCCGCCAGCGGCGGGACGCGCCTGACGATTACCCACACGGAACTCGGGAAAAGCACATTCGGTACCGACCGAGGTCCTCGGTCCATGCCCGCCTGGATGTTTACCATCGCCGCCGCCGATGGACCGGTCGCTGTGCTCGCCGTCGCGCCGGAAGCGTTCTGGTTTCCTTCGGGGCTCGCCGGTCGAGGCCAAGAACCGTACTGGGCAGGGGCCGTCGTCGGAAGCGATCATCGGACGCTGACGGTTGGCCTCGTTGGAATGCAAACGGAGACCGGTCCGTGCGGGGTTAGGTACGAAGTGAAGCTGACCGAGTCCCCGGCGGCTGTCATGGTCACCCTGATCCCTCACCCGGACCTATTCGCGGCCGCCAAGCAGTCGCCGCCGGTGGTTTGCACATTGATGGGATTCTTGCGTCATGCGTCTGCCACGCTCAAGGCGCCCCTTGGCGGGCGGGTGCTAGTCGACGATCTCGGATATCCGATGGCCGCCACCGGCAATCGCTGACGCGTCAGCTATCAAGTCCGCTGACAGCGAACTCTGGCAGTAGTCAAGACGGTGGTCTTCGTGCTGGAGCCGGGACCGCAGCCGGGACCGCCCGGCGACTATCCGCGATCGAAAGGGGGACGGC
>JALYZG010000024.1 GCA_030948965.1 Candidatus Dormiibacterota bacterium | reverse complement strand
CCCAGACCGCCGGGAGCCCTGCGGGCTCTGATGCGCGCGTTCGGGGGCCCGGCGCGCCTCCTCACCCATCTTCAGATGGGGTCGTCGTTGCGCCACCCCGGCCATCCCACCCCACGAAGCAGGCTTCGCGGGGACCCCGGGCGCACCGACGGTCTGGAACGCCGGCCTTCGGGCCTTCGGCCTGGTCCCCATTCGGCCGTTACAGTCCACTAGCGCCGCCCGGCACCTCTCGGCGCGGACGGCAGGACCGACTCCTACGCGAGAGCCCGCGATCGGCCTGCACGACCCGTGGGCGCGCCCGAGCAGAGCTCGACCCGGGGGCGGGGCAAAGGTGCGGCTGCCGGCGAACGGACCCTTGGAACTCGGTTGATACGTCGTTCCGCCGGCGGATAGCCCTCTGCCCGCGGGCGGACGGCGCGGCCCAGCGCCGTCAGTGCAGGGGGAACGGCAGCTGCCACCAGTAGGGCGCGGCATCGAGCTCGATCGTCTCCACCCACTTGACCCACCAGAAACCCCGCCGGCCCGGCGCCACCAGGCGCACCGGGAACCCGTTTCCGACGGGCAGCGGCTGACCGTCGATCCGCGTCGCCAGGAGCAGGCGACCGGCCTCCTCGACGGGAAACGAGCGCTCGTAACCGGTGTGTGACTGCACCCTGATGCTGGCGCCGACCGCGCCCGAAGGTAGCAGCCGGCTGAGGCGGCAGCCATGCCACTCGTGCTCCGAGAAGAAGCCGCCAGTGCAGTCGAGCGTGGCTGTGACGGAGTCGCCGAACCCGGCCAGGTCGGTGTGGCTGAACTCACGCCCGGCCACTCGCAGCGTCCAGCTGGGCGCGTCGGTCGCCGGCACCTGGTCGAACAGCCACTGCGTCGCGGGTAGGCCCTGCGGATCGCCCGACCCGACCTCGTAGGAGCCGCTGAAGCGTCGGCTCACGCCAGGCCACCCCGCTACCCGATCGAGTAACTCGCTCGACCCATACAACGCCGCCGCAGCGCCGATCAGGCCTGCGCCGCGGAGGAGACGGCGCCGGCTGAGGTCGGTGCGTCGCAGGCGGACCGGCCGAGCGACGAAGTGCCAGACGAGAATCGGCACCAGGACGAGGGCGGCGCCGACGTGGAAGTCCAGTGCCGTCAGGCCGGCCGGCAGCCAGGGCATCCCGAGCGAATGCATGAAGCCGGCCGCCAGGGAGACAGTGACCAGCAGCCCCAGCAGCAGCGAGAGCCACCAGCCACTCCGCCTCCGGGCCACGCCCGAGCGCGAGAGCGCGGACTTGCTGGGGATAAGCAGGACGAGCGCGCAGCCGGCCACGGCGTGCGCCACCAGAGACCAGCGCGAAGGGGCGGTGGCGAACGCGAATGCAAGCCAGCCGGTCGCGAATGCGACCGTCAGCAGCGCCAGGAGCATCAGGTTCGTCCGGCGGACCAACGGACCGATGGTAGGCGCCCGCGGGCGCCGTGACCAGTTTCCCGGCGGCCGGCCTGGTCGCGACCTTCAGGGTCGCTCTGCGCATACTCAGCGCATGCCGCTGCAGAACCGCGTGGATCCGTTCGGGGAGATCTTCGCGGACCCGGCCCGCGGGGGCTGGATCGGCAACCGGGGAGTCCTCCACGACGCGGACCGGACTATCCGCCGGCCCTGGCAGGTGCGCCGCTGGATCACCTGCCGGCTGCGTTTCCGCGGCCGCCACCGCGAGATCATGCGCCCAGGTCGGTGGACCGAGCTGTTCTTCCTGGACGAGGCCACCGCCTTTGCCGCCGGGCACCGACCCTGTGCCGAATGCCGGCACGCCGACTACGTCCGGTTTCGAGACCTCTGGCGGGGCGTCCACCCGAGCGATGAGGCGGGGGTCGATGTCATGGATCGGCGCCTTCATGCCGAACGCCTGGCCGGCCGCGCCGGCAAGCGCATTCACCAGGGCGACCTGACCGACCTGCCGGATGGCACCTTCATCGTGGTCGAAGGCAGGGCGCACGTCGTCAGGGGACCGTCGCTGCTCGCTTGGGCGCCGGCTGGCTACGCTGGGCGTCGGGTCCGCCCGCGCCGTGGTGGGGTGGACGTGCTGACCCCGCCCAGCGTGGTGGCCGTGTTCCGCGCCGGCTACGAGCCCCAGATCGACGCCGGCGCCGCCCGCGGTTGAGGGCCGGAAAGGCTTGACGGTGCAGCTTCGGGATCGCTTCGACATCACCCTCGAGGCGATCCGCGCAGTCGCCTGGGAGGGGCAGAGTGTCGATATCGCGCCTGCGGCGCGGGCCCTGATGGACAGCCGTCACACCGATTTCGCGGCCACCGTCGCGGCGGCGCTGGACGCGAATCCGACCGCCCTCGTCTATGGCGTGACCAGCGCTCCGGGCGACGGTGCGGCGAGACTTCTTTCGGCTGAGGAGTGGGCAGCCCGTCCGACGCGACTCTGGACGGCAGCGTCCTTCGGTGAGCCCTTGCCCGACCGGGTGGTGCGGGGCATCCTGCTGGCGCGGCTGGCCAATTTCCTCGGCGGTCATGCCGCCGTGCGCAGCGAGCTCGCCGTGGCCGTGACACGGATGCTGGACGAGGAACTGCCGCGCATCCCCGGCCAGGGCAACGGCGGCGCCGGCGAGATCCTGGCGCTGGGTCATATGTTCTATGGCCTGGCGGAGCGGCTGCGCCCATCAGCCAAGGAGCGCATGGCACTGATCAACGGCTCTCCCTGCGCGGCGGCGCTGGTGGCCGACGTGGTCCTCGCTGGGCGGACCCGACTGACGTTGGTCGAAGAGGTCTTCGCGCTCGCAGTCGAGGCCGTCGGGGCGCCGCTCGAGGCCTACTCGGAGGAGCTGGAGGCGCTTTGGGGCGACGAGCACGAGTCGAGTGCCCTGAGTTCGTTGCGGGCGCTGCTCGAGGGTCACGCGGCGGATCGGCAGGGTCACCAGGCAGCGGTCAGCTTCCGAATCCTACCCCGGGTTCTCAGCCAGCTGCGGCGGGCCCTGGCCGAGGCCGAGCGGGCGGCGACCGTCGCGCTCCGATCGGTTACGGACAATCCCGTTTACGTCGGTCCCGACCCGTCGCACCTTCACGGCGCCGTGCTCTCGAACGGCGGCTACCACAATCCTCGCGCGACGGCGGCGATCGACGGCCTCGCCTTCGCCTGCGCAGACCTCTGCCAGCTGGCCCAGAGGCAGACCGACCACATGCTGCAACACCCGGTCACCCGAGCGCTGCTGGCGCCGAACGAATGGACCTTCAAGCCGCTCCACATGGTGCAGGCCGGTTGGGCGGAGGAGGCACGGGCGCTGGCCCAGCCCTCGCTCCTGGCTCTCGGCGCCTACGGCCAGAACGATGTGCCCGCCATGAGCTTCGCCGCCTGGCGCAAGGCGGACGCCATCGGTCGCTGCCTCGACGCCTCGCTCGCCATCCTGGCCGTTCTCGCCGCGCACGCGCTCAACCTGGGCGGCCGGGCCGCGCCTCCGGCGCTGCTGGCCCTCGACCGCCAGGTCCGCGATCTGGTGCCCCCGGTGCGCGAGGTGCGACGGCTGGGTCCCGACTGCGCCGCGCTCACGGCCGGCTTCGAGAGGCGCGTCTTCAGCGGCGCGGTCGCGAGCCGCAGCGTGGGCGGTAGCGCCGGCTAGCTACCGGTCAGGTCTCAAGTGCCGACGGGGTGCCAGACCGTCTTCATCTCCATGAAGGCGGTCACCGCGTAGGGCGAGAGCTCGTCCTCCGGCGCGAGCCGCGCCACCCGCTTCACGTTGCCTGCCGCCGCCTTCTCCACCGCCTTCGACTCGGTCGCCGAGCAGCCGGCGGGGTCGATCGCGTTGACGTCCATGTGGGCGGCCAGGCCCGGCACCATCTCCGCCCGCCGGCCGCTGAGGATGTTCGCCGCCCCGGCTGGCAGGTCGCCGGTGGCCAGGACCTCGCCCAAGACCAGCGCCGGCAGGGGCGAGGCCTCCGGCGCCACGACCACGCACGTGTTGCCGCCGCAGAGGACCGCCGCCAGGCGGCGCACGAGGGGCAGCAGGGCCGGCGTGTCCGCCGCGACCAGGCCCACCACCCCGGTCGGCTCCGGGAAGGTGAAGTTGAAGTAGGGGCCGGCGACCGGGTTGACCGTGCCCGCGAACTGGCTCAGCTTGTCCGTCCAGCCCGCGAACCAGACCCAGGCCTCGACGGCAAGGTCCACCTCCCGCCGCGCCTCCCGCCCGCCGCCCAGCAGACGCACGAACTGGGCCCGCCGGGCATCCATCATCTCCGCCACGCGGTACAGCACCTGGCCCCGATTCATGGCCGTCCGCCGCGACCAGCCGGGGAAGGCGGCGCGCGCGGCCCGGACCGCGTCGCGCGCGTCCTTGCGCGACGCTCGGGGCACGTTCACCCCGTCCAGCGCGTAGGAGCGGCCCGACTCGGAGCGCACGAACTCGCCGCCAGCGTAGAGCTTGTAGGTCTTGCGCACGTCGACGCTCACCGCGCCAGCTCCAGGTACGCGGCGAGCCCCTGCAGGCCGCCCTCGCGGCCGAATCCGGACTCCTTGTAGCCGCCGAAGGGCGAGGCGGGGTCGAAGCGGTTGTACGTGTTGGCCCAGACCACCCCCGCCCGCAGCCGGGCCGCCATCCAGAGGATGCGCGACCCTTTGTCGGTCCAGATTCCCGCGGAAAGGCCGTAGGGCGTGTTGTTGGCCTTCTCGACCGCCTCGTCGGGGGTGCGGAACGAGAGCACCGAGAGCACCGGGCCGAAGATCTCCTCCCGGGCCACCCGGTAGGACTGGGCGACGTGGGTGAAGATCGTGGGCGCGAACCAGTAGCCGCGCGCGGGCAGGTCGCACGGGGCCTGGTACATCTCGGCTCCCTCGCTGACGCCGGACGCGACCAGCTCCCGGATCTTTTCCAGCTGGGGCCGCGAGTTGATGGCGCCGACGTCCGTGTTCTTGTCCAGCGGGTCGCCCAGTCGCAGCGTGCCGAGGCGGAGCTTCAGCCTCTCCACCAGCGGCTCGAGGATCGTCTCCTGGACCAGGAGCCGCGAACCGGCGCAGCAGACGTGGCCCTGGTTGAAGTAGATGCCGTTGACGATGCCCTCAACCGCCTGGTCCAGGGGCGCGTCATCGAAGACGATGTTGGCCGCCTTGCCGCCCAGCTCCAGGGTCAAGTGGCGGCCGGTACCCGCCAGCTGTCGGCGAATGGCCTTGCCCACCTCGGTCGAGCCCGTGAACGCGACCTTGGCCAGCCCTCTGTGGCCGGTCAAGGCGGCCCCGGTCGCACCGTCGCCGGTGACGATGTTCACGACCCCGTCCGGCAGCTCCGCCTGGCGGCAGATGTCGGCGAAGAGCATCGCCGTCAGCGGCGTCGTCTCCGCGGGCTTGAGGACGACAGTGTTGCCGGCGGCGAGCGCGGGGGCGATCTTCCAGGCCAGCATCAGCAGCGGGAAGTTCCAGGGGATGACCTGCCCGGCCACGCCCAGCGGTCGCGGACGCCGGTTGGGGAACGCCCACTCCAGCTTGTCCGCCCAGCCCGCGTGGTAGAAGAAGTGGGCCGCGGCCAGGGGCACGTCGACGTCACGCGACTCCTTGATCGGCTTGCCCCCATCCATCGTCTCGACCACCGCCAGCTCCCGCGCTCGCTCCTGGATGAGCCGCGAGAGCCGGAAGACGTAGCGCGCGCGTGTGGCCGCCGGCAGGCGGGACCAGGGACCGAACGCCTTGGCCGCCGCGGCGACAGCCCGGTCCACATCCTCGGCGTCCGCCTCGGCCACTTCCGCCAGAGGCTCTTCGGTCGCGGGGTTCAGCGTGGCGAAGCGGCGGCCGGAGTGGGCGGGTGTAAAGCGGCCGCCGATGAACAAGTCGTACGTCGACGACAGGCTGATGTGGTCGGTCGCCTCCGGGGCCGGGGCGTACTCGAAGCCTGGAACCCTGAGCTCGGCGGCGGCGGTCTTGGCGAGCGAGATGGCTTTAGTCCTTGGTGAAGTAATCGTCCGACTGGTAGGCGCCCGAGCGCTCCTTGGCGATCTGCATGAGCACGTCGTTGAGCAGGCTGGAGGCGCCCAGGCGGAACAGCTCGGGCGTCATCCAGTCGGCGCCGAGCGTCTCCCAGAGGACCACCAGGTAGGCGATCGCCGCCTTGGCGGTGCGGATGCCGCCGGCGGCCTTGAAGCCGACGGCTCGCCCGGTCTCGTAGTGGAAGTCCCGGATCGCCTCCATCATGACCACCGCGACGGGCAGGGTGGCCGCCGGCGCGACCTTGCCCGTCGAGGTCTTGACGAAGTCGGCGCCCGCGGCCATGGCCAGGATGCCGGCGCGGCGGACGCTGTCGTAAGTGCCCAGTTCGCCGGTCTCGAGGATGACCTTCAGGTGCGCGGCTCCGCACGCCTCCTTGACGGCGATGATCTCATCGTAGACGCGGCGGTGGTCGCCGGAGAGGAACGCGCCGCGATCGATGACCATGTCGATCTCGTCCGCGCCTGCGGCCACGGCCTCGCGGGTCTCGGCCAGCTTCACGTCCAGGAACGACTGGCCGGAGGGGAACGCGGTCGCGACACTGGCCACCCTCACCCCGGTGCCGCGTGTGTGGGCGACGGCAGTAGCCACCAGCGACGGATAGACGCAGACCGCGGCGGCGCCGGGGATGGTGGCATCGCCAGGCTGAGGCCGCACCGCCTTGGCGCAGAGTCCCGCCACCTTACCCGGCGTGTCCGCGCCCTCCAGGGTCGTGAGGTCCATGCAGCGGACGGCGAGGTCCAGCGCCCAGAGCTTGGAGGCCTTCTTGATCGAGCGCTTGGCCAGCGCCGCGGCCCGTTCCTCGGCGCCGACCTGGTCCACGCTCCGCACCCCACGCATGAGCGAGCCGAGATGCGTCAACTCGACCGTAGCCGCCATCTCAGGCGATTATGGCCCCCACCCGGCCGGGGCGCCCCAGCGGGGGCGGTTCCTCACGTGGCGATCTCCCTCGCCCTGAGGTGAAATAGCCACCGCGCCGCGGTCCTGTACCCCTTCAAAGGGTGGCCTTCGGGCATGAGCACTTCGCCGGGCGAGCGCACCCTCGGGCGCGCCGTCGAAACGTGCATTCGCCGGCGACTACACGCCTTCTCGCCTCCCCCTCAGGGTGAGCGCTCACAACGGCACCATCGGGGGGGCGGCGTGGCGGGCCGGCACTTTCATTTTCATGCGTCAAGGGTGGCCTCCGGCCACGAAGACTTGAGTGGAGGATTGGGGCGGGGGAGGGTCGGGGGTCAAGACCACGTGTCCTCGTCAGCCAACTCCTCGCTCGGGGCGGCGGTAGTACCGGTCGGTACTACCCTGTCGACATGACTGAACACGCGAACATAGTGAGGATCCTGAGCGCGAGGCCCAAGCCGGGCCAGGATGCGGCCTTGGCGAGTGTGGCGCAGGGCGGGGCGCGATGGCTGGCGACCCGCGACGGTTGCTTTGGCGCCCAGGCGAGCCGTCTCCGCGAGGAGGCGGGCACCGTGGCCGTCATCTCTCGCTGGCGCGACCAGTCGTCCCTCGACGCGGTGCTGCAGTCGCCCGAGTACCGCACGCAGACGGCGCCTCTATTCGACTTGGTCGACGGCCGGCCGACCGCCGTGCACTACACCAGCGCCGACGCCGGCTGACTGGGGCGCGGCGGCGCCCCCGCCCTCACCTGTAGCTGCGCGCGCTCTGGAAGCAGTCCTGACAGTAGACCGGCCGGGCGCCCGTCGGGCGGAATGGCACCTGTGTCGGCCGGCCGCAGCTGCTGCAGATCACATCGAACATCTCCCTCGTTCCCCGGGACGAGCCGGCGCTGCCGCCCTCGGACGCTCGGCGCACGTTGCGGCACTCTGGGCAGCGGCGAGGCTCGTTGACCAGGCCCCGGGATTGGTAGAACTCCTGCTCACCGCTGGTGAATACGAACTCCCGGCCGCAATCGCGGCAGGTCAGCATCTTGTCTTCGAACGTCACCCTTGCCCCTCCTCCTGGGCCACAGACTTGAACCTGGCCCGAGCGCGGCTCGCGCCTACCCTCCTGTACATCGGCCGAAATCTTATAACCGATCGGGCGCTCCCGCGCACTACGCTTGGCAGCGATGCTGCCCGAATACGGTCCCGGAGCCCGCAACGCGGTGCGCGCCTGCCTGGGTGTCCACGCTGGCGACCGGGTGGGCGTGATCCGGGACCGGGGCCGCGCGGACATCGCCGAGGCCGTGGCCGAGGAAGCGCGGCTCGCTGGCGCGGATGTCGAAGCCTGGGTCATGGAGGAGGTCCTCGACCGCCCCGCGAGCGAGCTGCCGCGGGCGCTGGCCGAAGCCATCCGCCGCTTTCGGCCAACCGTCTCCTACTACATCGGCGAGGGCCTGCCCGGGGAGCTGGCCTTTCGCCAGCCGCTCCTGCGCCTCCTGACCGGGGAGCTTCGCTGCCGGCACGGACACATGATCGGCATCGACCACGAGGTCATGGTCGACGGCATGGCGGGGGACTACGACGAGGTCTATCGCGTCACGCGCCAGGTGTATGAGGTGGTGCGCCAGGCGGCGAAGATCGAGGTCGCCACAGCCCTGGGCACGGAGCTCACCGCTACCTTCGGAGGCGGCCGGCGTTGGATCCCCAGCGACGGCCGCTACTGGGAGCAGGGCCAGTGGGGCAACCTGCCCGAGGGCGAGACCTTCACCGCTCCGCTGACGTTAGACGGCCTCCTCGCAGGCGAGGAGATGGGCGATCACTTCACGGCCAGGTACGGCCTGTTCGAGGAGCCCGTGCGGCTGCGCGTTCGGGACGGACGCGTCGCCTCTGTCGAGATGCCCGGCCACCCCAAGGTCGTGGCTGAGATCGAGGCGTACCTCGGCCAGCATCCCAATTCCAACCGGGCCGGCGAGTTCGCGATCGGCACCAACACCGGGCTCACCCGGATCATCGGCAACTTCCTCCAGGACGAGAAGTTCCCCGGCGTCCACGTCGCCTTCGGCGACCCGTACGGCGTGGAGACGGGAGCGGACTGGAGCGCACCCAGCCACGTCGACGTGCTGGCCAGCCACGCCGACGTATGGGCGGACGGACGCCAGATCATGGCCGCCGGGCGGATCTCGCTCTGAGAATGATCGCCGGTCAGAGCCGGTAGAGCTCCCTCGCGTTCTCCTCGAAGATCCGCCGCTCGACGGCGTCCAGCCACGCGGGCCGGGCGCCCGCGTCGCGCAGCCGGGCGCGAGCGTAGCGCCAGGCGTCCGAGATCACCAGCGCCCCGA
>JALYZG010000012.1 GCA_030948965.1 Candidatus Dormiibacterota bacterium | reverse complement strand
GGGTGTAGCCGAGGCCCAATTCGCGTTGGGACGGCTGGCGCGCAGCCCGCAGGAGGCGGTTCGCTGGTACTCGGACGCTGCCCAACGTGGACACCCTGAGGCGCTGCACGAGCTCTCCGTCCTGCTCCGCCAGGGCCACGGCGTGGCTCGTGACGCAGGGGCCAGCGAGAGACTGAGCCGAATGGCGGCCGGCACCGGCCACGTCGCGGCCATGCAGGATCTGGCCTACATGTACTGGTCCGGCGATGGTGTGGCCGCCGATCGGGAAGAGGCGATTCGCTGGTATCGTCGCGCCGCCGAGCTGGGCAGCCCCCAGGCGCAGCACGATCTCGCCGCGGCCCTCTCCGGAACCGACCCCACGGAGACGGCCAGGTGGCTGCGGCGGGCGGCGGAAGCGGGCCACCCGGGCGCGATGCGGCGGCTGGGCCTGGCTCACCGAGACGGTCGCGGAGCGCCTGCGGATCTACTCCAGGCCGCCCGCTGGCTGATCGCCGCCCAGCGAGTGGGCAGCGCAGAGAGCGGGCCCGAGCTGCAGATGGTGGCCCGGGGGCTAACGCCCGAGCAGCTGCACGAGGCCGACCGCCAGTCCGGTGGCGACGGCTCGACCGCCGCCGCCCTCCTCGCCGGCCACATCCTGCCTCCCCCTTGAGGGGACAGTTGGGGCGGGTGTCGATCCTAATTTCCCCTTCCCCTTGGCGGGGAGGGTTGGGGAGGGGGTCGATCCTAGCGGCGGTGCTGGCGGTGACCGGCGCCTGCGCACCTGCAGCGACAACACCGGGCGCGCAGGTTCATTCACCGGGACCCGCTGTCAATAGGCCCACCCACGCCTCTGCGCCGCCGAGCACGCTGCGCTGCGACTCAGAGATCGAGACGGCCGGAGACCCGCTGGCTGGTCTGCAACTGGTACTCGAAGACGCAGCCCTGCCTGTAGGACAAGTCCTCCAAGCCGATCGCTCGGGGGCGGGCGCCCCGGGCTGGCAGCTCTTTGCGAAGTGGGGCTTGGTGGTCAGGGGTGGTTCGGTGGTAGACCTGGCAGTCGCCCCTGGGTGGGAGAGCCGCGCCGCCATCGGCTGGGGTAACCCCGGCCGGCCGGCACCGGCCGTGCACGTGCCGGCCTGTACGGCCGGCACCGCCCCGTGGTTGGCGTTTGCCGGTGGTTACTGGGTCGACAAGCCGGTGTGCGTGCCCCTCGAGGTCGGCGCCCGAGGGCAGCATGCGGAGGTGCATATCGGTGTCGGCACGCCCTGCCCATCCGCCGCCGGCTGAGCGCTCACCCGCCCCACTGGGGCAGCGTGCGCAGCTGCTCGACCCGCCGGGCGGCGGGGGCATAGCACGTCCAGAAGTAGTCGAGCACCATCCGCCGGGCGGAGAAGCGCGTGGCCACCAGCCGGATCGAATCCCGCATCATCGCCACCCAGCGCACCGGGATGCCACGCGCGTCCCGCTGATAGAACGCGGGCAGGACATCGCCCTCCAGCAGCCCGTACAGCGCCTCGGCCTCGGCCGCGTCGTCTGTCACCTGGCGGTCCATGGTCGCCGCCGAGGGTATGGCCCAGCCGGCCGAGGGGCGGTAGCCCTCGTCCCACCAGCCGTCCAGGACGCTGAGGTTGAGCACGCCGTTGGCCCCGGCCTTCATGCCCGAGGTGCCGCTGGCCTCGAGGAACCGCCGCGGGTTGTTGAGCCACACGTCGGCGCCCTGGACGAGGTAGCGGGCGACCCCCATGTCGTAGTCCTCCAGGAAGACGAACCGCGGCTCGCGCCGGGCCAGGCCCACGACGCGGTGCAGGATCTCCTTGCCCTCCCGGTCGGCCGGATGGGCTTTGCCTGAGAACACGAGCTGCAGCGGGCGATCGGCGCTCGTCAGCAGGGCCTGCAGTCGCGCCGGATCGTGGGCGAGGAGGCCGGCTCGCTTGTACTTGGCGAAGCGACGGCTGAAGCCGATCGTCAGGGCGTCGGGGTCCAGGCGCTCGCCGTCGGAGCGCGCGAATGCAAACTCGGTGAGTCGGCGGCGCAGGTGGCCGTGGCAGTGCCAGAGATCCTCGTCGGGAATGGCTTCGACGCCTGCCCAGGACGGGTGCTCGGGCGGAAGGTCCCACCATTCCCGGTCGACGTGACGCTCCAGGAGTGAGGCGATCTCCGGCGCCACCCAGGACGGTAGGTGAACGCCGTTGGTCACCGCGCCGATGGGTACCTCGGCCTCGTTGAAACGCGGCCAGGCATCCTTCCAGAGCCGCCGGGACACGGCGCCGTGCAACCGGGAGACGCCGACGGCGCTGTCAGCCATGCGGAGGCCTACGAACGTGCTGCAGAGCGCCTCCGAGAAGTCACCGGGCCGGGCGCGGCCGAGGTCCATGAAGCTCTCGAGGTCGATTCCGACGTCGTTCAGATAGGGACCGAGATCGGCCGCCACCAAGTCCGAGCCGAAGTAGTCGCTGCCCGCGGCCACGGGCGTGTGGGTGGTGAAAACAAATCCGGCCCGAGCAAAGAGGCGAGCTTCCGGCAGCGACAGCCGGCGCTCCTGGCGGAGCTCGCGCATGCGCTCGATGGCGACCAGGAAGCCATGGCCCTCGTTCATGTGCAGGACCGTCGTCTGGATGCCCAGGGCGCGTAGAGCCCGAACCCCGCCGATGCCCAGCACCATCTCCTGGGGCAGGCGCAGGTGGCCCTCCGATGGATAGAGGCGATCGGTGATCGAGCGCAGGTCGGGCGCGTTCTCGTCCAGGTCCGTGTCCAGGAGGTATAGCGGGATGGCGCCGACTTGAACCTTCCAGACCTGCACCTTGACAGTGCGGTCGCCAAGCGGGCACTCAACCCGGACCAGCTCGCCGTCTGCGTCATGGGCAAGCTCCAGGGGCAGGCGCGCGAAGTCGTTCTTCGTGTAGTACTCGGTCTGCTCGCCGTCCGCGTCGAGGCGCTGGTGGCCGAAGCCAAAGCGGTAGAGGAGGCCGACGCCCACGAGCGGCAGGCCCAGATCGCCTGCGGCCTTGAGGTGGTCGCCGGCGAGGATGCCGAGACCGCCGGAGTAATTGGGCAGGGCTTCGGTCAGGCCGAACTCGAGCGAGAAGTAGCCGATGCGCAGCGGCGCCCCGGCGTCGTAGAAGGCGGGACGGCGCTCCGCGCGCTCGCGGCGGGCACCGCGCGCCGTCTCCAGGGCGGCGCGGACTTCCGGCCGGCGGAGCGCCTCGTCCAGCCGGGAGTCGTCGAGAGCGCCCAGGACTGCGATCGGGTTGTGGGCCGAGCCCTGCCAGACGTCCGGGGCTAGGGCGCGGAAAAGGCCGGCGAGGCGCGGGTCCCAGGACCAGGCCAGGTCCAGGGCGAGGGATTTGAGCTCAGAGTTCATAGGCACCGAATCGTAGGGAACCGACCCTTTCCACCGAAGTACGCTCAGACTTACCTTTGTTAATGCCATGGACCTCTTGAACGCGATCAGGGAGTCCGTCATCGGCGAGGACGAGGCTGTGATGGGCCCCTTTGGCCCGCGCCGCGTCACCTACGCCGACTACACCGCGTCCGGCCGCGCGCTGACCTTTATCGAGGACTACGTGCGCGAGGCCGTGCTCCCGCTCTACGCCAACACGCATACGGAGTCGTCCGGCACCGGCCTGCAGACGACACGCTTCCGGGAGGAGTCGCGAGAGATCATCCGGCACGCTCTCGGAGCCGGCCCGGAACACGCCATCGTCTTCTGCGGCTCGGGCTCGACAGGAGCCATCAACCGCCTGGTCGAGGTCCTCGGCCTGCGCCTCCCGTCGGCCCTCGATGACCGCTACCACCTCGACGCGCTGATCCCGGCCGAGGACCGGCCGGTGGTCTTCATCGGGCCTTACGAGCACCACTCCAACGAGCTGCCTTGGCGCGAATCGATCGCCGACGTGGTGGTCATCCCCGAGGACCACGACGGCCACATCGACCAAGAGCGCCTGGAGGCGGAACTGGTTCGGCACCACGACCGGGAGGTCAAGATCGGGAGCTTCTCGGCGGCCTCGAACGTGACCGGGATCATCAGCGACTGGCGGGCCATCTCGGTTCTGCTCCACCGCCACGGCGCCATCTCCTGCTGGGACTTCGCGGCCGCCGCGCCCTACGTGGAGATCGGTATGGGCACTGCCGCGCAAGGCCCCGACGAGCCCTACCTGGACGCGGTCTTCCTCTCGCCGCACAAGTTCATCGGCGGCCCCGGCACGCCCGGAGTGCTCGCGGCCCGGCGCGACCTGTTCCACAACCGGGTGCCCACAGTCCCGGGCGGCGGCACAGTCGCCTATGTCAACCCCACCAAGCACGTGTACCTGAAGGACGTCGAGCACCGCGAGGAGGGCGGCACTCCGGCGATCGTCGAGTCCATCCGCGCCGGTCTTGTCTTCCAGCTCAAAGAACGCGTCGGGACGGCCGAGATCCGACGCCGGGAGGAGTCGTTCATCGGCCGTGCCATCGCGCACTGGCGCGGGCAACCTGGCCTGGAGATCCTCGGCAACCCGGACCTCGACCGGCTTTCGATCGTCTCCTTCGTGGTCCGGCACGGCGGTCGCTACCTGCACCACAACTATGTGGTGGCGCTGCTCAACGACCTGTTCGGCATCCAGGCCCGGGGCGGCTGCTCCTGCGCCGGGCCGTATGGCCACCGCCTGCTCGGCATCGACCTCGAGCGCTCACACGAGTTCGAGCGCGAGATCGGCCGTGGATGCGAGGCCATCAAGCCCGGCTGGGTGAGGGTGAACTTCAACTACTTCATCTCAGAGGCCGTTTTCAAGTTCATCCTGGCCGCGGTCGACCTGGTCGCCGCGGAGGGCTGGCGGCTGCTGCCCGAATACGGCTTCGACATGGGGAGCGGGCTTTGGCGGCATGTCGGCGGGGCGCCGGAGGCTCCGCTCAGCCTCAGCGACATCGGTTACCCGGGCGACCTCAGGGCCAGCGTCGCCCACCGCCACCGCGCGCCCGAGTCGGCACTGCCTGGCTACCTGACCGAGGGGCAGCGGATTCTCTTCCGCCCGCGGGCCGCGGCCCCGGCCATCAGCGGCGGCGCGGACTTCGAGCACCTGCGCTGGTTCTGGCTGCCGCACGAAGTTCAGGCAGAGGTGGGCGCGCCGGGCTGACGCCTCTGGGACGGCGGCGTCTCCGAAAAAGGTGCCGCTGCCGGCGGATGCACGTTAGCGGCGCTCGTCAAACGAGCGGCGGCTGGCGGATCGACCCATGCGCCCAGCCTGTGGTCCAAGGTCGCCTCGCGGGCTACTTGTTGCCGGCCGCGGCCGCCGCCTCGGCGGCGGCGCTGTCCAGTTCCTTGGCGCGTGCCGCGGCCTCCGCCGCGCTCTTGTTCGCGGCCTCCGCCTCCTTGGCGGCGGCGCGGGCATCGTGGGCGGCTTCGAGCGCCCGCCGGCTGAGGGCATCGGCCTCGGC
>JALYZG010000327.1 GCA_030948965.1 Candidatus Dormiibacterota bacterium | reverse complement strand
CGACGTAGGCCGACTTGGGCTTGGAGGGTTCCTGGGTCTGGGTCGTCAAATGAGCGCGCTCCACTAACCGATCGGGATGGCTGGGGTCAGTATACCGTCCCGCTGAGCCCGTCCCGGGCGCCGGGCGATGTGGGACGCGGAAGCCTGCGGTTGAGTCGGCCGAGTGGCCGCTTTCACTGCACGAATGGGCGGGATGAATCGCGACCCGCGTCCGGGTGCGCGAGCTCCCGATCCTGCTGGAAAAGGTGCTTTCGTCGGTCGGTACTAGATCCCCAGGTAGGCCTTCTGAACGTCCTCTGACTCGAGCATGTCCCGGCCGGCCCCGGTCTTGACGATGACGCCGGTCTCCAGCACGTAAGCGCGGTGGGCCACGCTCAGCGCCTTGACCGCGTTCTGCTCCACCAGCAGGATGGGCACCCCCGAGCTGTTGATCTCGTGGATGATCTCAAAGATGGTGTCGACGATGATCGGGGCCAGGCCGAGCGAGGGCTCGTCCAGCATCAGCACCTTGGGTTCGGCCATGAGGGCGCGGCTGATGGCCACCATCTGCTGCTCGCCGCCGGAGAGGGTGCCGGCCAGTTGGGTGCGCCGCTCCTTCACCCGAGGAAAGAGGCTGAACACGCGCTCCAAGCTGTCCTTCACGCCCTGGCGGTCACTGCGGGCGTAGGCGCCCATCTCCAGGTTGTCCTGGACCGTAAGGCGCGCGAACAGGCGCCGACCCTCGGGCGCCTGGCAGATGCCGAGGCCGACGATCTGGTGCGGAGGCGTTCGCGTGATGTCCCGGCCGTCGAAGGTGATCGTGCCCGTGGTCGGGTGCATGAGCCCGCTGATCGTGCGCAGCGTGGTCGTCTTGCCGGCCCCGTTGGAGCCGATGAGGGCCACGATCTCGCCCCGGTCGAGATTCAGGCTGATGCCGCGCAGGGCCTGGACTCGAGCGTAGAAGGCGTCGACGCCCTCGATTTCGAGGAGAGCCATTTAGTGGACCGTAACAGCCACTAGCCCTGGCTGCCCAGGTAGGCCTCGATGACGCGCTTGCTGGCTCGCACCTCCTCGGGGCCGCCGAGGGCGATCTCCTCGCCGTGATCGAGGACGCAGATGCGCTTGGCGCAGCCCATGACCACCTTCATGTCGTGCTCGATGAGGAAGACGGTTACGCCGTCGGCCACGATCTTCTCGATCAGGCGGAGCAGCTCCACCTTTTCCTGGGGCGTGAACCCGGCCGCCGGTTCGTCCAGCAGCAGCAGCTGCGGCCGCGTGGCCAGCGCCCGAGCCACCTCCAGGCGGCGCTGCATGCCGTACGGCAGGTTGCGGGCGTAGCTGTCCGCGTAGCGCTCGACGCCCACGTAGCGCAGGAGCTCCATGGAGCGGTCGCGCACCTCGGACTCCTCCCGGCGCGCGGCCGGGGTCTTGAGCATCGCGTCCCACAACTTGGCGTGCATGCGCACGTGCTGGCCGACCCTCACATTGTCGAGCGCGGTCATGAAGGCGAAGAGGCGGATGTTCTGGAACGTCCGGGCGATGCCGATCTGGGCCGCCTGGTGGGGCTTGGTGCCGGAGATGTCGACACCATCGAAGACGATCTGGCCCTCGGACGGCGGGTACTGCCCGGTGATACAGTTGAAGAGGGTCGTCTTGCCCGCGCCATTGGGCCCGATGAGGGCGAAGATCTCGCCCCGACGCACGGCGAACGAGACCCGGTCGACGGCCGTGAGGCCGCCGAAGCGCTTGCTCACCCCATTGATCTCGAGGATGTTGGGGCTCGGGGCGACCTCCAGGCTGGCGACCGCCATCACGCCGCCTGCGCGGCCGGGTCTTCCTTCTTGGCCCGCTCGCTGTCGCGCTCCGCCGTGCTCGGGAATAGGCCGCCCGGCCGGAGGAGCATCGTCAGCACGAGGATCAGCCCGAAGAGCAGGACCTTGAGTCGGGAGATGAACTCGCCCAGCCCCGGCCAGTCGCCGTGCGGGGCGTCGAGCGAGGTCATGTTCAAGGCCGTGAGCAGGCTGTGGGTCTGGTTGGGCGCGTCGGGCAGGATCTTGAACAGGATCAGGTAGATGGTCAGTGAGCCGACGATGACGCCGGGCATGTTGCCCATGCCCCCGAGCACGATCATCACGAGGATCGTGATCGAGACCGTGAAAGTGAAGTTCTCGGGGCTGACCAGCGACAGCTTGGCGCCGTAGAAGACTCCCGCGAAGCCGGAGGTGGCGGCACCCATCGAGAAGGCCAGGAGCTTGGTCGTCACCGTGTTGATGCCCATGGCCTGGGCCGCGGTCTCGTCCTCACGAATCGCAACCCAGGCGCGGCCCAGGCGCGACTTTCGCAGGTTGTTGAGCAGCACAACCGTGATGCAGATCAGCGTCAGCATGAGCACGTAGTAGGCGGTAGGGTTGGCGACGCTGAACACCAGGTTGCGGACGAAGGCGAAGTCCTCCCCGGCCCAGGGCCCGGTCAGCCAGCCCGGGAGCACGGGGTTGTCAAGCGCAGAGAGGCCGTTGATGCCACCGGTCCAGGTGCCCAGGTTGCGAAACACGCGGGGCACAATCTCGCCGAAGCCGAGGGTCATGATGGCCAGGTAGTCGCCGCGGAGACGGAGCGTCGGGGCTCCCAGCAGGGCGCCGGCGGTGGCTGCGATGGTCACCCCCACGACCAGGAGCAGCCAGAAGGGGATGTGTACAGCGTGGCCGACCGGGGTGTGCAGCAACGCGCCCGAGGCCAGCATGGCGTACGTGTACGCGCCGATGGCGAAGAAGGCCGCGTAGCCCAGGTCGAGCAGGCCGGCGAAGCCGACTACCACGTTGAGGCCCAGCGCCAGGAGGACGAAGACGCCTGCGTCGGCGGCCAGTCCCATCGTGGCCCCGGAATCGCCCCCGGTCAGGAAGTAGGCCAGGGTGGGGAAGGCCAGCGCCCCGACCAGCAGCACCAGGTAGATGATGGTGTTGCGGTCGCGAAGGTTGACCTCGACGCCGGCCAGACGAAAGCGACCGGGCCGGGGGCTGGGGCGCGCCGGCGCGGCGGTCGTCATACCCTGTCCGGCACCCGCGCGCCGAGCAGACCGCTGGGCCGGATGAGGAGCACCAAGGCGAGGATGACGAAGATCATCACCTGCGTCCAGGCCGAGTCGAGATAGCCGTTCCAGAGGGCTTCGAACATGCCGATGCACATCGCCCCGAGGGCCGCGCCGGGGATGTTCCCGATGCCACCGAGCACCGCCGAGGTGAAGGCGATGAGGCCCGTCGTGAAGCCCAGGTCGAAGACGACGTTGTTGAAATAGAGGCCGTAGGCGGTGCCGCCCGCGCCCGCCAGGACGGCGCCGATGAAGAACGTGGCCGCGATCGTGCGATTGATGTTGATGCCCATGAGTGAGGCCGCGTCCCGATCCTGGGCCGTGGCGCGCATCGCCTTGCCCAGCTTCGAGCGGCGAATGAAGATGTTGAGAGCCGCCACCAGGAGGCCGGCGACGACCACCACCGCCACGTCCTTGAAGCGGACGCTGACGCCGAGCAAGGACAGGGAGGCACTCGGCAGCAAGTCGGGGAAGTGGTTGTTGGTCGGGCCCTTCCATATGAACATCACGCCCTCGAGGATGAAGGACATGCCGACCGCGGTAATCAGGGGCGACAGCCGGGGGGCGTTGCGCAGCGGCCTGTACGCCACGCGTTCGATGGCGATGTTGAGCCCACCGCAGACGAGCATCGTGATCGCGGTGATGAGGATCAGCAGAACGATCACGATCGGCCCCGAGGAAACGCCCTCCTTCAGCCCGAAGAGCCCCACCAACGTTAGCGAGACGAAGCCGCCGAACGTGAACACGTCGGCGTGGGCGAAGTTGATCAGCTCGATGATGCCGTAGACCATGGTGTAGCCGAGCGCGATGAGCGCGTACAGCGAACCCCCGGCCAGGCCGTAGATCACGGTCTGAAGGAAGTATCCGAGGCCGTGGGCTGCGATCCTCTGGGCAATGATCAGGGCGATCACGAGGCCCGCCGCCAGCACGATCCAGTTGAGCACCCGGATGACCGGCAGCCGGACGATCCGCTGGCGGGCCTGTGCGATGCCTATCAACTCTCGATCCTCATCTTTGGCGGGCTTGGATGCGGCTATGCAGGTGTCCGGGGGCCCCTCACGAGAGGCCCCCGGACTTTAAGATCTCGGGTCAGGTCCGGACGGTCCGGACGGGTCCTAGCCGGTCGTGTTGACGCTCTTGATC
>JALYZG010000341.1 GCA_030948965.1 Candidatus Dormiibacterota bacterium | reverse complement strand
CGGACGGGGACGCGCGCGAGATCGCGGACCTGCAGATGCAGCTCGACATCCTGAAGGTGATCTACGCCCAGGCCCTGCACCTCTTCCAGACGGGCCGCGAGGCAGACGCCAGGATGGGCGAGGAAGTGGCCGCAAGCCTGGCCAGCAACCTGGCCTTCCGAGGCTACGGCGCCTGGACCTTGGACAACGTCTACGCCTTCGTCTACGAGCGGGCGGTGGAGCTGCCGTCCGAGGGCCACGGCTCATTCGTGGGCGAGATCCAGGACACGAACTTTGCGGCGCTGCTCGCGTCCTGAGCCCGGCGACTCCCGCCGCTCCGAAACCGAGGCTCGGGCGCGTGTACGGTTGCCTACGTTTAGTGGCAACGGGCTGCTACCCGGCGTGGACCTCGATCACACCGCCTCGCTCATCGAGCTGATGGACGAGGATGCTCTTCGCTGACGTCAACATCCTCATATACGCCGTCAGGTCAGACGCGGTCGACCACTCCGCTACCGCGATTGGCTGGAAGCGGCGATCAACTCAGAGGAGGCCTATGCTCTCTCGGACCTGGTCTTGAGCGGGCTTCCTCAGGGTGGTTACCCATCCGCGGATATTCACGCCGCCGACCCCGCTGGCGAGCGCCATGCGGCTCGTCGACGCGCTCAGGAGCCGGCCGAACGTCGTGCCAGTGGCTGCGGGCCGGCGTCATTGGCAACTGTTCACAGACCTCTGCCACACCGCCCGAGCCAGGGGCAACGTCGTCTCCGACGCTTACCTGGCGGCGCTGGCCATCGAAACCGGCAGTGAGTGGGTGAGCACTGAGCGGGACTACAGCCGGTTCCCGGGCCTCCGGTGGCGGCATCCGTTCGATCCGCGCCGGTAGGCCCCCGCCGGCACGTGCGGCGCCGCCAGAGCCCACACTGGTGGGCATGACGATCAAGCGACTAGATCATATCGGGGTTCTGGTGGACGACCTGGCCGAGGCGCAGCGGTTTCTGTCCGGGAGCCTGGGCCTGGAGTTGGACCGCACCGTGGCGGGCGGCAGCCGCCGCGGCGCGTTCTATCGCTGCGGCGAGGTCGAGATCGAGGTCCTGGAGGACTCCGACGCCGACGCCCGGGATCGCGTCCTGGCCGGTTCCAAGGCTCGGATCGAACACATCGCGGTCGAGGTCGACGACCTCGACCAGACCCTGGCCGCGCTCCAGGGCCTCGGCGTGAAGGCCGCGCGGGGGCCGATCACGACCGGCGATCGGGTCAACCTCTGGACCGACCCCGAGACCTGCGATGGCGTGATGTACCAGCTTGTCGAGAAGCGGTGACGCGCCGCATCCGCAAGATCGCAGTCCTGGCCGGCGACCTCGCCGGCCAGGAGGTGACGCCGGAGGCGATGCGGGTCCTGCGCGCCGCCGGCCTGGCGTATGAGTTCGAGGAGCTCGAGGTCGGGGCGGCGCCCCTACTGCGTGGCGAGGAGGCGATGTCGGAGGCCACGTTCGAAGCCGCGGCCGGGGCCGACGCCATCCTCTTCGGCGCCATCGGCGACCCCCGCGTCCCGGACGTGGGCTACCCGGCCCGCGTCCTGCTCCGGCTTCGCTTCGAGCTCGACCTCTACGTCAACCTGCGCCCGGCCCGTCTCTACGACGACCGTCTCAGCCCCTTGCGTGACGAGGCCCGGCGAGCGGTCGACCTCACCATCGTGCGCGAGAACACGGAGGGCCTCTATGTCGGCCTGGGCGGCCGCTTCCGCCGCGGCACCGAGCACGAGGTGGCGATCCAGGAGGACCTCAACACCCACCAGGGCGTGACGCGGATCCTGGAGCACGGCTTCCGGGTGGCCCAGCGCAGCCTCTGCATGGTCGACAAGTCCAACGCCATGAACCACGCCGGCGGCCTCTGGCAGGAGCGCTGGGCGGAAGTGAAGGCCAGGCACCGCCAGGTCCAGACCCGCCACCTCTACGTGGACGCGGCCGCCCTGGAGCTGGTCCGCGACCCGACGCAGTTCGAGGTCATCGTCACCGGCAACCTGTTCGGCGACATCCTCTCCGACCTGACCGCGGCGCTAGTGGGGGGCATGGGCCTGGCGCCCAGCGCGAACGTCAACCCGGAGACCGGCCGCGGGCTCTTCGAGCCCGTCCACGGCAGCGCCCCGAACCTCGCCGGGCAGGGAGTCGTCAACCCGCTGGGGTCCATCCTGGCTGCGGCTATGATGGTGGAGCACCTCGGCGACGGGGATGCCGCGAAGAGGATCGAGGAAGCCGTGATTGGTGCCATCAAGGCCGGCGAGTGCACGCGTGACCTCGGTGGCTCGCTGAGCACCAGCGAGGCCGGGCAGGCCGTGGTCCGCCGCCTCTGAAAACATGATGAGGCAGATTGCAAGCGACAGGCGTAGGCCGGCTTTGCCGGGCCGGGTGAGTTGTTTCATACGCTTGTCCCGTCAGGCGCGCGTCAGCGTCCCCGGGGTTCCCCGCGAAATCGAAGATTTCGTGGGGTGGGTCAGGAGGGAGGGCCCACGGGGGGAACCTGGGTTCCCTCCGTGATATAGGAGTGACCCATATGGGCATGACGATGTCCGAGAAGATCCTGGCCCGCGCCAGCGGCCGGGAATCCGTCCAGCCCGGTGACCTGCTGCTGGCGAAGGTCGACTTCGCCATGGGCCACGACCTCACCATCCCTCCGGCCGGCCGGATCATGCGCGAGCAGATGGGCGCGGAGAAGGTCTGGGATCCGGAGCGCCTGGCGATCACCCAGGACCACTTCCAGCCCGCCAAGGACGCCGCCAGCGCCACGCTCGGCCGGCTGACCCGCGAGTTCGCCCGAGACATGGGCATCAAGTGGTACTTCGAGGTCGGCTCGGGCGGCATCTGCCACACTGTTCTGCCCGAGCGGGGCCTGGTCCTGCCAGGAGAGCTGGTCGTGGGCGCCGACTCGCACTCCTGTACCTACGGGGCGCTCAACAACTTCGCCACCGGCATCGGCTCCACCGACCTCGCCTGCGTCCTGGCCCTGGGCGAGCTCTGGTTCCGGGTTCCGGAGACTCTGCGGTTCGTCTACTACAACCGCCTCCCGGAATGGGTGGAGGCAAAGGACCTGATCCTGCACGTGATCGGCCAGATCGGCGTCGACGGCGCCCGCTCCAAAGCCATGGAGCACACGGGCGAGGCGCTGGCCGCGATCGACATGGAGGGCCGCTTGACGATGACCAACATGGCCATCGAGGCGGGGGCCAAAAACGGCATCATGGAAGCGGACTCGGTGACCGAGGAGTATCTCCGCGGTCGCGCCCAGAGGCCCTACAAGACGGTCACCTCCGATCCTGGCGCGGTCTACGAGAGGACATTCGAGATCGACGCCGAGGCGGTGCCGATCACGCTCGCGAAGCCGATGTCGCCGGACCGCACGGCGCCCCTGGAGGAGGTCGCGGGCATCAGGCTCGACCAGGTCTTCATCGGCTCCTGCACCAACTCCAGGATCACGGACCTGCGCCGCGCCGCGAAGGTGCTGGAGGGCCGCCATATCGCTCCCGGCGTGCGGCTGATCGTGACTCCCTCGTCGGACGAGGTGGGGCGGATGGCGGAGCGCGAGGGCCTGATCCGGATCTTCATGGAGGCCGGCGCGGCCTGGACGGCGTCGACCTGCGGCGCCTGCCTGGGCGGCCACATGGGCGTGCTGGGCGCGGGCGAGGTCTGCCTCTCGACCACGAATCGCAACTTCCCCGGCCGCATGGGCGACCCCAAGGCATTGGTCTACCTGGCCAACCCGGTGGTGGCCGCGGCCAGCGCCGTGGCCGGCGAGATCGTGCACCCGCGAGAGGTGATGAGCCGGGCGCCGGTGCCGGCATGACCGACGCCACGAGGACCGTGTTGCGGGGTCGAGCTTGGCGTTTCGGCGACAACCTGGACACCGACCAGATCATCCCGGCCAAGTACGCCATCCATTCGCTGGACGAGGTCAAGCTGGGCGAGCACGCCATGGAGGGCGTGCCCGGGAACGAGGGCGGCTGGTCTGGGCAGATCGCGAAGGGGGACATCATCGTCGCCGGCTCCAACTTCGGCTGCGGCTCCTCGCGCGAGATCGCGCCTATCGCCATCCGCGGGGCCGGCGTTGCCTGCGTCATCGCCGACTCCTTCGCCCGCATCTTCTTTCGCAACTCCATCAACCTCGGCTACCCGATCCTGCAGTCGCCCCAGGCGGCGGAGGCGATCGAGGCCGGCGACGAGCTGGAGGTCGACCTCGAGGACGGCGTCATCCGCAATCTCAGCCGGGGTGACGAGTACCGAGTCGACGCCTTCCCTCCCTTCATGGCCGAGCTCATGCGCATGGGCGGCCTCGTGCCCTGGGTCCGCCGCCGGCTGGCGGAGGGCGCCGGCCGGAGGTGAGCGACCGGGACGGGCCGGTCGAGCTCCAGGAGCCGCTGTCGGAGCTCGTCCGACCGCCCTCGCGCTTCGTCCACGACCTCGAGTTCCCGCCGCCCGACCGCATCCGCGTCTACGACGACACGCTGCGCGACGGGGAGCAGATGCCGGGGGTCGCCTTCTCGCCGCGCGACAAGTACGAGCTGGCCCGGGCGTTGAGTGACATCGGGGTCCATGTGATGGACGTCGGCTTCCCGGCCGTGTCGGAGTCCGAGCGCGAGACCCTGCGCCTGGTGCTCGAGGGCCGGCGGCGCGGTGAGCTGCGGCGGGACCTGGAGGTCGTCTGCATGATGCGCAGCAACCCCGGCGACATCGACTCCACCATGCGGGTGCTGGACGAGCTCGGCCATGCCCGCGACTCGGTCACGTACTTCGTCTTCACCTCGGCCTCGGACCTGCACGTGAAGTACAAGCTGGGCCGCACGCTGCTGGCCCGCGAAGGCCTGCCTGTGAGCGAGTGGCTGGAGCTGCCGGTGGCCTTCTACCGGGATGCGAACGTGCGGCTCCTCACCGAAGCCATCGCCTACGCTCGCGAGAAGGGCGCCGTCGAGATCGAGTTCGGGGGCGAGGACGGGTCCCGCGCCGACCCCTCCTATATCGAGAGGCTGCACCTCGAGGGCCTGGCCGCGGGCGGCACTCGGCCATCGACGCCGGACACCGTGGGCTGCTACTCGCCCTACGCGGTGCAGCAGTACATCCGCCGTCTCAAAGCGGCCACGCCCGACTGCTCCCTCGTTGTCCACTTCCACAACGACCTCGGCCTCGGGGCGTGGAACACGGTGGTTGCGCTGGGCAGCGGTGCGGACGTGTTCACGACCAGCGTCAACGGCATCGGCGAGCGCACCGGCAACGCGCCCATGCACCAGGTTCTGCTCCAGCTCCGCTACCTGTTCGACATCTCGATCCCGGGGTTCGGCTACGAGAAGCTGCGTGACCTGGCGCGGTACATGGAGCGGATCAGCGGGGTCATGGTCCAGCCCACCGAGCCGGGCATCGGCCAAAACGTGTTCAGCCACGAATCCGGCATCCACACCGCGGGCATGCTCATCCACCCCGAGATCTACCAGTTCATTCCGCCCGCCCAGCTCGGCGGCGAGGTGCGCTACGTCTACGGCAAACACTCCGGCGCCGTGGTCATCGAGCACGCGCTGCGCGAGGCCGGGATCCGGCCCGAGCCCGAACTCGTGACGCGCGTCATGACGGAGGTCAAGCGTGTACGCGAGGAGAGGGCTGAGAGCTCGGATTTCTCCGCCTTCCAGCGCGCCTACTACGACGAGCTGGAGGGCATGGGGGTCAGCGCCGAAGAGGTGGCGGAGATCGGGGCGGCTCTCATCGGTGGCAGTGAAGGCTGCTGAAGACCACCCCACGAAATCTTCGATTTCGGGGGGACCTCGGGCTGAAGGGCGCCAGTTGGAGGCCGGCCCGGAGGACCTGCTCCAGGTCCACCGCTGGATGTGCGCCACCGTGGCGTTGGACGACCGGATGCACGCGCTCGTGCGCCAGGGCCGGGCGCCATTTGTGGGCTCGGCCCGTGGCCACGAGGGCATCCAGGTGGCGGCTGCGGCGGTGCTGGAGCCGTCGGACTGGCTGGTGCTGCACTACCGCGGCCTGGGCTCGGCGGTGGCGCGCGGCCTCACGGCGCGGGAGTGGATGCTGGCCGTGTTTGCGAAGGCCGCAGACCCTCTCTCGGGCGGCCGCAACATCCCGGGCGGCAGCTTTTCCCATCGCCGCCTGCACATCGCCGCCACGTCGCAGGTGGTGGGCACGTGGCTGCCCAAGGCGGCCGGGATCGCGTGGGCCTCGAAACGCCGCGGCGACGGTCAAATCACGGTCTGCACGTTCGGCGACGGCGCCACCTCGACCGGCGACTTCCACGAGGCCCTGAACTTCGCCGGCATCCACCGGCTGCCCGTCGTGTTCGTGTGTGAGAACAACGGCTACGCCATCTCGGTGCCGCTGGCCCTGCAGGCGGGCAACCCGGCCCTGGCCGCGCGCGCCGCCGGCTACGGGCTGGCCGGCGTGCGGGTGGATGGCGGCGACGTGCCGGGATGCCTGCGGATCATGAGTGAGGCGGTGGCGCGGGCGCGGGCGGGCGAGGGCCCGACCCTGGTCGAGGCCCTGATCCCGCGCATCAACGCCCACACCTCAGAGGACAACCAGGCCCGCTATCGCACGGAGGCAGACCTGGCCGAGGCGCTGGCCCGCGATCCCTTGCCGCGCTTCGAGGCCTGGCTGGCCGAGGACGGCCGTCTCACCGAGGCCGCGGCGCGGGCGGTCCGGGCGGAGTGCGAACGGGAGGCGGCCGAGGCGGCCGATTGGGCCGAGGCCCAGCCCGACCCGAGCCCCGCCGACCTCGCTGCGCACCTCCTCGGCACCTGATTGGAGGCCGCGATGCGACGGAGAATTTCCAAGCCAACGATGAGTTGCTCGCCCGAGCGAAGCGGCGGGCCAGCGAGCGTGGGGTCTCGTTAGCGCAATTGATCCGCGCTGCCCTGGAGAAGGAACTCGGCGACAGCGGGCAGGCGCCGCCGAGG
>JALYZG010000340.1 GCA_030948965.1 Candidatus Dormiibacterota bacterium | reverse complement strand
GGCGCCCAGGAGCTCCGGCCGCGCCTCCTCCCAGGCGCCCACGTGGCCGGGATCGGACGGATCCGCCTCGGCGGCCTGGCGCGCGACCGCCCGCGCCGTCCGGTAAAGGTGGGCGATCAGCCGCAGTCGATCCTCGAGCCGGCCGAGGTCCTGCATCCGCCCCGAGTGCCACGGGTTCCAGCGCAGCGCGTCCTCCGCCGGCGCGATCGCGGCCACCGAATCGTCCGCCCTCTCGCTGTGCCGGCGCACGCTGCGGCGGTTGGCCTGGGCGGCCTCGGCGCTGTCGGACCGGCCCGCCAGCTCCAGGCTGCGCAGCAGATCCGACCCGAGCATCGCCCTGAGCTCCCGATAGTCCTGGCGCAAACGGGCCACCGGGTTCGGCGGCCAGAGCATGGCGGCGACGGCCACGCCGATGACGCCGCCGAGCACGGTCTCCCAGAGCCGGCCGACGTTGTTGGTGCTGCCCGAGGCGAGCACGAGCAGCGCCGAGATGGCGATCTGGTTGTTGAAGCCCTGGCCCGAGACCTTGAGCCAGCCGCCGAGCAGCAGGCAGACCAGCATGATCCCGGCCACGACGAGAGGCGAAAGCCCGAAAAGCGTGTTGGCGGCGATGCCTAGGGCCAGGCCCGCGCCCACGCCGAGCAGGAATTGGAGCGCGTTGAGGAGCGAGCCATAAGCGTGGCCCTGCATCAGGATGATCACGGCCAGTACGGCGTTGAAGGGCTGCGAGAGGTGAAAGAACGGGCCCAGCCACCAGGCAAGGCCGCAGGCCAGCGCCACCTTGAGGCACTGGACGGCCAGCGGGGGCAGGAAGGCGGGAGGTTCGATCAAGCCGCGGGCCAGCCGCCGCGGGAGCCGCCCGCGAGGCGCGGGCGCGCTGGCCATCGGTCCGGCCGGAGGGCCCGGAGCTACGGGGATGTGGCCGAGCCCGGAGGCACGGCTGAGCGCGAAGGTCAGGCCATAAGGCGCGGCGGCGACGAGCAAAAAGCCAAGTACCGCCACCGTGAAGGCCACGGCGGTCATCAACTATCCCAACCCGACTGGGAGCCCTGAAGTTCCGTGGGCGACCGACGCCGACCGGTGGGAGCGTCGTCCAAACGTGCATTCGCCGGCGAACGTCCCACTCGCACCCAATCGAAACGTGCATCCGCCTGCCGATGCCCGCCTTCTCCTTCCCCGGGGCGGGGAGTGCCGGGCAGGGGTCAGACCTGTCGAACCTTCAGGCGCGGGCGACCGCCCGCTGCCGATCGCGCAGCGCCTCGATGCGCATGGAGGCGGCCACCGCGGCAGTGGTGCCGTCCCCGACCGCCGTCGCGATCTGCTTTGTCAGCTGGGCGCGGACGTCGCCGACCGCCCAGATTCCGGGGATCGAGGTCTCCATCTCGGCGGACGTGACCAGGTGCCCACCCGGGTCGTGCTCGGCGTGGGGCCGGAGGATGTCGGAATTGGGCAGGAAGCCCACGAAAATGAAAACGCCGCCCACCTCCAGCTCCTTCACCACGCCTCCCTGCGCGTAGCGGATGCGCTGCACCTTCTCGTCGCCCACGATCTCCTGCAGCTCAGCCTCCATGACGAACTCGATCTTGGGGTTGGCCTTGGCCCGCTCGACCAGGACCGGCTGCGCCCGGAATTCGGCCCGGCGGTGGAGGATGTAGACCTTCTCGGCGTAGCGGGTGAGGAAGTCCGCCTCTTCGACCGCGGCGTCGCCGCCGCCCATGACGGCCAGCGTCTGGCCGCGGAAGAACGCGCCGTCGCAGACAGCGCAGTAGGAGACGCCACGACCCGCCAGCTCCGTCTCGCCGGGCACGTCCAAATGCCGGGGCAGGCCGCCGGCGGCGAGGATCACGGCCGGGGCGTCGAGCTCCTCCCCGCTCTCCAGGCGCACGACCTTGCGTTCGCCGCCGTCGCCGTCCACGTCGACCTCGCGCACCTGCTGGAAGTCGCGGATGTCGAGCCCGAACTTGCGCGCGTGCTCGCCCATCTTGTAGGCCAGGTCACCGCCCAGGATCGACTCGAACCCGGGGTAGTCCTCGATCAGCTCGGTGTTGTTGAGCTGGCCGCCGAGTGGCCCGCGCTCCAGCAGGACGGATTTCAGGTTCATGCGCGCGGCGTAGAGCCCCGCCGCCAGGCCCGCCGGGCCGCCCCCGACGATGATCACGTCGAACGTTTCGCTCACAGCCACCAGAATCCCCTCGCCAGAGTGGCCATTCCGGGGCTGGAGAGCGGCTGTCAGCCGAGCCGGAACTGGACGCCGAAGCCGCCCCGCGGCGTCTGGCAGACGATGTTGTCGTAGGGGCACCCGATGGCGCAGGCGCCGCATTCGATGCAGTTGCCGAAGCTCACGATCGTCTGCTTGGTCTCCTCGTCCCACTCGTAGACGCCGGCGGGGCAGAAGTAGTTGCAGTACTTGCCCGAGCAATCGAGGCACACCTTCTGGTCGGCGATCTCGATGTGCGGGTGCCCGGTGTCCTCCACGTATCGGTTCGTGAACAGCTTGTCGGTCAGCTTCTCCATGCGCGCCCTGAAGTGTAAGCAGCGCCGGACAGTCGTAGCATTGCCACCGAACGCGGGAGCTTCAAACGGAGGCTGAGAGGGGCATGACGCCCGACCGCACAGAACCTGATCCGGGTAATGCCGGCGGAGGGAGAACAGATGAGCAACGCTGACACCATGCCCCGGGAATCGGTCCCGGCGGACGCTTTTCTCAAGGTCGAGAGCCACGGCTCGGGCCCCATCCCGGAGGCCGACCGCCACGGCCGCTCGCGGGACCTCGCCCTGCTCTGGGCCGGCGCGTTCGTCAACTACGCCAGCATCCTGACCGCCGGCCTCCTCACCTCGTTCTATGGCCTGGGCGTCTGGGACGGCCTCCTGGCCACCGCGCTGGGCACGATCTCGGCGGCCGTCATCCTGGGCCTGCTCAGCCACACCGGTCCCCGCTCGGGCCTGCCCCAGATAGCGTTCACGGCCCGCATCTTCGGGCCGGCGGGGGCCCGGGTGGCCGCTTTCTTGACCCTGTTCTTGGCCGTCGGCTGGTTCGCGGTGGACACCGTGATCGCGGCCCAGGCCGGGGTCCAGCTGCTGACCCTGGCCGGCGCCGGGGCCGTGGCCGGGCGCCTGGCGCTGCCGCTGGTGCTGCTTGTGGCGGGCCTGAGCGTGGTGGTCGCCGTCTATGGCCACGCCACCATCAAGGTCTTCGAGAGTTTCGGCGCCATCACCTTCGCCGCCCTCTGTCTCGTCCTGTTCGTCGCCCTCGCCCCTCGCTTCCACTGGACGGCCGGTCCGAGCGTCGGGGGCGCCGACTACCCGGGCGCGTTCGTGCTCGGCTTCATGACCTGCTTCGCTCTTGTCGCCAGCTGGTTCCCCTTCGCCAGCGACTACTCGCGCTACCTGAGCCCGCGGACGCCCGGCCGCGGCCTGACGCTCTGGCCGGCTCTCGGCGTAACCGCACCAATGCTCCTGCTCGGACTCTTCGGCCTCCTGCTCCCGACCATCGACCCCAAGCTGGCCGCCGATCCGAACGGCGGGGTACTGGCCATCATCACCCGCCACGCTCCCTCCTGGGTGGCGCTGCCGTTCTTCCTCTTCGTGGTGCTGGGTGAGATCTGGGCCAACTATCTCGACGTGTACACGGCCGGCCTGGTCACGCAGACGCTGGGTGTGCGCCTCCGGCGCTGGCAGACGGCCCTCGGCTGCGGCGTTCTGGGGGCGGTCCTGGCCGTGTACGCCGTAGTCGTGACCGACTTTCACAGTGCCTACCAGCAGTTCCTGCTCCTGACCTACCTCTGGGCGCCGGCCTGGGCCGCGGTCGTCCTCCTGGCCTTCTTCGCCTTCGGCGCCGGCCGGCCGGTGGCAGCCCTGGCAGCGTGGGCCGCGGGCACAGCCGCCGGCTTCGGCTTCGTCAACTACGCGAACATCTATCCCGGCCTGCACGCCTTCAACTCGGGGCTCATCGCGGCACTGCACGGGGCCGACGCCTCCGGCCTCGTCAGCGTCGGGGTCGCGGCCGGCGTCTACGCGCTGCTGCGCGGGGCGTCGCGAGCTCAGGCGCAGCCGCGGGCCCCGGCCGGCGACCGGGTATGACCCCGCCGGTCGCCCTGACCATCGCCGGCTCGGACTCGGGCGGCGGAGCCGGCATCCAGGCCGACCTCAAGACGTTCGCGGCGCTCGGGGTCCACGGCGCGAGCGCCCTCACCGCCGTCACGGCCCAGAACACGACCGGCGTGACCGCCATCCACGCGATTCCCCCGGAGGTGGTCCGCGCCCAGATCGACGCGGTGGCCGCAGACCTCCACCCGGCCGCGGCCAAGACCGGCATGCTCGGCTCGGCCGCCGTGGTGGGGGCTGTGGCCGAGGCCGTGCGCTCCGCCGGCTTGACGACGCTCGTCGTGGACCCGGTCATGGTCGCCAAGGGCGGCGCCCGCCTGCTCGACGAGGACGCGGTGGCCGCCGTCCGCGCCCTCATCGTGCCCCTGGCCGCCGTCCTGACGCCGAACCTGCCCGAAGCGGAGACGCTCCTCGGCCGCGCGATCGGTGACCTCGACGACCGGCGCCGCGCGGCGGCGGAGCTGCTCCAACTGGGCTGCCGGGCGGTGGTGCTGAAGGGCGGCCACTCCGAGTCCGACGCCATCGACGTGTTCTGCAC
>JALYZG010000329.1 GCA_030948965.1 Candidatus Dormiibacterota bacterium | reverse complement strand
CGCCACTGTTGCTGGTGAAGAAGGTCTGGCCTCCGGCGCAGGTGATAGCCACGCCCTCGGCCAGGTCGGCCTGCGTTACCTGATGGGTGAGGATCGCGGTCGTCGTCTTGCCGCAATGCTCTGCTGCGGCCGGGACACCTGGCAATGGGCCGCCGCCTCGCGGCCAGAGAGTAGCCGACGCTTCCAGTGGGAGGAGTGCCAAGACGGCGCCCAGTGCAACGACCGCCAATCGGGTCAGCAAGTGCCAGCCAGCCATGTCGAGCCGCAGCTAGCCGATGCCAACTGATACCAGATAGGGCCAATCTGGTCAGTCCGAAATCGTCCGAAGGTGGCTCCCTGGAAAGTCACCCCAGCCGCTGTTTGCCCGAGCTTCTTGATGACCTTTCCGGAAGGATCCACAACGTCAACTGCTAAGGGTCCCTGCTCGGTTACGACCACGGCGAAAGCAGGTTGCTCGCCGCTAAGGGCCTTGACAAAGTCCTGCGCCCCAGCCGGGGCCGGGGTCAGCGCGACTCCTACGGTGGTTGCGTCCGGATCGCCGCGCAGGTGCCCACCCAGACTCTTGGCCATTCGCATGGTCCCGATCTCAGGATCGAAAAGCTGTTGCGCGGCCCTGGGCGACCCTAGGCATCCGCCCAGCAACACCCCCTCCCGATTGGAGTCCACTGCCCAGGCTTCGATGTTCTGTTCACGCAAGTACGCCTGGAACCAAAGACGGGCCTCGGCCTGCGGCGGGGATCCGTTTGTGCGCGACAGGTCGACTTGAGCGGGAAGCGGAGGCAGGGCAAGCACGTTCGCCGGGGGCACCACGTCCGAGCCGCAGGCCTTCCAGGCCGCGAGCTGAGCCGCCGGGTCGGCGGTCGGCGAGGCCTTCGCGGACGGCCGCGGGCTCGGTGACGCCGTGCCCTGGCCCGAGCAGGCCGCCACCGGCAGCAGAGCCACGAGGATGACCGCGATCCGCATCGACCACAGCTTGCGTCCCCGCCGCGGACATGAAACGGACAAAGAGTGGACCTGAACTTCCCCCACCGCCATCGTTGCTGACCCGACAGGTTAGCGGCCCTGCCGGGCCGCCGTCGGGAGCGAGTTGGTTAGCCAGGCATCGCGCCCCAAACGTGCGTGCGCCAGCGAATGCACCTGTCAAGCGCCGTGCAAACGTGCGTCCGCCGGCGAATGGACCATTGGGCGGCACTCAGCCGGCCGAGGCCGAGCGGTCCAGGCGCACGGCTGCGATCGCCTCGGTCACGTCCCCCACCTCGATCACCAACAGGCCGGGCTCGCGCACCGCCGCCGCGCCGCGCGGGGCCAGCGCGCGCGCAAACCCGCGGCGCGCCGCCTCCTGCAGGCGCTTCTCCAGGCGCCCTACGCGGCGCACCTCGCCGGCCAGCCCGAGCTCGCCCAGGACCAGCGTGCCCGGAGGCAGCGGGCGGTCGCGGACGCTGCTGGCTATGGCCAGGGCCAGGGCCAGGTCGGCCGCCGGCTCCTGCACGCGGATGCCACCGGCCACGTTGACCAGCAGGTCCATGCTGCTCATCGGCAGGTGCGCTCGCTTCTCCAGGACGGCCACGATCATGTGGACGCGGTTCAGGTCGATGCCGGTGGCGGAGCGGCGCGGAAGCCCGAAGGAGCTCGGCGAGACCAGGCTCTGCACCTCCACCAGCAGCGCCCGGCTGCCCTCCATCGCGGCCACCACCGCGGTGCCGGCGACCGGCGGCCGGCCGGGCTCGCCCAGTAGCACGGCGCTGGGGTCACTGACCTCCTCCAGCCCGCCGTCGCCCATGGTGAACACCCCGAGCTCGTCGGTCGAGCCGAAGCGGTTCTTCTGCGCCCGCAGGATGCGAAAGTCCTGGCCGCGTTCGCCCTCCAGGTAGAGGACGGTGTCGACCATGTGCTCCAGGATGCGAGGGCCGGCGATCGCGCCCTCCTTCGTCACGTGGCCCACCAGAATCACAGGCACGCCCGTCTCCTTGGCCACACGGAGGAGGCGGGCCGCAGCCTCCCGGACCTGGCTGACGCTGCCCGCGGCGCCGTCGACGGTCGCGTCCTGCACCGTCTGGACCGAGTCCACGATCGCCACCACCGGCCGCTCGGACTGGATCGCGCCGACCAGGGCGTCCAGGTCAGTCTCCGCCAGCAGCAGCACCCGGGGACCGGCCAGCCCGAGGCGGCGCGCGCGGAGGCCGACCTGTGCCGCCGACTCCTCGCCCGACGTATAGAGGACGGTGCCTCCGCGGTCCGCCGCCTGCGCCGCCAGGTGCAGGAGGAGCGTCGACTTGCCGACACCCGGCTCGCCGCCAAGGAGGACCACGCTGCCCGGGACCAGGCCGCCGCCGAAGACCCGGTTGAGCTCGCCCCATGCCAGCTCCAGGCGGGGCAGGGCGTCGACGTCCACCTCGGCCAGCGGTACAGGCCGCGCTGCCACGACCGCGGCGGAGGCCCCGCTCGCTCGCGCGCGGCCCCCGCGAGGCGGGTGAAACTCCTCCAGCGTGTTCCAGGCCCCGCAGTTCGGGCAGCGACCTGCCCAGCGCAGGGACTCACCGCCGCAATCGCGGCAGACGAATACGGTGCTGGTGCGGGCCATGGCCGTACTACTCTGGCGCCGCGGGCGCCGGTTTGCCAACCGCTGCCATCAAGACGACGCGCGCGTAGCCGTCTCCGCCTCGACCACCGCCTCGAAGATGCGCCCTGGCGACATCGGCAGGTCGCGCAGCTCCACTCCCAAGGGCGCCAGCGCGTCGGCGACAGCATTGGCCACGGCCCCGAACGCCCCGACGGTGCCCGCCTCGCCCACGCCCTTGCTGCCGAGTCGGGTGAGCGGGCTCGGCGACTCCAGGTGTTCGATCTCGATCGCCGGCACGTCGGGGGCCAGGGCTACCAGGTAGTCCAGCATCGTCGCCGCCAGCGGCTGGCCCTCGGCGTCGTACGGGCATTCCTCCAAGAGCACCTTGCTGATGCCCATCGCCACTCCACCTCGGATCTGGGCGTCCACAGCGAGAGGGTCGACGATCGTCCCGCAATCTTCCACCGCCACGTAGCGGACGACCCGGGGGACGTACCCGTCCGGGTCGACCTCCACCACAGCCAGGTGCGCGCCGGCGGGGAACACCTGCCGCGGGTCGACAGTCGCGCTCACCTCCGTGCCCGGGGCGAGGTCCAGCTCGGCGGCCTGGCGGCTGGCGTCCACCACCGCCGCGAGTAGGCCCACGGCACCCCGGCTGACGAAGGAGCCGGTGCCCTCCGGGCTGACGTCCGTGTCCGCCGCGAGAACCTCGACCCGGGCCGGCTCGACGCCCATCTCGCGCGCCGCTACAGCACGGATGGTCTCGGTGATCCCTTGCCCGATCTCCACCGCCGAGGTGGCGACAGTGATGCGACCTTCCTCGAGCACCCGGACGCGGGCTCCGTCGGTCCCTGGCACCGTTGTCACCCCCCGGCTCTGGTACTCGGTGCGCCCGGTGCCCGAGTGCTCGTTGAAGACGCCGAGCCCGATCCCGAAGAGGCGACCCTCGGCTCGCGCCGCCGCCTGCCTACGGCGCAGATCGGCATAGCCGGCGCGGCTCTCAAGGCGGTCCAGCAGCGCGGGGTAGTCGCCGGATTCGAGCTCGCGGCCGGAGAGGGTCGTGACCGGTAGGTGGGCATGAACGTTGCGGCGCCGCACCTCGAGCGGGTCGATGCCGACCTCGGCCGCAATCGCGTCCAGCATCCGCTCGGCGGCGAAAACGGCGGCGTTGGTGCCGACTCCCCGATAGGCGCCGACCGGGCAGCGATGGCTGGTGAGCGCCCGCGCCCGCACGCGCAGCGCCTCCAACCTGTAGGCGGCGAAGAGCGCATGCGCGCAGGTGGCGGGTTCCAGCGAGGCCGAGAAGGGATAGACGGAGTAAGCTCCGACGTCCGCCGTCACTTCGGCATCGACCGCCACCAGGCATCCGTCCGGACGGAAGGCGACCCGCAGCCGGATCGCGTCGTCGTGGGCGTGGACGGAGGCGATGAGGCTCTCGCGGCGGTCTTCCGACCAGCGCACCGGTCGCGCCAGCCGGCGCGCCAGCGCGGCCACCACGATCTCCTCGGGGAACACGTGGGCTTTCTGGCCGAAGCCGCCCCCCACCTCCGGCACCTTGACCCGCACAGCGGTTTCGTCCAGGTCCAGCGCCAGGGCCACGCCCCGGCGCAGGATGCTGGGCACCTGGGTCGAGCTCCAGAGCGTCAGCCGGCCGCCGTCCCAGGCCGCCAGGACCGCTCGCGGCTCCAGCGGCAGCGGCGTCTGCCGGGCCGTGCGGTACGTGCGCTCCCGGACCCGGACCCGGCCGGCGAACGCGGCCTCCAGATCGCCGCTCGCCAGGTCCAGGTCGAAGACAGTCTCCGGCGGCTCCGGCTCCAGTGGCTGCCAGTCCACGGCCACGGCCTCGGCCAGGTCCTCGGCGGCGGCGGCGCCGTCCGCCCAGACGACGGCCACGGCCTCGCCCACGAAGCGGGCTCGGTCAAGGGCCAGGGCCGGCCACGGCCGCGGTCGCAGCCCGGGGCCGGCGACCACCAGGTCACGGCAGCCGAGGTCAACC
>JALYZG010000325.1 GCA_030948965.1 Candidatus Dormiibacterota bacterium | reverse complement strand
TCCAGCTGGAGCCCGGGCGCCCGACTCAGGACAGGGCTGCTCATGCCGGCTAGGCCCAAACCCAGGGTCAGATTCATCGATGACCCAACGGATGCTCCTCGGTCAGATTCTCTGGTGGTTGACAACGTCCTGCCCGTTAAGGGTCGAGGGCGGCGGGGCATCCAGCCAGGCCGTCAGATCGGCGAAGACCTCCTCCCGGCCGAGGTCGTTGAACGGTTCGTGATAGCGCCCGCGATAGACGCGCAGTGTCTGCCCACTGTCAGCCCGTCGATTGAATTCCAGCGCACCTTCGGGATCTATCAGGCGATCCGCATCGGAGACGATGAGCAGGAACGGGACCGCGATCTCACTTGCGCGCTCCAGCGCCTCCACCCGGGCGGCGCTCCATTCCGTGAACAGCCGGCTCGAGACGCGGTCGTGGACCAGCGGATCGTGTTTGTATGCCGCCACCACGGCCGGGTCTCTGGAGACCGTCGCCGGGTCCAGCTCGTTGGCCAGAGTCAGTGTCGGGAGCAGCCGACTGGCGACGCGGCCCACGCCCACCTTCCATCCGGGCACCGTGATCGCGGGCCGGAAGGCCGGATTCGAGAGCACGAAACGGCGCGGTTCCACCGCCCCGCAGAGGATCGCGCTGGCCACCACTACACCCCCGAAGGAATGCCCGAGCGGCACCACCTCGGAGGCCCCGGACTTGGCCTTCACCAGGTCGTGGAAAGCGGCGTAGTCCTCCACCCAGCGCTGCCAGCCGGCAACGTGGCCGCGGCGACCGGCACTCTTGCCCATGCCCCGCAGGTCGACCGCGTGGCAGTCGAAGCCTCGACGGTTCAGCGCCTCGGCCAGGCCCGCATACCGGCCCGAATGCTCGCCGAGGCCGTGGGCCACGGCCACCGCCGCCTTGGGCGCATCGACGGTCCAGGAGCGGTAGTGGAGGCGGGTCCCGTCTGCCGATTGCAGGCCGCCCTCCTGCAGCCTCAGGTCAGTGGCCAAGATGCCTCATGGCGCGCATGATCTTCAGCGCCTCCGACTCGGCCTCGAGAAGGGTTGGGGCGTACGCTCGCAGCCCGCACAACCCGTAGCCCCAGGCCGCCGAACGACTCGCTGTCAGTGTGCTCAGGCGGTGCGCCGGCGGATAGAACATGATTGCCTGGCCGTCCACCTTCTTGATGACGGCGCGCCGCGCCAGGAGCTCTTCGAGGGTGTTGCCCGACGGCAGGCGCCCGCCGCTGAACTCCAGCGAGCGCAGCTTGGCCAGCGGGTTATCCTCGTCCCGCACGGTCACACGGGCGCCCAACTCCGAGCTGACGTCGCGCAGGAAGAGGAGGAGCACCAGGGCGTCGGTCTCGTCGCCGCCGGTCTTGATGAACCCGGCCGCCGACACGTTGTCACCCTCAGCACTCCGCACATGGCGGAGAAACTCCATCTCGAACAACCCGGGCGACGAGTCGGTCGCCACCCACGGCGCGTCGCCCCGCCAATCTCGGACGCTCGCCATCGACTCGAACCCGCTGCGCAGCCAGTCGAGCCGCTTGGCCGGGAGGCCGTGGAAGCGGTGGTGGATCACCCTCGGCACGGCTACAAGCCTAGTACCCCCGGCCGAGAGATTCGGTTCGGTGGCCGCGTCTCCTACGTCCACCCAGTCGGGCGGTATTCCCTGCAGCTCAGATGGTGTTCGTCTTCTGTCGCGCGCGGCCCATGGCCACGCCCCGTTCCGCCTCACGCCGGCTGAGTCCGGACAGGCGCGAGCCGTCGGTGGCCAGGAACCCGGCCACCGTTTCCGGCGCGACTTTGGCGTAAGAGCGCAGCGCCCAGCCAATCGCCTTGCGGATGAAGAACTCCCTGTCCGCGGCCCGGCGCCGGCAGTAGGCGAAGAGCAGGTCGGGATCGGTGTCCGATTCGTTGCGTTCTTGGTGGAGGATCGCCACGCGGGCGAGCCAGATGTCGCCCGACTCGAGCCAACGGTCCATCACCGGCCCCACCTCGGGATGCGCCCGTACCAGCGGTCCCGCGACATTGGTGGCCAGGCCATCGACCGTGTCCCACCAGGACTTGGTCGTCACGAGATGCTCCAGCGTCGGGATAAAGCCAGGTGTCAACCGGCCCACGTGGCGCACGGCGTAGTCGACACCGAAGTACTGGTACTCCCGCTCGGCGAGGCGCCAGCAGCCCTCGGCCACAGCCGCGACCTCGGCGTCGCCGGCCGGCGGCGGTAGGCCCGCCGTGATCTGGCGGCGGAGCTCGGCCTGCCGCGGCCGAGTGATGCCGAGAAACGGGAACTGGTCGCGCATGTAGGCGGCGGTCCAGGCCGCTCGCCCCGGGTCACGAGCGGGCTCGAAGGCGGCCGCGAGACGGCGGAGCAGCAGGTCCGGGATGACCGGGCGGTCACCGTCCGGATCAGGCATCCGCCGCGCGCCTGACGCTCTGGCGACGGTTCACAGGAAGAGGAGGCGAGGGCGGCCGTGCCCTCGGCGCTGTCCGTGCATCCAGAGCTGGCCCGATGCTACGCCCCTCCGCCTCGAGCGCTGGTGAGGCGCTGGTGCGGTTGCGGTCTAGGAACAGACGCGCCGGCCGGCGTGCCCATCCCGGCGCTTACCCAAGCCGATGGCGAGCAGGAGGTCGAGCGTGACCTGGCCGGCGGTCAGCGCGGCCGACGCACGTGCCAGATCCCCAGCCACCGCGAGTGGGATCAGCGCCCCGAGCCGCCAGCGCCCCGGCGCCGACCTGGACGAGCAGGAGGACCGCCGCCATCGGCGGCCGTCTCGAAGTGCCAATCTGCAGCTCCCCTGGAGGGCCCGAAACGTCCTCGGGTCGAGGTCTATGGGCTCAGGGGGGCTCGCGGGCGAGGCGCATGGCATGGGCCTGCCAGGGCGGCGCCACCACCTGAAGAGGTAGCCGATCAGCTCCGGCCGAAAGCAGGAACTCCCCCCGGCGCGCCGTCTCCAGGCCGGTGCGCTGGCGGTCGCTGAGCTTGAACACGGACTGCAGCGCCGCCGCCTCACCCGGGCGCTGAGCGCCGAACAGGTGGATGGCGGGATTGGTGGCGACGACCCGCCCGGGTTCACTGCTCAGCAGGTCGCCGGGGTTCTGGGTGGCGAAGACCAGGGATCCGTCGTACTTCCGGATCCGTCGGGCCAGGGCGACCACGAAGCGGCGGATCGTCGGATCCTCGAACAGAAGGCCCATCTCATCGACGACCAGGAGGCGGCGCCTGTCCCGCTGCTTGATCCGAGCCCAAAGCGCCTCTGCCAGCAGATAGTGCACCGGTGCCACCATCTCGGCGCGCAGCTCGCGCATCCCGAATACGACGATGGGGGCCTCCAGGTCGATGTTGGTGGGCCGGCTGAAGATCTCGCCCAGGCTGCCGCGCACCCACCGGCCCAGGATCGTGGCGACCCGAGAGGCCGGGTCGAGGCGCAGAGCCACGTCGCCCAGCACCGGCTCGGACTCCGTCAACAGGGTCTCCCGGACCGCGGCCTCGACGTGGGCGCCCTCGGACTCGTCGAGGCCCCCGCAGATGGTCGCGCAGAGATCGACCGTGTCGGCCGCCACCGGGCCGATCACCGCCTCGTCGGTGGCGCCGCCGCGCATGTCGAGCACGTTCAGCGAGTGGCCCGAGCCGAGTGCCAGCCGGACCTCGAGCCCGCCAAGGTGCCGGGCCAGGGCCCCGTACTCATGCTCCGGATCGATGACGAAGACCTGCGCGCCGGCGCCCAGCGCGCCCATGGTGAGCAGTGACAGGAGATACGTCTTGCCCGCACCGGAGTGCCCGAAGACGCCCACGTTGGCGTTGGCGTAGCGACGGTCGTCGAACGGATCGACGAGCACCGGTCGCCCAGTCGCTCGGCTTCTGCCCAGCACGAGGCCACCAGGTCGATCCTGAAGCTCGGCGTCGAACCAAGGAAAAAGCGTGGTGAGCGCCGATGTGTGAAGCATCCTCCGGCGATGCAGCGGGTCGCGGCCCAGCGGCAGCGTGCACAGGCGACCGTCGAGATGCCGGAAGTCGCACGGCAAGAGGCGGCAGAGTGCGGCGCGCGCCGCCGCGTCCACCTGTTGGGCGTCCGCGGTCAGGCGCTCTCGGGTCGAGGCCGTGACGGTGAGGTAGAGCGATACATAGAACGCGCTCTCCCGGCCCGCGATCAGCTGTTGCTGGAGGGTCTCGGTCGCTGGCAGGGCGCCGTGGAGATGAGGATCGCCGCCGGCGACTCCACCGCCCAGGCGCGTGGCCCGCATGTTCACGATCTGGCGCTGCAGGTGGCCCACGACCCAGGCGTTGGGCAGGCGCTCGGCGTGCCAGCTGATCGAGAGCCGCACGCCGCCGGGCACCAGCCGCAGCAGCCAACCGGGCTCGAGCTCCGAACCCGGAAAGCGATCGACGAAGAAGGTGCGGTGCCACCAGCCTCCGCACTGGAGCGCGCTCGGCAACTCCTGGCCGAAGCCCTCGTCAGGGGCTCCGGACCAGGCTTCGATTTCGACGGAGGGCACCCCGAGGCCGGCCAGCGCCAGGCTCTGAACAGCCTCCTGCCCGGAGGCCACGACGAAGCGGACCTCCCGCCGTTGGGCTGCCGGCTCGGACGCCAGGCACTCGGCGAAACGCAGGTCGTCAGCCCGCCGCTCCGCCGCGACCGGAATCGCCTCGGGCCCGGCGCGGCCAGACAGGGCCGGCTCGGCGCCCGGCGTGAACTCCATGACGACCTGGAGCGGCGCACCCATCCCGTCGAGGTAGGCGCGGAAGGCAGCGGCCCAACGTTCACGATCCTCGGCCGCGGCGTCCATGAAGCCGACGCTGCCGGTCTTGATAACCACCCCCGCCGGCTCCAGATCAGCGAGCCGTCGAGGCGGCCGCAGGGCAACAGTGGGTTTGATCACGAGTGCGCGGGAGTCAGGCGGTTGATCCAGCCGAAGGCGGCTTCCATGGGAGCGGCGCGCGCGCCGCCCGCGCCCGGCCGGGCAAGTCTAAGCTCGAAGTTGCGCCGCCCGAACACGGCCGCATCGACCACGGTGAGGTCCACCGGACGGCCTCGCCAGCGGCCCCAGGCGACGGCCACCCCGACGCCCAGGAGCAGCGCGCAGAGAAGGCCTCGAACGGCAGCCGGCAGTTGGTGCAGGTTCCAGAGCGTCAGCGCGCCGACAGCGGCCACGGCTAGATAACCGAATCGGATGGGCGACAACCCATAAACGAGGTTGTCCTCGAGATCCACGTCCTGAGGGATGCGAGCGACCACGGGGCGAGCGTAAGGGGGGCGGCCGCGCCAGATGAACCCCGGCTGTAAAGGTGCGAGGGACCCGATCGGATCGCACATTTCCGGGTATCGCGGACGACGGGCCGGCCCGCACGATCCTATGGGCGAACCTGCTCCACCAGCTCCGGGCCAAGGGCAGTCCAGCGCACAGGCAGCATCTGGTGCGCCACCTGGGCGCCGGTCAACGGGTCGATCTTGAACCGCCCGAACAGAGTAGACGTGTCCAAGCCGGCGGCCAACCTCCACAAATCAGTCGATGCCGCGCTCCCCGAGACTCTCGCGCAATGGACGGCGAGGGCAGCCGTGGCGGCCGCCTGCACCGCGGGGTAATCCAGGCTCCGCCGGGCCAGGCGCCGATACCGAGCCAGGAACAGCTGAGCAGCGGGTCCCACGTCGGCTGTCGCGTCGCCGCCAGGGGCCCATTGGGCAACACCATAAAGGCCCTTGGGATCGTCCACCACCGTCGCCAGATCGTGAACCCCGGCCGCAACAGCGCACAGCAGGCGGGGAGGCCGCTCCAGCGCCCGTGCCTCTCTGATCCTGGCCACGTCCTCCTCGAACTGGCCCCCACAGAAGAGATCCCACTCGACATGCAGTGGCCAGGAGGGCAGTGGCTGATCGGGCCCGAGCCGGGTCGCAGCCAGCCCGAGTGTCATCGCACGCGACTCCGCGCCGGCGGCCACCTGACGGCCGAAGGCGGTCCTGCCCCCCGCGATCCAGAGCGGGACGCCTGATTTCCCGTCGCCGAGCCCGCACAGGAAAGGCACCGCGTAGCGGCTGGCAGGGCTGAGAACAGAGACGATCCGACGCGGCGCACTGTCCTGCACGTCGTCGCCCGATCCACCGTGGTTCCAGAGCAGCACGTCGGCTGCCTGAACGAAGCGGGCCGCCGCGCGCATCAGCTGCGTCGAGTACGGTCCTAGGAGAAGGTCCGTCGTGCTTGCGAGCCTCTGGAGCGCGGGCCCGACCTGAGCCGGGTCGCTGGCGTCGTCCTCGATTCTCAGCTCGGCGCCGCCGTCCAGCTCTTGCCACGTCTGCAGGCCCAGCGCACACTGAGAGCCGAAGCGGGCATACCTGCCGGACAGGGACAGACAAGCTCCGAGGCGCAGGCGGCTCCGGCCGGTGAAATTCATCACTCAGTTGTTCGCAGCGATCGGAGAAATTTGGTGCCCGCGCACGGACTCGAACCGTGAACCTTGGGATTACGTGGCTGGCGCGCTCCCTCGGCTGAGCTGTGGTTGGACGCGTGGCTCCAGCACTGTACCGACTTGGGGCGTGGGGCTCGGTCCGGCGGGGTTGCTGTGGCCGTTGCTGTGTGCCGCGTTTTCCTGGGCCTGGGAGTCCCACCAAAACCATGGGCCGCAAGCTAGACCCGACCGAATGGGACAGCTGCGAATCCACCGTCCGGTTGACCGCCAGCCGACGGCACGCAAGCGTCGAAGGCATCGTCAGCGCCACGCCGCCAAGGACAGGATGCGCCCGGACCGAAGGCTCGTTGGCGCTGGCTGGCATGACTGCGCAAGGCCTCGACCAGGTAGCGCCCCAGGCCCATAGAGACGCCTGCCTCAGGTCAACTATGGCCAGCGCCAGGTCCCCGCTCCGGCGATCCGGCTCGCCTCGCCGCTGCGCTCCTAGCCTTCATGTCCGGGGCCATCCTGCTGCTTTGCGCGATGCGCTCAAAGCGGATACCCAAGTAAAGAAGGACAGCAAGCTATTGCTGGATCGATTCCATCGGTGGCCCGATCTGCTGGATTCCATAACGACGCGTCGCCTCTTCCAACCGCTCCACGTCGGGTGGCCCGGGGGGCGGCAGGCCGGGTCCCTCGGC
>JALYZG010000321.1 GCA_030948965.1 Candidatus Dormiibacterota bacterium | reverse complement strand
GTGCTGGTGGCGCCGGCCCTCGGTCCGGCCGACGTCGCGGAGCTCGGGCCGGAGGTGCGAGCGGTCGCCCTCGCCGGTGGCGGAGTGACCGCGCACGCGACCATCGTGGCCCGTTCCCTGGGCCTGCCCATGGTCGTGGGCTTGGGCCCGGAGCTGCTCGGGCTGACTGAGGGCGAGACCGTCGCGGTCGACGGCAGCCGGGGCCGGCTCGTCCGCCATCCTGGCGGCCAACGCCTGGCCGCCGCCCGTGAGGACGTCGAGCGGCGCCGGCAGGCTCGCAAGCGAGCCGTCGCCCAGCGGCTGCGGCCGGCGGCCACTCGGGACGGGCATCGAGTCAGGGTGCTGGCCAACGCCGCGAGCCTGGCCGAGGTGCAAGAGGCGCTGGAGCAGGGCGCCGAGGGCGTCGGGCTCTTGCGCACCGAGCTGCTGTTCCTCGATGCCGAGGAATGGCCGGACGCCGACCGGCATCACCGATTTCTGGCGCCACTCTTGGCCGGACTCGGGGGGCGGGTCGCCACCGTGCGGCTTCTCGACTTCGGCGGCGACAAGACGCCGCCATTCCTGGCGGGATCGACCGGCCGCGGCGTCGAGCTCTTGGTGGAGGCGCCTGAGGCTCTCCAGGCTCAGCTGCGTGCCCTCCTCCGCGCCGCGGCAGAGGTCGAGCTGCGGATCCTGATCCCGATGGTCAGCCACTTGGACCAGGTCATCGCCGTCAGGCGCGCCCTCGAGGCGGAGCTGGGCGAGGGCCGGGCGCCCGCGTTGGGGGCCATGATCGAGACGCCCGAGGCAGCCCTGCACGCCCCCGAGCTGGCGAGCCACCTGGACTTCATGAGCCTGGGCACGAACGACCTGACTCAGCTGGTCCTGGGGCTTGACCGCGAGAGCGCCGGCACCTACCCGGTCACGCACCCGGCCGTCTTGAGGCTGATCGACCTGACGATGCGCGCCGCCCGAGATGCCGGCATCCCCGTCGAGGTCTGCGGCGAGGCCGCCTCCGACTCCAAGGCCCTGCCCATCCTGGTGGGGCTGGGGGCGGACGAGCTGAGCGTCGGCGCCGCTCGGGTGGGCGAGGTCAGGGAGGCGGTACGGAGCCTCGATTTCACTGCCTGCCAGGAGTCGGCGGAGCGGGCGTTGGGGCCGGTACTACTCGACCAGGCCGGCCACGCAGGCGGCCAGAGCGTCTAGGGCGGCTCCGGCGTCGGGACCTTCCGCAGTCAGAGTCAGAGGCGTGCCTCCCGTAGCTCCCAGCGCCAGCACCGCGAGGATGCTCTTGGCATCGGCCGCCTTGCCCCCCGCTGCCACCCGGACCTGCGACTGGAAGCGCATCGCGGTCTTGACGAAGAGGCCGGCGGGCCGGGCGTGCAGCGCGACGCTGCCCGGGAGTGCGACCTCCATTTCAGAGCTTGCGGGCACCGCGCGCTTCCTCTGCCGCTTGCAGCACCAGCTCCAAAGACTGCCCGGCGGACGACATCACCGCCGCCGCCACCGCGCCCTCGACCAGGGGCGCGTCGGCCAGGCGCACGTGGCCGTTGGCCTCTCCCTCCAGCAGGTGTCTGACGGTCAGGATGGAGCTGCCCAGGTCGGCCAGCACGACGACCCCGTCGCCGGAGTCCGCTCTGTCGATGGCCGACCGAACCGTGGTCCCTGTGGTGCCGAGGCTGCCCTCGGGACCGCCCCCGGCGGCCTCTATCCGAACCTCGGGTCCGGCCACCTGGGCAGCCAGGTCCTTGAGCCCACGGGCCAGTTCAGGGCTGTGAGAGACAAGTACAATCCCGACCAAATTTCGCCACCCCCACACGGTAGATCTTGCGTGATCAGCAGTCTACACTACCGACAGGAATTCAGCAATGCCGAATCGTGAGGATCGACGGAGTTCGATTCAGTCCATCGACCGGGCGGCTTCAATCCTGAAGACGCTCGCCAGCGGACCGCGCCGCCTCGGCGTCAGCGAGCTCGCCGATCGCCTCGGACTGGCGCGTCCGACGGTGCACGGACTGCTGCAGACGCTGCAGACCCATGGCTTCGTGGAGCAGGACCGGCATTCGGACAAGTACCAGCTTGGTCTCGGGCTCGTCCAACTCGGCTACTCCTACCTGGACCTGAACGAGCTGCGCGCGCGCTCGATCGGCCACGCCGATCGCCTGGCCGCCCGGACCGGCGCCGCGGTGCGAGTCGGCGTCATGCACGCGGACAGTGTGGTCGTCATTCACCACGTCTTCCGGCCCGACGCGGCGTTCGGCGTCCTGGAGGTGGGGCTCCAACTGCCGCTCCATGCCAGCGCCCTGGGCAAGGCCATCCTGGCGTTCTCGGCCGGCCAGGTGCTGGACGACCTCCTTACGGAGCCGGTGCCACAGCTGACCAAGCGCACCCTTGGCGAGACCGGGCTGCGCCGCCAGCTCGAGACCATCCGGAATCAGGGAGTGGCCACGGAGCGCGACGAGGCGGTCCTCGGAGAGTCGAGCGTGGCCGGCCCGATCTTCGACCACGCCGGTCACGCGGTGGGTGCGATCGGCGTGGTCGACGCCACCGAGCGGTTGTTCGGACGGAGCCTGGCCAAGGGCGTAGCCGCCGCCGTCGGCGAGGCCGCGCGGGCCGTCTCCCGCGAGCTGGGAGCGGCCCGCTGGCCTTACGCCGTCGAAGCCTGACTTGTCATCGGCCTGCTAATCGTCCCCGCCGTGGATCTGGCCGCGGATCTCGCCCGCGGGAAAGTTCATCGAGTGGACGTTCGCGTAGGCGTCCCCGCTGCGCATGATCCTCAGAGCGGCGGTGAGGCTGCCGCCGGGGACGTTCTGGCTCGGTACGGCCACGAAGTCTGCCGCGGTGACCGTCCTGGTGACCGTGCCACCGCCGGCCGGACAGGCCGGGGTACCCGCGGGACCGTTGCCGAGGTTGCTGCACAGGAACAGGAAGATACCGCCGTTGACGTTGCGCTCGGCGAAGTGGATGTGCGACTGGAGCGCCGGGCTGGTGAGGTGGGCGAAGGTCTCCGTGTAGGTCAGGCTGCTCCCACGAACCGTGGCGTGAAAGGTGCCGGTGCCATCGGTCAGGATGGGTGACGTCGGCGACAACTCATTGAAGCCCGAGAGACTCGCCGCGAAGGTGGTGGTGCCTTCGTCGGCGGACGCGACCGTAACGGTGAGCCCGATCACCGCCAAGGCCGCCAGGACTCGAAGTCCCCACGATCGTCTCAATGCCTATCCTCCTTGCAACTCCTCGGACGGCGACAACATCTGGTCCTCCGAATCCAAGAGACGCGGAACGACCATAGGGTCCACTACGCAGCACAGTGCGGATTTGGTTCGCAGCGCGACAAAAAACTACACGGCCGCAGACACGAGTCGTGCTGGGCGGGCTCAGGCGAGACCGGCCAGGATGTCGCGCACGGAAAGGGTTGCACCGCAGACGAACTCGTCCGACGCGCCGTAGTAGAGCGTGATGTCGTCGCCGTCGAGCAGCGCCCCCGTCCCGAAGACCACGTTGCCGTAGAAGCCCTCCAGTTCGTACGGGGCGCTCGGTTCCATGATCGGGTGCCTCGAGCGGCCGAGCACTCGAGCTGGGTCGGCGGGGTCGAGGAGTACCGCGCCGAGCCGGTACGCGCCGTCCTCGGCCACGCCGTGGTAGATCTCGAGCCAGCCTTCAGCGATGCGCAGCGGCGGCGCGCCGGCCCCCAATTTCTCTGCGTCCCAAGCGCCCGGGCGCGTGCGCAGCAGGCACTCGTGACCACCCCAGTGGGTGAGGTCGGGTGACGAGGCCAGCCAGATGAACTTACCGCCCAGGTCCTCGCTCACCGGTCGGTGCAGAGCCACGAAGCTCTCGCCCATCCGCTCCGGGAAGAGGACGCAGTCCTTGTTGGGGGGCGCCAGGACCATCCCCAACGGTTGGAAGGCGCGCCAGTCGGCGGTGACGGCGAGGGCCACCCCGTACCCGTCCGCCGACACGGCGGTGTAGGCCACCACGAACCTCCCGGCGATAGCGCTGACGCGCGGATCCTCGATCCCGAACCTCTCCAGGTCGCCGCCGCCCTCCAGCGCGGGCAACGGCGCCACCTCGAAGCTGACGCCGTCGTGGCTGGACGCGAGACGGAGGTGCGAGACCGAAGTCAGATAGTCCACGCCCTGCCAGACGAAACCGCGCGGATCGTCGCTCTCGAGGCCTGGGGCGCCCTTCGCGACTATGACGAAGCGCATGCCCCCTGGCGCCGCCGGGTCCAGGATCGGCGCCGTCACGTGGCCGTCGTCCGCCGGCACGCCCTCGGCCACGCGCAGCAGCAGCCACGTCCGATCGTCAAATCGGAATGCGGCCGGGTTCAGCACGCCCAGGACGGTCAGGCCCGGGCGGGTTGGAGTCACGTCGGCCGGCTTCACGATCGGGTTGGCCGGGAACCGCCGGGCGATGTCGCTCATCGCCTGGGTGTCCGGTTACCGGCTAGAGGCGATGGCGAAACCGTAGGGCGGAATCCGATGCCCGGCGTCATCCCTGTCCTCTGACTCCGTCAGCTCGCCGTTGCGGTCGTAGACGCGCACCTGCCATCGCCGTCCCGGCGGCAGCTGGAGCGGAGCCGGCTCGGCGGCGAGGCTCTTGTAGAGCGCCAGTCGCTGGGTGCCGTCCTCGAGCAGCTTCGACTCGACTTCCGGCTGCACGAGCAGGGCATCGACCTTCGCGTGCACAGCGCCGGTTCCCATGTAGGTCAGCGTGATCGTGTGTGCGCCGGCCACCAGCGGTTCCGGCAGGGCGAGGCTGTCGATCCACAGGTAGTCCGGGTTGGGCGAGACGCCCTGCTCGCCGGCGCCACCCTCGTTGTCGGTGCCCACGCTCACGCCGTCCACGCTCAGCCTCACGGCCGTGGCCGCGCTCTCACCAGGCTGCTTGTCGAAGACAACGTAAACCAGGTAGCGGCCGGTCGAGGGCACGCCGACCGAGACGGCGTCGCTGCCGCCCGGCCCGAGGTCGACGTACTTGCCGTTGCTCCACTGGGCTTCGCCAGTCCAGGCCGACGCGGGCGTGACCACGGTCGCGGCGCCGTAGAGTCGCCCCGCCTCGGCCTCCACCTTCTGGTAGGTACTCCCGGCGATGCGTAGGTAGCCCAGGTAATGGCGCGCCACCGGGTCGTTCACAGCGTTCATCAGGCTGATCAGGCCTTCGATCGTGGACTCGGCCCCCGAGTTCCGGTTGAGCGTCCCGTCGCCATTGACGCCGTCGAAGACGACCCCGGTCGCCGGCTGGTACATCGGCGTGCCCGCGGGATTGTCGCCGAACAGCCAGCTGCCTGCGATCCCCGCCCAGCGTCGGAACACGTCGTTCCCCGTCGCCACGCCGACGCCCAGCAGGCCGTCCACGGTGGTCTCGTTGCCGTAGGCGATCTGGGAGAGATCGTCCGGCGCCGGCAGCAGTCCGTTGATGGCACCGAACGAGAGCTGCTGGTGGGTTTCGAACGAGCTCGCGTCGCGCGTCGCCGCCGCCACCCACGAGGGCCGGTCGAGCGCCACTCCGGCGCCCGCCAGGGCCATCGACATGTGCGCGCCCCACGCGTGCCAGTCGCTCACCGATCGGGCCCAGGGCATGAGCGCCTGCCAGGGCCAGTCGCGCGAGGTCCCGAGTTGGAAGCCGGCGATCCCCGCCCCCAACTGGGAGTCGAGGCGCCGGGCCAACTCGTTCCCCGTCGCCGCGAAGTAGGGCGTCAGGCCCAGCATCGCCTCGGAGGAGGCGTCGGCGCCGTCGGCGATGAGCCAGGCCGGGGTCTGGTAGCCGTGCAGCTTGTAGTAGGTGCCGAACTTCGGCCCGACCAGCTCGGCCTCGAGCTTACCCAGGGCCAGGTCGAGGCGGGACGCGATCGTGGCGGCAAAGCCGGGGTCGATCTTGCGAAACGTCTGGTAGCCCTCGCCCAGCGCCCAGATCGAGCGCGCCATCCAGTAGGAGGCGCCGCTGTCGGCCGGGTTCGGTGAGTCCGGCGGCGTCGGCGTCAGGTTCAGCGCGCCGCCCGGCTGCATCCAGAGTACGAAGTTGCCGGCGTTCGGCTTGCTGGTCGTCTCCATGTAGAGCACGAAACGGAGCGCGCCTCGGGCCATGTCGAGGCTGTGGCGGTCGTGATAGAACCGGTAGTGGGTCAGGTAGGCGACTGCCGCCCTGGCCACGTCGTCGGTGTCGAAGGCACCCTGCCCGTACGTGTTCGTGGCCGCGTCGTAAGCCCCGCCCCCAGTCCGTTTGTAGGTGCCGGTGGCCGCGTCGAAGTTGGCGTAGACCCACCACGTGTCGATGGGCGTGCCGGGATCGGTGGTCGAGTGACCCGCCGGGGGCACCGCCGGGTATGGCACCGAGTCGTGCAGAGAATCAAGGTGGGCGAGGTTGACGACGCCGGGTCCGATTGGTCGGGTCGTGTCCTGCGCGCCCGCCGGTACGCTCCCGAGCGCGCCCACCATCGCCGCCAGAACCGCTACGAGAGCTCCGTGCAGACGCATGGCCAGCCTCCTCTCAGCCCTTGACACCGGATCCGATGGCGGATTCGACGAACTGCCGCTGGAAGAACAGGAACAAGATGACGACCGGCACGGCCAGCACCGTGGCCCCGGCCAGGATCGTGCCGTAGGGGTTGGCCTCCCGCTGGGCGACGGTCGAGATGTAGTTGGCCAGGGCCACGGCCAGCGGCTCCAACTCCAGCTTCTTCGTGACCAGGAAAGGCCACAAGAACTCGTTCCAGGGTCCGATGAACGTGATCAGCAAGGCGGTCAGGATCGCCGGCCGGGTCAGCGGCATCACCACCCGAGTCAGGATCGCCACTTCTGACGCGCCGTCGATTCGGGCCGCCTCGAACATGTCCTTGGGCAGCTGCAGGAAGAACTGCCGAAAGACGAAGACTGCGGTCGGGTTGATCGCGAACGGCAGGATGATGCCCAGCAGCGTGTCCCCGAGGCCGAAGTTGCGCGCGATCATCACGTACAGCGGGATCATGAGGAGCTGGAACGGCAGCGCCAGGATCAAGATCATGGTGTAGAAGAGGACCTGCCGACCGCGGAAGTGAAGCACCGCCAACGCGTACCCGGCCAGCACGCCGAACACCAGCGTGCAGATCAGCACGCCGGCCGTAAATAGGGCCGAGTTGGCGAGGGTCCGGCCGAGGTTGATGGCGTTGTTGATGCCGGCAAAGTTGTCGAGTGAGAACGTGGCCGGGTTGGGGAAGGCGCCCGAGATACCCGCATTCGGCTGCTTCTGCAAGGCGCTGACGACCATGTAATAGAAGGGGAAGACGAAGACCACGGCGCCAATCAAGAGAGGGATGAGCCTCACCCATCGCATCCACGCGGGCTCGCCATGGCCGCGCTTTGCGACCGGCTGCCGCAGCGCCTGGGCCTGGGGCGTCGTCACTATAGCCATCGCTAATCCCTCTCCAACACGAAGCGGTTGACGCCCGAGATGATGAGGACGCCGACGACGAGAAGGAGGCCGATGGCGGCGCCGTAGCCGGGGTGGTTCTGCTCGATGCCGTAGCGGTAGACCAAGAACACCGGGGAGACGGACTGGTTGTCGGGGCCACCGCCTCCAGTCAGAAGGTAGGGCTCGGTGAAGAAGTTGGCCCCGGTGATGACCGAGAAAATGACCACGAGCAGGGTCGCCGGCCGCAGACCCGGCACCGTGACCGCGAAAAAGCTGGCGGCGCGGCGGGCACCGTCCACCTTGGCGGCCTCATACAGCTCCTTGGGGATGGTCTGGAGCGCGGCGAGATAGAGCAGGGTGTAGAGGCCGAGATTCTTCCACGTCACGTAGAGGGCGATGATGGGCATGGCCCAGCCCGCATTGACGAGAAAGGACGGGTTCGGCGCCAGCGGGCCGAGGAGCTTGTCGACCAGGCCGAAGCCGCTGAACAACCAGATCCATATGCCCACTGCCGCGACGCTGGCGGTGATATAGGGAACGTAGTAGGCGGCTCGGAAAAAGGCGCGAAACGGGATCGCACCGTTGAGCGCGGTGGCCAAGACCATCGAGACGGCCACCGTCAGGGGCACGTTGATGACAAGGAAGATGAGAACGTTGCGGAGGGCGATATGGACGAGCGGGTCCTGCAGGGCTCTGGCGTAGTTGGCCAGACCGATGAAGGGCCGCTGCACATCCGCGCCCGGGGCGGCGAAGAAGTAGTCGAAGAACGACATGTAGATCGCGTAGAAGAACGGGTAGGCGTAGATCCCCACCAGGAAGATCACGAATGGCAGGACGAACAGATAGGCGATCGGCTGCTCGCCGAGCAGCGTCCTCACCCGGATCCGGGACGGGCGCGGTGCGGTCGGAACGGTCGGAGCGGTTGCCGCCAACTAGCTGCTCCGGCTCACGGCTGGCTGACGAGGGTCTTGATCTGGTCTGAGGCCCCCTTGAAGGCCGCGTCCACGGGCTGGTTGCCGAAGATCACAGACTTCGAGTAGGCGCTGCGGAAGTCCTGCCACATCTCCACCGAGTTGGGCACGTTCGGCACCTCCACGGTGCGTGCGGCCTGGTCGGCGAAGACCTTGTACTCGGGGTGGGTCGAGAAGTAAGCGGGGAAGGCGCCGGGGACGTCAGTTCGCATCGGCATCTGGCCGGTCAGATCGAGGAGCTTGCCATCGCTGTCCTTGCTGGTGGCGAACTTGAGGAAGCTCCAGGCGGTGCCGCGATTCTTGCAGCTCGAGTACATGCCGATCGACTTCTGATCCGAGAACGTGTGAATCGCGCTGGCGTCCATCCCATCCTTGGTCGGAACGGGGGCCACGCCCCAGTTGACCTTGCCCGCGTAAACGGCAATCGCCCACGGCCCGACGCTGGCCATGGCCGCCTGGCCGGTGGCGAAGGAGTCGCCCTGGGCCTGCTCCTTGGGAGCGAGTCCCTTCGCGTAGAGCTGCTTCCAGAAATTGGCCACCGCGATCCCGTCCGGGTTGTTGAACTGGGGCTGGCCGTTCTGGACCAGCTGCTTGCCGCCCGTCTGGGCAATGAAGAGCGGGTAGTAGTCGAACCAGGGCTGGAAGAACTCCGCGGTGGGAGCCGGCCAGATCGCGGCCTTGGCACCGCCCTTGGCCACGACGGCCTCAGCCGTGCTCAGGAACTGGTCGTAGGTTTTGAGCGGCGGGTTGGTGGTGTCGAGCCCGGCCTTCTGGAAGAGGTCCTTGTTGTAGAAGATCATCACCGGGTTGGTCTTCCAGGGCATCTGGTACAACTTGCCGTCCGGAGACTTGTACTGGGCGGCGCGGCTGCCGGTCCGGGACTCGATGTACGACGACCCATCGGAGAAGTCGGTCAGGTTGACCAGGCCGCCCTGCTTTTGGAACCCGGGGACCGCTGCCGGAGCGGTGTTGAAGATGAGACAGGGCGTCGTACCGGCGGTGATCGCGGCTCCGATCACCTCCTCCGAGGTCTTGCCGGCAGGGATCTCTTCGCCCGTCACCTGCTCGCTCGAGTGACTCTGATTCCAGGCGGTTACGACCGACTGACCCCAGCTCACCTCCTGGGCGTTGTTGGAGTACCAGATCTTGATCGGGCCCTTGGCGCCGGTGGCCGAGGAGGTGGACTGACTGCCGCCTCCGCAGGCCATCAGCGCCACCGAGGCGGCAATCACTCCGCACGCCGCTCGCCAGTTGCTCCGCTTCATCGCTACCTCTCCCGCCTCCCCATCCAGGAACGGTCGTGATCCCGCCGGGGGTGACTGACCGAGGCGGCCGGCACCCCCAGGCCCGCGTTCGGGCCCCAGGATGTGGCCGCCGGACAAAACGCGGTCAGGGCCAGCGCACGCGCTCCACCCAGCTTCTTCCGCAATTGCGACGCATCACGCCAACCTCTCACCTCTTGCTGTTCAGAGGGACTATCCCGATCTGCGTAGGCCCGATCGGCTCTCCTCACCCATCATCGTTGTAGGGTTGTAGGCCTACTTTAACGCTTAAGGTGGGGATGTCAAGCCAAGCGCCTGGGCGACCTTGTGGGCCAGACAGAGCCTGGTCACGAAGGAGATGAGACTGGTGCCATCACCGCGCCGGAATGGCCGTCGGCGCCCGACCATCGAGGACGTGGCCCGTGCGGCCAGCGTGTCGACTGGGGCCGTGTCGTATGCCTTCAACGGTCGCCCGGGGGTGGCCGACGAAACACGAGTGCGCATCATGTCGGCGGCGCGTGACCTGGGCTGGCGGCCGAGCGCCTCGGCGCGGGCGCTCGTCCACTCCCGCAGCCGCGCTGTGGGGTTGGTCATGTCCCGGCCGGCGGCGCTGCTCGAGTCGGACCCGTTCTTCGTTCGCTTCCTGGCCGGCGTCGAGACCGCCCTCGCCGAGATCGACTATGCGCTGCTGCTGCAGGTGGTGGAAAGCGGCGAGGCGCGCGAGCACGAGTGCTACGAGCGGCTCGCCGCCGCCCACCGTGTGGACGGGGTCTTCCTGACCGACATGCGCCTGAACGACCCCCGCTTTGGGCTGCTGCGCGAGCTCGGCCTGGCCACTGTCGGCGTCGGCCAGCCGGTCGGCGACGTCGACTTTCCCTGGATCGGTGTGGACGACGCCCAAGGCGTGGCCCAGATCGTCGCCCACCTTCTCGAGCTTGGCCACGAGCGCCTCGCCTACGTGGGCGGGCCGCCGGGCTACGTCCACTCGATCCATCGGGAGCGGGGCTGGCGGGAGGAGCTGGCCGTCGCCGGCCTGACCGGACCGGCGGAGGTCGGTGACTTCAGCGAAGCGGGGGGCGCGCGGGCCACCTACCGGCTCCTGCGCTCGGCGCGCCGCCCGACTGCGATCGTTTATGCCAACGACCTGATGGCGGTGGCGGGCATGGCGGTGGCTCGGGAGCTGGACATCAGGGTCCCGGGGCACCTGTCCATCGCCAGCTTCGACGACATCCCGCTTGCGGCCTACGTCTCGCCCCAGCTGACCACGGTGCGGGCTGACGTACCCGCCTGGGGCCGCGAGGCGGCGAAGCTGCTGGTCGCCGAGATCGAGCAGCGCGTCGACGGCGCTCCGCCCCTGGGACCGGTGGAGCTCATCGTTCGCGCCTCGACGGGGCCACCGCCTTGATGGGCTTGACCTGACACACTCGGTCCCCGATGATCGAAGCAGGTGCGCGGGCGGTCGACCGGCACGCGGCCCCGCCTTGTCCCGATCGCCGTCCGCGCGAGTCCCAATCGCGCCCGGCGCGCCCATAGAAGCGGCCGTACCCAGCTCGTAGCGTCGTGATCGCCATGCGGGGCACGCTGGAGGACGCCGGGCGGGATGTGGCCGCCGAGACCGATGCATTCGCCAGCCTTGCCCTCGATGCGGAGCGGGCACAGATCGCCGCGCGCAATGCCGCCACCCGCCGGGACTATCCACGCGACGCCTGCGTCCACCACCTGTTCGCGCGCCAGGCCGCCGTCGCGCCTACCGCCCTGGCCGTCGCGGCTCCGGACGCCACCCTGACCTACGGCCAGCTCGACGCGGGCGCCAACCGCTTGGCCAACCGGCTGAGAACGCTGGGTGTGGGACCCGAGGTCGTGGTCGGGCTCTGCCTGGAGCGCTCGGCAGCCATGGTCACGGCCGCGCTCGGAATCCTGAAGTCCGGCGGCGCCTACCTGGCGCTCGACCCGAGCCATCCAGCGCCACGCTTGGCCTTCATGCTCCAGGACGCGAAGGCGCCCGTCCTTGTCACCAGCCTCGCCCATGCAGCCCGCATCGACGCCGGTACCGCCCACGTGGTCGCGCTCGACGATCCCGGCACCGGCCTGTCTGCCGAACCCGCGACGACCCCGGCCCAGGCGTCCGGCGTGGCCGACCTAGCCTACGTCATCTACACCTCAGGATCGACCGGCGCGCCCAAGGGCGTGATGGTCGAGCACCAGAGCCTGCTCAACCTCGTCTTCTGGCACCGCCGCGCCTTCGCAGTGACTGCGGCGGACCGCGCCACCCAACTCGCCAGCCCCGCCTTCGACGCCGCCGTCTGGGAGCTCTGGCCCTACCTGACCGCCGGCGCGTCCATCCACGTCCCCACCGAGGAGACCAGGGCGGAGGCGGAGGCGCTGCGCGACTGGCTTCTGGCGCAGCGGGTCACGGTCAGCTTCGCGCCGACCCCGCTGGCCGAGGCGCTGATGGCGGCCCGCTGGCCGGCCGGCACGGACCTCCGCGTCATGCTGACCGGAGGTGACGCGCTCCACCACCACCCCTCGCCCGACCTACCCTTCACGCTGGTCAACAACTACGGCCCGACCGAGGGCACCGTGGTCGCCACCTCGGGCACAGTCCGGCCGAACGCGTCCGCACGCCTGGCTCCGTCCATCGGCCGGCCCATCGACAACGTCCGCGCCTACATCGTCGACCCCGATATGGGGCTCAGTCGCATCGGCCACGCTGGCGAGCTGCTGGTTGGCGGCGCCCTGCTCGCGCGCGGCTACCTCGGCCAGGCGGGCCTGACCGAGGAGAAGTTCGTCCCCGACCCCTTCAGCGGCGAGGAGGGTGCGCGCCTTTACCGCACCGGCGACCGGGTTCGCTACCGGCCGGACGGCGAGATCGAGTTCCTCGGCCGTGTGGATCAGCAGGTCAAGATCCGCGGCTACCGCATCGAGCCCGGCGAGATCGCCGCCACTCTAGACGCGCACCCGGACGTCCGCTCCAGCGTCGTCGTGGCGCGCGAGGACGCGCCTGGCGACAGGCGCCTCGTGGCATACGCGGTTCCGGCCAACGGCTCGCGCCCAGGTCCCGACGAGCTGCGCTCCCACCTCTCGCGAAGCCTCCCAGACCACATGGTGCCGGCCGCTTTCGTCTGGCTTGACGAGCTGCCGTTGACGCCGAACGGCAAGGTCGACCGCGCGGCGCTGCCGGCGCCGGACGCGGCGAACACCGGCCGGGAGGCCGGGCGGGGCGATGCGCCCCAGACCGAACTGGAGGTCGCGCTGGCGGCGATCGTCTGCGAACTGCTCGGCCTGGAAGCGGTGGGATCGGGCGAGAACTTCTTCGTGCTCGGCGGCCACTCGCTTCTGGGGGCGCAGCTGATCGCCCGCACCCGCGATCGCTTTGGCGTCGAGCTGGCGCTCCGCAGCCTCTTCGACAACCCGACCGTGGCCGAGATGGCGGCCGAAGTCGAACGGCTGCTTGTCGAGCAGCTGGAGGCCATGAGCGACGATGAGGCCGAGCGGCTGGCGGCCGAGCCCGCGCCCGACCTGGTGGCAGGCGCCGCCTAGCAGGTCAAGGATGGCGATCGCAGCGGGGGCGCCACTGAGCCTCTACCATCTGCTCGACCCGGAGGTGCTGGCCGATCCCTACCCCCTCTACCATCGCCTGCGCACCGAGGACCCGGTGCATTGGGACCCTTACCTGCACGCCTGGGTGGTGACTCGTTACGCGGACGTCATCCGCGTCTTCCAGCGGTTCTCGGCCGACCGCACGCCGACTCCCGAGAAGCTGGCCGCCCTGGGGATGGAGCAGCTGAGCCCGATCGCCCGGGTCATGGTGCGGCAGATGCTGTTCCTGGACCCCCCGCAGCACGGCCGGGTCCGCGGGCTGGCCGCGGTCGCGTTCACGCCCCGCCGGGTCGAGCTGCTGCGCATGCGCATCCAGGAGATCACCGACGAGCTGATCGACCGGGTTGCCGGGCAGGGCGAGATGGAGGTCATGGAGGACCTCGCCAACCCCCTGCCGGCCATTGTCACCGCGGGCCTGCTGGGCGTTCCGACCGAGGATCACGAGCGCCTGAAGGTCTGGTCGCAGGACTTCGCCGAGGTGCTGGGCAACTTCCAGCACAACCCCGACCGGGCGGGGCGGGTGCTGCGCAGCCTGGAGGAGATGACGGCCTACTTCCGGGACGCGGTGCGGAGCCAGGCCACCGAGCCGACCGATGGCCTGGTCAACGCTCTCACGACGGCCGAGGTGGACGGCGACCGGCTGACCGAGGACGAGGTCGTCGCCAACGTCATCGTGACCATGGTCGGCGGCCAGGAGACGACCACCAACCTGATCGGCAACGGACTTCTGACGCTCCTCCGCCATCCCGCGGACATGGAGCGCTTGCGCGACGATCCAGCGCTGATCCCGGCCGCGGTCGAGGAGCTCCTGCGCTATGAGAGCCCCAGCCAGCACACCGCCCGGCTGGCGCCCGCCGACGTCGAGCTGGGCGGACGGCTAATCCGCGAGCGGCAGGCGGTGATCGCAGTGATGGGTGCGGCCAACCGCGATCCGGAGCGCTTCGCCGACCCGGACCGCCTGGACCTGGCCCGCCAGGACAACCGCCACGTCGCGTTCGGCTGGGCCGGCCACTTCTGCTTTGGCGCCCCCCTGGCTCGGATCGAAGGCCAGATCGCGTTCGCCACCCTGCTCCGCCGGCTGCCCCGCCTGCGACTCGAGCCGGGCCCGATCTCGTGGCGCCAGAACCTCGGTCTACGGGGCCTGACGGCGCTGCCCGTCACGTTCTAATGATCGCGACCGACCATCCGGACCTGACCGAGGCGAAGCGTGCGCTCCTCCAGCAGCGCATGCGCGGATTGGCCACGGCCACCCAGCCGGCGATCCCGCATGTCAAGCGCCGGCCGGGCGACGGTCCGGCGCCGCTCTCCCTGGCGCAGGAGCAGCTCTGGTACTTCAGCCGCCTGGCGCCGGACAACCCCGTCTACAACGAGACGGCCAGCATCCGGAAGGACGGACCGCTGGACCTGACGGCGCTGCGGCGGGCTTTCAACGAGATCGTGCACCGGCACGAGATCTGGCGCACGACGTTCCGAGTGGAGGCGGGACTGCCGCGCCAGGTGGCCGGTCCGGCGCCTGCCCACGATCTGCCTCTGACCGACCTCAGCGCACTGCGGGCCGACGAGCGCGAGCAAGCAGCCGCCCGGCTCGTCGCCGAGCTGGCGCGCCGGCCCTACCGGCTCGACGCGGGCCCGCCGATCCGGCCCCTGCTGGTGCGCTTCTCCAAAGAGCATCACCGCCTCTACCTGGCGATGCACCACCTGGTCTTCGACGGGGTGTCGCTGTACAGGATCGTCCTGCCGGAGCTGGTCGCGCTGTACGAGGCCATGCGCGCGGGCCTGCCCTCGCCGCTCACCGAGCCGGCGCTGCAGTACGCCGACTACGCGCTGTGGGAGGCGGACTGGGCAGTCTCCGGGGAGGTGCACCGCCGGCTCGCGCATTGGCGCCGTCACCTGGAGGGCGCGCCCACCCTGGAGCTGCCGCTCGACCGGCCGCGACCGCCCAGCCAGCGCTTCCGAGGCGGCATGGAGCCGCTCCATCTCTCCGCCGAGCTGGTCGGGCGGCTCCGCCAGCTGGCTCGGGCTGCCGGCTGCACCCTCTTCCAGGTCGCGGGCGCCGCCTTCTCGGTCCTCCTGCAGCGCTACTCCGGCCAGGACGAGGTGGTCTTCGGCACTATGGCCGATCTGCGCCAGCGCCCCGAGCTGGAGTCGATGGTCGGCTACTGCCTCACACCGCTGCCCCTGCGCGTCGACGTGTCCGGCGACCCGACCTTCCTGGAGCTGCTTGCCCGCGCCAGCGATGAGGTGCTGAGTGGGCTGGCCAACCTGGTCCCCTTCGAACGGCTGGTCAGAGAGGTCCAGCCGCAGCGCGACCCGAGCCTCAACCCGATCTACCAGGCGATGTTCGTGATGGAGCCGCCAGTCGTGGGGTCCGACCCGTCGTGGAGCATGCACCAGATGGACGTGGCGATCGGCAACGCCGTGGGCCATGCGAAGCTCGACCTCCACATCGAGCTGGACGAGCGGCCCGAGGGCCACGTCTCGGGCCGGCTGATCTACAACGGCGACATCTTCGATCGGGAAACCGCCCGGCGCATCGGCGGCCACCTGCAGCGTCTGCTCGAGGCCATCGCCGACGACCCGCGGCGGCGCATCTCCGAGCTGCCGCTCATGACCGACGAGGAGCTTCGCGTCCAGACCGTCGACTGGAACGCGACCGAGGCGGACTATCCGGACCGCGCCACCCTGCAGCAGATGATCCAGGCCCAGGCGGAGCGCGCGCCGAGTGCGGTCGCGCTGGGGTGCGCGGGCGTCCGCCTCACCTACGCCGAGCTGGAACGGCGCGCCAACCGCCTCGCCCACAGTCTGGCCGCGGCGGGCGTCTCTCCCGGCGACCTGGTCGCGATCTGCGTGCCCCGCTCTCTGGAGATGGTGGTGGGGATGCTGGGGATCCTCAAGGCCGGCGCGGCCTACGTGCCGCTGGACCCCCTCTACCCCGCGGAGCGGCTGGCCTTCATGGTCGAGGACTCGGGCGCCACTGTGGTCGTGACCCAGGCCGGGATACCGGCCGGGCTGGCGGGGCTGCCCATCTCGGCCGTCGCCATCTCCAGCGCCGGTGAGGTCGAGGGGCTGCCGGATACGCCGCCGGAGATCGAGATCGGGCCTGAGGACCTCGCCTACGTCATCTACACCTCCGGCTCGACCGGCAAGCCCAAGGGCGTCCGAGTCCCCCATCGAGCGGTTGTCAACCTGATCTGCTCCATGGCCGCCAGCCCGGGAATCGGTGCGGCAGACACGGTGCTGGCCGTCACGACCTACTCGTTCGACATCGCCGTGGTCGAGCTGTGGCTGCCGCTCGTCAGCGGCGCCCGTGTCGAGCTCGCGCCGGCGGCGGTGGCAGCGGACGGGCGTCGCCTGGCCAAGCTGTTCGAGCAGTGCCGCCCGACCTTCATGCAGGCCACCCCGGCCACCTGGCGCATGCTCCTCGAGAGCGGCTGGAAGGGAGATACTGGCCTCGTCGCGCTCGTGGGCGGCGAAAGCGTGGACCGGCGGCTGGCGGACCGCCTGCTGGACCGCTGCGGGCGACTCTGGAACGTCTACGGTCCGACCGAGACCACGGTCTGGTCGACGCTGGCCCCGATCGAGCGCGGGGCGCGAATCAGCATCGGCCGGCCGCTCGCGAACACCAGCGTCTACGTGCTCGACAGGCACCGGCGCCCGCTGCCGGTCGGGGCTCCCGGCGAGATCTTCATCGGCGGCCACGGCGTCTCGCATGGGTACTTGAACCGGCCCGAGCTCACGGCGGAGCGATTCGTGGCCGACCCGTTCCGGCCCGGCGCGAGGATGTACGCAACCGGCGACCTGGGCCGCTTCCGGTCCGACGGGTGCATCGAGCACCTGGGCCGGCTCGACCACCAGGTCAAGGTCCGCGGCTACCGGATCGAGCTCGGAGAGATCGAGGCGGCGCTGCTGCGTGACCCGGACGTCGCCTCGGCGGTCGTGGTGGCTGGTAACGACCGCTCCGGCGAGCGCAGCCTGGTCGCGTACGTGGTGCCCGCTCGGGAGCGGACGCTCGAGGTGGCGGCGCTGCGTGCCCTCCTGCGGCGGACGCTGCCGGAGTACATGGTCCCATCCCTGTTCGTGCCGCTGGTGGCCCTGCCTCTGACTCCGAACGGCAAGGTCGACCGCCACGCGCTGCCCGCGCCGGAGTCGGGCGCCCAGGCCGCGGCCGGCGGCTATGTGGCCCCGCGTACGGCCCTCGAGGCGCAGCTGGCAGCCGTCTGGACGGAGGTGCTGGGAGTCGAACGCGTTGGCGTCCAGGACGATTTTTTCGACCTCGGCGGACACTCACTTCTGGCTGTGCGCTTGCTGGCCGAGGTCCACCGGGCGTGCGGTGTAGAGGTCCCGGTGGCCGCGATCTTCCAGGGCGCCTCGACCATCGCCGGCATGGCGACCGCGATCGAAATCCAGGGCGCTTCCAGCCAGTCAGGCTTGATCATCAAGGTGCAGGAGACCGGGTCGAGGCCTCCGCTGTTTTTCGTGCACGCGCACGAGACCAGCCTGCTCACACTGCGTCACTTCACCCGCCCCCTCGGGCCGGACCAGCCCGTGTACGCGCTGGTGCCGCCCCGCCACGACCAGCGCATCGACCAGTCCAGCAGCGTCGTGGAGATGGCGGCGAGCATGGTGGCAGGGATCCGCGAAGCTCAGCCCGTCGGGCCTTACTACATCGCCGGGCATTCCTTCGGCGGCATCCTGGCCTACGAGATCGCCAGCCAGCTGCGCCTGGCCGGGCAGCCGGTGGACTGGCTCGGCGTGCTCGACACGACCACGCCTGCCGAGGTGGGTCGCTGGCTGCAGGCGCAGCTCGGCCGGCGAGCCCGGCTGCGGCGCCTGCGCCAGCTCGGGCTGCGGCGCGCGCCGGCCAAGGTGCTGGAGGTCGTGCGGCGGGAGTCGAATAGAGCCCTGGCCGCCCTGGGCAAGAAGCTCGATCCGTTCGGGGAGTCTCGTTTCGACTGGGAGGGCGTGACCGCGCTTGCGCTCCGGTACGAACCAGCCGGTACTGACGCCCCGCTGGAGCTCTTCACGCCCATCGGGAGGCTGATCTACGGCGGCAGCCGCTATCTCGGCTGGGAGCACGTCCATCGCGGTGCGATCGAGCTCTTCGAGGTTCCGGGCGATCACCTCTCCATGCTGACCGAGCCCCAGGTCGCCGTCCTCGCCGGCTTGATGGCCGAGCGCATCCGAGCGGCGCAGGCGCGGCGCCAGGTCGCGGCCGTCTGAGCGATGGCCCGCTGGGCAGCTCCAGCGGCCGGCGAGCTCCACCTCTGGAGAGCGGCACTCGACCCGACCCCAGACGTCCTGGCCCGCCTGGAAGCGAGCCTCACCGAGGACGAGCGGGCGCGAGCGACGAGGTTCCGATTCCCCCGCGACCGCGCCCGATTCGCCGCCGGGCGGGGCTGGCTGCGGGAGTTGCTCGCGGGGTACCTGGACCTGGCGCCGGAAGAGATCCGCATCGTGGCCGGGACTTACGGCAAGCCGCGACTGGGTGCGGGACCGGTGTGGCTGCGCTTCAACGCCTCTCACTCGGACGGCCTGGCCGTCTTTGCGGTGGCTCGCAATCGCGAGGTCGGCGTGGACGTCGAGCGCATCCGGCCCGACTTCCCGATCGACGAGGTCGCGCACCACTTCTACTCAGCGCGGGAACAGGCAGACCTGGCCGCGCTGTCCGAGGCCGACCGGTTGCGTGCGGCCTTCGCCGTCTGGACGCGCAAGGAGGCGTACCTGAAGGCTGTGGGCACCGGCCTGGCCCTGTCGCTCGACGCTTTCGATGTGACCGTCAGGCCCGGCGACCCGGTGCGCTTGCACGGCCACGGCGGTGGAGCGGCGCAGGCCCGGCGGTGGTCGCTTCACACCGTTGATCTCGGCCCAGACTACGCGGCGGCGGTGAGCGTCGAGGGCCGGCCGCGCATGGTGCCCGCCAAGGTGCGGGAGCTGTCGATCGACCTCAGGTGACGGGTTTCGGGCGCCCATACCGCGCGACGCGGAGTGGCAAGGAGAAATGGGAATCGCACCCATCCGGGACGGCTGTCACATTTGTCGACCATCGCCGATGACGCAGCCATCCCGGAAGCCTGAGACTTGGCGTGTGTTCAGCACATTACCTCGACCCTGAGCGAGCTGGCCGCAGAAAGACGGCGGTCTGAAGCTCAGTCGACTGCCTCAGCAGCTGATCCAGCGCGCTCACCAGACGGCCGATTGTCGGGAAACTACCCCGCGGAAACTGACGATCGGTAGTGAAGATCAGGCCCGGACTCTCCTTGCCTTCTGCCAAGGCCACGGCCTCCAGTCGGCGGAAGTCGGCTACGTTCTCCGTCACGATCACCCGTCGGTAGAGCACGCTGACGGCAAACACCGCGTTGTCAGGTGCGCCTTCATAGGCGCGAAATCCAGGATCGTGGAGCGAGGCGACATCGTGACCCAGGGCTCGCAGCTCCTCGCCAATGACGGCCGGGAACATCTCATCCAAAAGCAGCTTCACCCGAGCAGGCGGTTCTGACGGTCGATCGCCTCCTTGAGCCTCTCCGCCTCCTGATCGACGAGAGCGATGAAGCGGTCCACCTCGTCGGGATACTCGGCGTAATAGTGGATCGCTATCCGCACCCGATCGGCCGGCAGACCGAGGCGCGAAGCCAGGGCAGTGACCGCGGCGTCGCCACGCTCGCGGGCCGTCCTTGCCGCTGTGATGACCTCCCAGACATCTGGGCCACCGACCACGACCGCGCGCCGGCCGGCCGGTCCGTCGCGGAAAACAACTCCGGGGTGGCGGTCGTGGCGAAGTCCCTCTTCGATGTAGCGCTCAGCCAGGCGAACGATCGGTTCGCCGCTGCGTGCACTCTGCTGGCGCAAGGCATCCAGGGTTGCTGACTCGATGCGGACCGGCTGACTACTCATGTAGTGCATTGTAGCTTAGAGACGAGAGGAGCACGCCTAAGTCCAGCAACCCGGAGCCCCTGGTGAGCCGTTCGACTGCATCCGGTCGGGCGCGTTCCAGCCGCTGACGCCCCCTGCTCGCTTGTTCATGTACTGGGGTCAGCCTTCTACGGCGCAACGCCTCCAGGGCCGACCAGAGGCCCCGACAAATGCGACGGATCAGCTACAGCGTGTACGGTTCAGCTGGACCCACGTTGGGAAGCTAAGCCGACCGACGTAGACTGCCTCCGGCTCACGCCTCTACTGTCAGTACTGTATAGTCGCCGACTGTACTTAGCCCCCAACCGTTACGACGAATAGGTTCGCTATCAGGGCGCCGCAGAAGGGTTTGGTGATTGGCGGCTAGGTTGACCAACAAGCCGAACATATGGGGGTACGCGGACTTACGCGCTACCATATATGGCGGGGATGGATGGGAATCGAACCCACCCGGGACGCCTCATCAGCGCCCCGCAAACGGTTTTGAAGGCTGCGGAGGGGATGTCGATACCGGCTGCTGAGGGTCGGACGGACCGACCGGCGAGTTAGGGGCGGGGTGAGCGGATGCAGTCGGTATCGACTCGTGTCGGCCCGTACGGCACACGTATGGCACATCCCTGGGGCGAAGTCGTATGCGGCGCGGATGCTGTGGCCGCCCTGCTTGCAGGTATGGCGGTTGTGCTGGGTATCCGTCGCAAGGTCTGGGGGCCGGAGGCGGTCCCCGCGGAGAACTCTACGTGACCGGCGTCAACTCGAAGACCGGGTGCCGGCCGGCTTCACCGATGAAGTCCTGCACGGCGGCGTCCTTGTCCACCCGGAAGTACGGTCGGGTAGCGCTCGCGATCTGAACGTACCGCTTGAGCACCGGCCCTCCTTCCTCGGGCGGGACCTCGCGAACCGCGTAGTCGAGCGACCGCCCTCGACGGCGCAGTGTCACGCGGCCGGCAGCCCGCGCATTGTGCACCCAGGAGACCGGCCCGTAGGGGGCCACCAGCCACCGCCTGCCCTCTCGCTCGAGGACGGTGACTGGAACCATGCGGAGCTGGCCGGTCTTGCGGCCCCGCGTGGTCAGCAGATAGGAGT
>JALYZG010000322.1 GCA_030948965.1 Candidatus Dormiibacterota bacterium | reverse complement strand
GCCGGCAACCTCATCCAGGCCGGCAATCAGTACCTGGTGCGCAAGAGGATCGTATACACCGGCATCAACATGAATGAGGTGGGTGAGCTCGACGAGCAGGCGCAGACTTTCACCGCCGACTTCTTTCTCTGGCTTAAGTATGTGGGCAACGATGATGTCGCCGACATCACGTTCGTCAACGCCGTCGACCCTTCACTGACGATTGGCACGCCTCTGCGATCCGAGACGACTGACGGCATTAACTACCGCCTCTATCGCGTCAACAGCAAGTTCAAGGCCACCCTTGACTTTCGCAATTTCCCATTCGACAAGCAGCAGCTGACGGTCGTCATCCAGAATCGGACTCTGGCCTCGGACGAGGTGGTTTACCGGGCGGACTCGGTCTTGCTGACGCAGCCGCAGAGTGAGCGGTTGACGAGCGGGACCAATGCCTCACAATCCATCAACTCGATCGGCAACTGGCGGCCGAGGGAGCTTCAGTTCTATCAGTCGTCGGTCGGCAACACGTCGCTTCTGGGAGGTCCGCAACGACAGGTCTCGAGCAGCGGTATCGAATACTCCCAATTCGTCAGCGACCTCTCGATCGAGCGCAACCTGGCTTCCTTTCTGGTCAAGAACCTGTTACCGCTGGGGCTGCTGGCCCTGGTGACCTACGTGTCGCTGTTCTTCCCGGCCAATCAGACCGGCGCCCGGGTTACGTTTGGCATCACGGGCATACTCACCGGGGCCGTGCTGCTCAGCGGCGTGACCGCCTCGCTGCCTAGCATCGACTACACGGTCGCGATCGAGTGGGGCTTCTACGCTTTCATCCTTCTGTCAGGGTCCTGCCTCCTGATCGGGCTCTTCGGCGACCGCCTGTACGAGGACCGGCGGGCCGTGGCCCTGAGACGGGTGACCATCGCCTCGCGGATCTATTACCCGGCCTTCGTCCTGGCCGTGGTACTGATCTACTATCTGACGTTCCGATGACCTCGGTCGATCCATCGGCACTTCCGTACGAGCAGGCTCTGGACCTGTTCGACGAGCAGCTGCGGGCTCTGGAAGAGGGCAACCTCTCTCTGGAGGAGGCGATCGCCACGGTGGACCGGGCGCGCATCTACCTCCTGGCCTGCGAAAAACGCCTGGAGGAGGCGCGGGCGCGGATCGAGGTCCGTCCCGAAACCGGGCCCGAAAGCTCCTGACGACTTCGCGTCAGGCCTCACCCGGGGCCGGGGGCGCCGGCCGCCGGGTTGGGGGTGACGGCGGCGACAGGTTCGGCGTCGCCCCCTGGAGTTCCTCGCGCGCCGCGCGGTAGCCCCATCCGGCCCAGTTCGTGGCCCAGACCAGGCCGTTGGCGAACGCGGGCAGGTCGGCCGCGTAGTGCTTGTGGTGAAAGGTCCACATAGACGTGTGCTCGTCCCAGAGGCTGCGTCGCCTCACCTCCAGCGGCACCTGCGCAGGCATTCGCACGGCCCGGGCGTCCGGTACGTAGAAGACCTTCCAGCCGCCCATCTTGAGGCGGTAGCAGAGGTCCAGGTCCTCGCCGAATCGAGAGTAGTCGGGGTCGAAGAAGCCCACCCGGTCGATGGCCGACCGCCTCACCAGCAGGCAGGCGCCCGAGCCGGCATCGATCTCGTGGGTTTCTGTCGCCCGGAGATGGCCGATGCCGTGGCCGTTGAAGCGGCGGCTGTGGGGGAGCATCCGATCCAACGCCAGGGCGCGATAGAGGCGGCTCGAGGGCGTGGGGAAGCCTCGCCGGGCCGCAGGGTCCGGGCGCTCCACACCGTCCGCGCGCCGGTCGTCCAGTCGCGGACCCACGGCGCCCGCGTCGGGGCGAGTGAGCAGGAAGTCCGCCAGACGGCCGACGCAGCCAGGCTGGACGGCGACGGCCGGATCGAGGAGGAGGATGAACCGCCCCTCGGCCACCGACAGGCCGGCGTTGCCGGACCGGCCGTAACCGCTGGCGGCCAGCCGGCGGACCACCTTGACGGCCGGGTAGTGGGCGGCGACGGCCTCCGGGGTCCCATCGCCAGAGGTGGCGTCGACCACGACCGCGTCTCGCGGCGTGTCGGCGTCGGCGAGATAGGAGCCGAGGCAGGCCAGCACCTGGTCGCGCTGGTTGCGGCCGATCACGATGGCCGTGACGAGGGGCTTACCCGTGACCATGCGGCCAACAGGATAACCAGCCCTTCCCCGAAGAGAGCCGGCCCAGTTCCTTTCGGAGCCTCGCTTTTTACAGTCCCTTTACGCAAAGCCGCCTGACGCCCCGGCGACGACGGGCTAGTTCGGTCCTGGCCGGCCGGGACTCCAGCGCATCTCTAGAATGACAGCGCGACAGTGACCGCATCCCCGCAGTCCGTCGCGCGCCAGGGGCTGGCCTCGCAGATGGCCCGGCTGCGCGGCAGCCGGCTCATCCGGCAGAACCTGGTCCTCTTCGCCGGCGGCCTGATCGCCGGCGTCGGCGGCTTCGTCTACCACGCCCTGGCGGCCCGCGCGCTGGGCCCGCAGGGCTACGGTGAGGTGGCCTCGCTCGTCGCCATCTTCACGGTGGGCGCGACGGGCAACCAGATCCTGATCCTGGTCCTGGCCCGCTACGCCGCAAATCTCGAGGTCGAGGGCCGCCGCAGTGCGATCCGCTACGCGATTGGGCGCAGCACCCGCCTCCTGCTCCTGCCCGGGGCGCCGTTCATCCTCCTAGCGGTGGCGCTGTCCTTTCCCGCCTCGCGCTTCCTCCACATCCCGACTGCGGTGCCGCTGATGTGGACCGGCGTCGGGATCGTCGCCTACTGGTATCTGGCCGTGCCCCGCGGCGTGCTGCAGGGCATGCAGCGCTTCCCGGCGCTGTCCGCCAACCTGGCCTCGGAGCTGATGGTGCGCACGGGCTGCCTCGTGCTGCTCCTCGGGCTCGGCCTTTCCGTTACAGGCGCTGCTGTCGCTCTTCTGGCGGGGGCGGCCTACGGCTTCGTCGTCGGACTGTACACAGTCCGCGACGTGCTCGCGCTGGCGCCGGAGCGGGTGCGGCTCCGGTCCATGGCCAGGTTCGCCCTGACCGCCGCTGCCGGCACCGTCGGCGTGATCCTGCTCTACAACGTGGACGTGGTGCTGGCCAAGCACTACCTCAGTCCGCACGACGCCGGCATCTACGGCGGGCTGAACAAGATCGGCTTCATCGTCTTCGCGCTCACGCTCAGCGTCAGCCAGGTGCTGTTCCCCCGGGTCGTGGAGGCGGTGGCCAGCCAGCGCCACCCGGGGCGGCTGCTGCTGCTCTCCGCCGGACTCATTTCGTTCCTGGGATTGGGGGCGGTGGCCGTCTTCGGAGTGGCTCCCGGCCTGGTCGTCCGGGTGCTCTTCGGGCCGGCCTTCGCCGCTGCCCGGCCCTACGTCCTGTTCATGGGCCTCATCGGGCTGGCCCTCAGCCTGGACAACCTCCTGGTGCAGTTCTTCATGGCCGTGCACGACCGAGTCTTCGTGCCCCTGCTCGGCTCGGCGTGCGTGCTGCAGGCGACGCTCATCGTCCTTTTCCACGCGACGATCGGGCAGGTCGTGGCCGACGTCCTCTCCACCGTCACGATCCTGCTGCTGGCGCTCGCCCTACGGTTCCTACTGCTGCTGCCCCACCTCCGCCCGGAGATGGTGGCCGAGGACTAACGTCACGGGGGAGGCGGGCCTCCCCCGTGGGCCCGACCGACGACGCTTGCGCGCGCGTCACGGAGAGCGGCGGGAGCAACAACTCAATCGGCCCAGCGAAGCCGGGCCTACGCCTGAGGACGCGTCCTCCATCGTTGTTCGCCTGAATACGGACAAGAGAAACCCCGTCGCCCTCGCGGGTGACGGGGTTTAAAGTGCTCGGCGGCGACCTACTCTCCCACCGCGTTACCGCGGCAGTACCATCGGCGCTGGAGGGCTTAACTGCCGTGTTCGGAAAGGGAACGGGTGTCTCCCCTCCGCCGTAGCCACCGAACGACCGGCAGTATACCGGACGAGGGCGGGACGCCCGCTATCGCGAGCGGCGGCGGCGCGCCCGAAGGCTCTTGATCTTGCGCGCCTCGGCCGGGGGCACGTAGTGGGCGCGGCGGCGCATCTCCCGCACGAGCCCCTGCTCTTGGACCTTGCGGCGGAACTCGCGCAGAGCCTGCTCGAAATCCTCCGGGTCCTTGACGACGACTTTCAAGTACTGATCACACCCTTTTCTGCTGGATTTCGCGCCGCGGCCTGAGCCGGCGGCCGGGCGCGAAGACCAAGGATACGTTGTCGGCGTGGGCGGCCGCGGCTCCAGTAGCCTGGTCTCCTCTTGATCCGTGTGCGCACGGCCCACGCCGAGCTCAGCCTCGAGGAAGTGGCGGACTCCCTCCCCGGCACGGGCGAGGTCATGGCCTCGGTCGGGCACTGCTTCGCGATGGCCGCCCACGCCTGCCGCGAGGGCGCCTGGGAGTTGGGCGCCTACTACCTGCGCCGAACGCGGAGCCTACTTCGCGGCCTGGCCCTGACACGACCCAAGTACGGCGTCCAGCTCGGGGATTACGACCGCGTCCACCTGGAGGGGCTCTACCGCGCCGTGTTGGACCGGGACCTGGCGGCCTTCGCCGAGCGCTACCAGGCCGCGACTGACGCGGCCAACGCCTACCACGTGGATACCGGTCACGCGTACATCCGCTGGTCGTGCCCGGCCGAGCCCCCGGAGAAGGGTCTCGACCTGTCGGGACGAGGCTGAATGCGGGGTCAGGCGGGAGGCGAAGCCGCCGACATCATCGGCAGGGGCGGTGGCGGGTAAGCCGTCGCCGGCGTGGCCTGGGCGGCAATCAGCGGCGCGTACTCGCGTTTGGCGACGAGGGTACCGGCGATGTAGTCGTGCAGCGCGCGCTTCTGGGGCGTAAAAAGGGCCAGGAGATAGCCGATGAGCAGGATGCCGGACAGCAGCACCCGCGACCAGTAGCGCAGCGTAGCCCGGCCGAAGGAGATCCTGCGGCCCGCCGTATCGGTGACCACGACGCCCATGGCCGCCTTGCCCAGCGTGGCCTGGAGGGATGAGCTCTCGCAGACCGCGTAGTAGATCCAGCCCACGACCACGAGGAACACGCCCAGGAACAGTCCCTGCCCGAAGGTCGAGAACCTGACCGCGAGGCTCGCCACGACGGTGGCGATGAGGCTGATGATGAGGAGCACGACTCCATCCAGCACGTAGGCGACGAAGCGGCTGACAAAGGCGCCGTACATCAATGCTGGGCGGGAAGGCGGTTCCGGCAGCGGGACGGCGTGGATGTCGAACGGGTCGCTGTCGCGATGATCCACCTCGGCGCCGGCCTCGACGCGCTTGCGGTCGGCCCCGGCCACCGCGGCCGCCGCGGCGGCGGCCGACTCCGCTGACGCTCCGGTGTCCAGGCGGGCCAGCGCGGCCTGGGCGACCTGGTGCAGACGGGCCGGTTCACTGACTCCGAGCTCGCGCCGCGCCCAGACGAACCATTCGGCGTAGGCCCGACCTCGCTTCGTCACTCTGGGCAGCAGGGTGACGCCCAGGCCGCGAGGGCTGAGCCGGGCAGCTCGCACCGCCGCCTCGCGCGTCGCGCCCCCGTCCTCTGCCTCGAGGGCGGCTTGAGCCGCCCCGAGACTGACCACCGGGTCCGGGCTGACTTCTCGTAACGCCCACGAAT
>JALYZG010000260.1 GCA_030948965.1 Candidatus Dormiibacterota bacterium | reverse complement strand
GAGTCCCCCCGGTGGCACGACGGGCGGCTGTGGTTCTCGGACTGGGGAGCTCGTGAGGTGGTCACTCTGGGCCTTGATGGGCGCCGCGAGGTTGTTCATCGCATGGCCACGTTCCCGTTCTCGCTGGACTGGTTGCCTGACGGACGCCTGCTCATCGTGTCGACAGACCTGCAGCGCCAGGAACCCGACGGGTCATTGGTGACGCATACCAATTTGTCGCACCTCGCTGCCGGATGGAACGAGATCGTCGTCGATGGTCGGGGCAACGCGTATGTCGACCAGGCAGGCTTCGACCTGATGAGCGGCGCGGAACCGGCCAGCGGCACCATCGCGCTGGCCACCCCTGACGGAATCGCCCGAGAGGTGGCCGACGATGTGTGGTTCCCCAACGGCATGGCCATCACCCCGGACGACTCGACCCTGATCGTGGCCGAGTCCTACCGCAACAGGCTCACCGCGTTCGACATCGACGAGAGCGGCGACCTGTCGAATCGGCGGGTGTGGGCCGACGTCGGGACGGACCACCCCGACGGTATCTGCGTCGACGAAGAAGGTGCCATCTGGTACGCCGACGTTGCGAACCGGCACTGCGTGCGCGTGCGGGAGGGCGGCGAAGTGCTCCAGACGATCACTGTCGACCGCGGCTGTTTCTCCTGCGCGCTCGGCGGACCCAGCGGCCGGACGCTGTTCATCGTTGCCACCCAATGGCACGGACCCGAGCACATGTTTCAAGGCGATCCCACTGGGCAGGTGCTCACCGTCGACGTCGCCTCCGCACACGCCGGCCACCCCTAGAGAACGGCTGATGCAGCCGTTGGCCATGCAGCTGCGCTCGGCCGCGCTGGTCCAGCGCCGGCGGACCGGGCGAACGCCTTGATGACGCGGCCACCGGCGCCCGAACAGCAACGCAAGCTCATGCTCGCTGAGGAATTGAGCGGGCGTCCGGTGGCATGAACCAACTCGGCCAGGTCGGCTCGCTCGCGGGAGTTAGATCCGCAAAGCGCGGCTAGAATCGGGCCGGGACCGCACACACGGTCCGGCACTGGCCAGACGGGGAAAGTGAAGTAGAGGAAGACCGCATGGGCAACCTGCATGGCCGCGATGCATTCCGAATCGGAGGTCCGCGCGTCAACCGAACGCAGGGTCGCCACCAGAATCAACCGGCTTCGGTGCGCCACCAGTAGGGCGCCAATCGGAGAAGGTCCGCACCGACACCATCGCCACCGAGTTCCTGCTCGCGGACGGATATGGCACGCCAGAGGTGTACGCCAGCTTCGCCTGGGCCACACCTGACGACTCGCCGCCCGCCGACGCCAAGGGCTTTGTCACCAACCCGGACTGCAGCCACAGCTGGGTCTGCACGGACCGCCTCACCGGTGTCGCCAACATGGTCGGCTGCCACATCTACGTCGGTCGCGAGGCCGTGGCCAACTGGTACGACGACGGCGTGAACCTCATCGCCTTCAGCCGCGGCCACAGGGGCTGGATCGCGATCAACAACAGCACCGGCGCCGAAACTCGGACCTTCGCCACCGGCCTGGCTCCGGGCACCTACTGCGACATCATCCACGGCAGCTTCGCGCACGGCTCCTGCTCCGGGCCGACCGTGAAGGTCGCCGCCGGTGGAACCGCCAATGTCACGGTGGCCGCCAAGGATGCCGTCGCCTTCGACACGGCCGATCGCCTCGATCGTGGAGACTGGAAGGTCGGCGCTCGATGGCGCTGGTCCCGGCTGGCGGGACCGGCCCCATCCACGCTAATGCGGGGGTCTCCCCCGCACACGGATCGGACGGGGGGAATGCGGGGGGTCTCCCCCGCATGTACAGTAGTACATACGTATGACACAGGACACCCTGCCGGTGGCCCATGTCAGTGCCCGCGAGCAGATAGTGCGGGCGGCCGCCGAATCGCTGCTGGAGACCGGCTACGCCGGCACGTCGGTGCGCGCTATCGCCGCTCGGGCAGGCGTCGCGATCGGCAACCTGCAGTACTACTTCCCCACCAAGTCGGAGCTGCTGGTGGAGGCCTGGCGCCACCTCACCCAGGAATCCGTGGACCAGCTGCGCACCGCTCTCAACCGCCTGACGGACCCGCTGGAGGTGCTGCAGGCGGGGGTGGAGTCGGTGTGGGCGACCCTCCGCAGCCTTGGCGACATGCAGCTGGCCGCCTTCGACCTCATGGTCCAGGCGCCGCGCACAGAGCGCCTGCAGGCCTACCTGCCGGAGCTCTTCAGCCTCTACCGAGAGGTGATCCAGGAGCAGATCGACCGCCTGGAGCGCGACGGCCGCATGCGCCTAACGGTGGACCGCGAGGTCGTGGTGCCCCTGGTCCTGAACACGGTCCTCGGCTTCGGCCTGTACTACGTCGTCACCCGAGACGACGAGTCCTGCCTGCGCACGCTGTCAGCAGTGCCCCAGCTGGCCCTCGCCCTGATGGAACCGGTGGCGCCGCTCGAGGCGGGTCGCGGCTGATGGCGCGCGAGGTCGAGCTGGAGGATCTGGAGCTGTCCTACCTCGAGTCGGTCTGGGAAGGGGGCATGGGCGACGCCTACCGCTTCTACCGGGCGACCACCGCCGCCGGTCCGGCCCTCGCCGCCGCCCTCGTCGAGGCCGCCGCCGACCTCCACCAGCTCGGAGGCGCCGCGGTTGAGCCAGGGCGAGTGCTGCTCGGGGACCTGTGCCTGGCCAGGGCCTCTCGGCTCCTCGCCGCGACCGGCGATCAACGCCTCCAGGTCGGCTTCGCCCGTGCGGTCGAGAGAGTCTCCGCAGCGAGTGCCGGAGGCCACCCGGCTCCGCCTCTGCGCGACGACCTGGGCTGCCTCCTGCGCTCGGACGGCTGATGCACAGCCGCCGCCTCGACCTGCCGACAGCGCGCACGACCGAGTTCATCGACCTCACCTCGAGGCTGCAGTCGGAGGTCACCGCAGCCGGCCTGCGCCAGGGCCGCGCTCACCTCCAGTCGCTGCACACCACGCTCGGCCTCACGGTCAACGAGAACGAGCCCCTGCTGATCCAGGACCTGGAGTCGATGCTCCGCCGCCTGGCCCCCGCGGACGCCGGCTATCAGCACGACGACCTGCCCCGGCGCGTGGGCGTGCCCCCGGACGAGCCCGCCAACGCTCACGCCCACCTGGCCATGCTCTTCCTCCAGCCAGGCGTCACCGTCCTGGTCGAAGACGGCCGTGTGGTGCTCGGCCGGTGGCAGTCGGTGTTTGCAGTCGAGCTCGACGGGCCGCGACGACGCCAGGTCGCGCTTCAGCTGGAGGGCGAGTTCACCCCGGAACGCAGCCCCGAAGCGGACCGGGAGCTGGTGGAGCTGGAGCTGGAGCGACTTGTGGCCGTCGACCCGGAGCCCGTACAGGCGCCCATGGAGAGACTGCTGGAGGCCGGCGGCAAGCGCCTCCGTCCCCACCTTGTCATGCTCGCCTCGCGCCTCGGCCCCCGCCACGACCCGCTGCGGGCGGCCCGACTGGCCAGCGCCATCGAGCTTCTGCACGACGCGACCCTGGTCCATGACGACTACGTGGACGAGTCCTCCACCCGCCGCGGCCGGGCCACCGTGGCCTCGGCCGAAGGCCCGGGACGCGCCATCGCGGTCGGCGACTACTACTTCGCCAAGGCCACCCGCCTGATCGCCGAGCTTGGCGACCACGCGGTGACCACCACGATCGCCACGGCCCTGGAGGAGATCTGTCTTTCCGAGATCGAGGGCGTGGGCCTGCGGGGGCGCTACCCCGGCGACTACAGCGCCTACCTACGGGTGGTCCGCGGCAAGACGGCCGCGCTGATCTCGGCCGCCGCCAAGGCCGGCTCCCAGCTGGCCGGCGCCCGCGCCGAGACGGCCGACACGCTGGCGCGTTTCGGTGAGCTGCTGGGCATCGCCTTCCAGATGGCCGACGACCTGCTCGACTACAGCCACGACTCCGGCAAGCCCCTGGGCCAGGACATCCGCGAGCGCGTGGTCTCGCTGCCGCTCATCTACGCCACCGAGGACCAGCGCGTCGGGGCCCGGGTCAAGGAGCTGCTGGCCGGCCGCCTGGCCGAGCGGGACGTGATCGAGGTCCAGCGCCTGGTCAAGCGTTCAGGCGCGTTGGAGCGGGTGGGCGAGGAGGCGCGGGACCTGGTCGCAGCTGCGGTCCGGGAGCTGGACCGGGTCGAGCTGGACGGCGTCCGGCCGGCGCTGATCGAGATCGCGCGCAGCGCCGTGGACCGAGCTTGCTAGCGGTGGCCTTCGCCGAGGTGCTCGTAAGTCGGGAGCTGGCGCTTCGGCTCGCGGTCATGGCGTATCGCCAGCGCGGTGCCGGCGAGGCTGAGCAACCAGGTCAGAACGAGGATGACCGTCAGCCCCGCAACATCGAGCCGCGACCGGGCAGGGGGCGGCGTCCACGTGAAGCTCTGGTAATAGGCGAACTCGACCGGCGTGACGGCTGAGGCCTGGATCAGGAAGAGCACGAACGCCGCGGCGCCCATGAACGTGCGACCGGCGGCCTTGCGACCGAGGCGGATGAGGCCGACCCCGGGCGCGAGCGACCAGAGCCCAGCGCCACGGACTCCCTGCTCGGTGCCTTGATAGGCCGCGCGCGAGGCCGCCCCGTCTATCGCGATGGCCACGGCTGCGAGCGCGGCGTACCAGCCATAGCCGATCAGGTCGATGGGCAGGAACGAGAAGTGGAGGCCGGCGAACGACGGGGTGCTCGAGAGCCAGGCCAGCCAGAGCATCCAGGCCGCCAGGCAGGCGCCGGCGATCGCAAACCCGATGCCCTCCCAACGGCGTAGCCGCGATGAGACCGCCGGAGCGATCGCGATGACGACGCCCCAAGCGGCCGGTGACTGCCAGCCAAAGAGGACATTGGCGTGGGCGATGGCGATCTCGACACGCCAGGGGAGCGCCAGCGCGAGCAGAAGCAAGCCCAGCACGACGGTCTGGCGCTCATACGAGCCCGCCGAGCTTTGCGATCCATCCATGGCCCGGACCACCAGGACGGACAGCCGCAGCACCCCGACGCCGGCGCCAAGAGCCGCGGCGACGAGCAGGAGGCCGGAGTTCGGGTTGTCGGCGGTGAGGACGTGAAGGCCGACGAACAGGAGTGCCACGAGCCAAGCCACCGCGACGAACCTCGCCGTCCGGTCTCGGGCCAAGTGTCCGATTGGATCCAGACGACCGGCATGCGCGGCGCTTCGCGTCCACCACACGCAACCAGCTTAGTGCTCCGAAACGGAGCACTTAGACCGCGACGCCCGATCAGCGGCGGCCGGTCAGCAGGCCGACGGTACCCAGCGTGAGGAGCCGGATACGGGGCTCGCGCCATTCAGCGGCCGCCGCCATCCCCACCAGCTCTTCAGGGCGCCGGTAGGCGTCCACCGTCTCGCTGAGGTAACGGTAGGCCCGCGGCTGGCCCGAGACCAGGCCGCCGATCCGGGGCAGGCCCTGGCGCAGGTAGAAGCGGTAGGCGCGGCCAGCAAGCCCGGGGCGGGGCTGGACGAACTCCAATACGACCGCCAGCCCGCCCGGCCGGAGCACGCGGAGCATCTCCCGCAGCCCGACTTCGGGTTGGGCGTAGTTGCGCAGGCCGAAGGCCACCGTGACGGCATCGAAGGCCTCGTCCGCGAAGGGCAGAGAGAGCCCGTCGCCACGCACGTAGGCGGGGCCCGGGGCGCGGCGGGCGGCCACCTGGAGCATCCCCGAACTGAAGTCCAGTGCGATCACCCTGGCGCCGGCTGAAGCTCGCTCCAAGGCCAGAGCGAGCCGGCCGGAGCCGCAGGCCACATCCAGGGCAAGTCCGCCGGGGCGGAGGCCGGCGGCCGCGGCGGCGGCCCGGCGCCAGCGCTCGTCCGAACCTCCGGAGAGGATCGTGTTGAGGAGGTCGTACCGCCCCGCCAGCAGGTCGAACATCGCCCGCACGGCGGCGGGGTCGCGCTCGGCCGCGGGCGGCGGCCCGGGAACCTCTACGCCAACCTCTCCCAGACCGAGGCGATGCCCTGGCCGACGCCGATGCACATGGTGGCCAGGCCGTAGCGGCCGGCCCGCCGGTCGAGCTCCCGGACCAGGGTGGAGACAAGGCGGGCGCCGCTGCAGCCGAGCGGGTGGCCGAGGGCGATGGCGCCACCGTTGACGTTGACTTTCTCCTCGTCCAGACCGAGCAGGCGGATGCAGGCGACGGCCTGGGCGGCGAAGGCCTCGTTGAGCTCGGCCAGGTCGATATCGGCTACCGTCAGACCGGCCGCGTCCAGGGCCTTCAGCGACGCCGGCACGGGGCCGATGCCCATGTAGTCGGGGTGCACGCCCGCCGCCCCGGCGGCGACAAACCGGGCCAAGGGCCGGAGGCCGCGTCGCTCGGCCTCCGGCGCCGACATGATGACGATGGCGGCGGCGCCGTCGTTGAGAGGCGAGGAGTTGCCGGCCGTGACCGACCCGTCCTTCTGAAAGGCCGGGCGCAGCCTGGCCAGGGCTTCGGTCGAGGAGTCCGGGCGCGGCCCCTCGTCCGCGGTCAGGCGCACCGTCTCGCCCTTTGCCGCCGGCACTGTCAGCGCCACGATCTCCGGTTCCAGCACGCCCGCCCTCTGCGCGGCCACCGCGCGGTGGTGGCTGCGGTCCGCGAACTCGTCCTGCGCCGTCCGATCGATCTCATATTTAGCGGCCACCCGTTCGGCCGTCTCCCCCATCTGCAGGGTGCCGTACAGCTCGGCCATGCGCGGATTCACCAGGCGCCAGCCGAGGGCGGTGTCGTGAGCCGTCTGTGGACCGCGAGGCAGGCCCGTGTCCGGCTTGGCCATCACCCAGGGGGCGCGGCTCATGCTCTCGACGCCGCCCGCGATGACGACGTCGGCTGCACCCGTCTGGACCTCGCGGGCGGCGGTGATGCAAGCCTGCATGCCCGAGCCGCAGAGGCGGTTGACCGTCTGGCCGGGGATCTCGACCGGGAACCCGGCCAGCAGCAGGCCCATGCGGGCCACGTTGCGGTTATCCTCCCCCGCCTGGTTGGCGCAGCCCACGATCACGTCCGCCACTTCGGCCGGCTCCACGGCGGCCCGGCGCGCCGCCTCCGCGATGGCCGATGCGATCAGGTCGTCGGGCCGCACCGCCCGGAGCTGGCCGCCGTAGCGCCCCATGGGCGTGCGAGCGGCGGCGACGACTACCGCATCGCGGAGCTCAGCGGCCATCAGCGGCCAGAGAACCGCGGCGCCCGCTTCTCCAGGAAGGCCGCGACCCCCTCGCGATGGTCCTCCGTCTCCATCAGCGCGCCCTGGAGCAGGAATTCGAAGTCGATGGTGTCCTCGAGGGACGTCGCGGCCCCCAGGTTCGTCGACCGCTTCATCGCGGCCAGTGCCAGTGCCGGCCCAGCCGCGATCTTCTCGGCCGCCTTCCGTACGGTCGCCTCCAGCCGCTCGGGCTTGACCACATGGTTGACGAGGCCGAGGCGCTCGGCCTCCTCGGCTCCCAGCCGCGAGCCCGTGTAGAACATCTCCAGCGCCCGGGCGCTGCCGATCAGCCGGGGCAGCAGCCAGGAGATGCCGCCGTCCACGGTCAGGCCGATGTCCACGAAGGCCTCCCGGAAGAAGGCGCGGGTGGTGGCGTAGCGCAGGTCGCAGCAGACCGCGATCGAGGCGCCGATGCCCGCGGCCGCGCCGTCCACCGCCGCGATCGTGGGCTTGGGCATCGTGCGCAGCCCCAGCAGGATGCGCTCGTACTCGCCGCGGATGCCCTCGACGACCGCGGCCGGCGCGTCCGGGCGCTGCTGGAACTCGGTCACGTCGGCGCCCGCGCAGAAGGCCCCGCCGTTGCCGATCACGACCACTACCCGCGTCTCCGGGTCACGCTCAGAATCGCGCACCGATGCGGCCAGAGCGGACCGCAGCTCGGACGACACCGCGTTGCGCTTCTCGGGCCGGTTGAGGCGGATCCAGGCCACCCCATTTTCGACGGACCGCGTCACCACCTGGGTCGCCACCGTCTCGCTCATGCTCACCGCCCCCTGAACTGTCCGCGCCGCTTCTCCAGGAAGGCGTGCATGCCCTCCTTCTGGTCTTCCGACGAGAAGAGGAAGTAGAAGTTCTTGCGCTCGAACGCGAGGCCGTCCTGGAGAGGGACCTCGAGCGCCGTGTTGACGGACTCCTTGGCCAGGCGGAGGGCCAGTGCCGGTTTGGCCGCGAGCTTCTCGCCAAGCTGGATCGCCGTTCGGAGAGTGGTCTCGGCCGGGACGACGCGGTTCACGAGGCCCAACTGGTAGGCGCGCGGGGCCGGGATGGGGTCGCCGCCGAGCGCGATCTCCATGGCCACGTACTTGCCCACGGTGCGAGGCCAGCGCTGGGTGCCGCCCGCGCCCGGGATGATGCCGAGGTTGATCTCGGGCTGGCCGAATCGGGCGCTGTCCCCGGCCACGATCAGGTCGCACATCAGGGCCAGCTCGCAGCCACCGCCCAGCGCGTAGCCGTTGACGGCCGCGATCAGGGGCTTGGTCAGCTGGCCGATCTTGGCCCAGCGCCCGGTCTGGTCGCGAAGCATCTGGTCGACCGGCGAGCGATCGGCCATGTCGGCGATGTCGGCGCCCGCCGCGAAGACTCCCGGGCCTCCGGTCAGGACCAGCGCCCCGATCTCGCCGTCGGCGTCGAACGCTGCCAGGGCGGAGGTGATATCGGCGATGTGCTCGGGGCTGAGCGCGTTGAGCACTCGGGGCCGGTTCATGGTCACCACGCCCACGCGCCCGACGCGCTCGGCGAGCACGTTCTCGTACTCCATGCCCGGTATCATCCGGCATTGTGAAGGCGTCGAACCGAGCCACGCTGCGCGACAGTCACGGGCGCGTCGCGGACGACCTTCGAATCTCGGTCACCGACCGCTGCAACTTCCGCTGCATCTACTGCATGCCGGCCGAGGGCCTGCGCTGGCTGGGACGCCAGGACATCCTGCGTTTCGAGGAGATCCAGCGCCTGGCCCGAATCTTCGTCGAGCGCTACGGGGTCCACACGATCCGCCTGACGGGTGGCGAGCCGCTGGTGCGGGTGCGGATCGAGGAGCTTGTGGCGATGATCTCGGACCTGGCGCCGGGCCTCGATATCACCATGACCACCAACGGCGTGCTCCTGCGCCAGAAGGCCAAGCTGCTCCAGGAAGCGGGCCTGAAGCGCCTCAACGTGTCTCTCGACACCCTGCACCTGGACCGCTTCCAGGAGATCGCGCGGCGCGAGGCCTTCGACCGGACGATGGACGGCATCCGCGCCGCCGAGGAAGCTGGTCTCGGCCCGATCAAGCTCAACGTGGTGGTGATGCGCGGCGTCAACGACGACGAGATCCTGGACTTCGCCCGGCTGGCCCGAGAGCGCGGCTACGAGGTCCGGTTCATCGAGTTCATGCCCCTCGACGGCGACGGCATCTGGCGCGAGGACCTGGTCCTGCCCAGCCGCCGCGTGCAGGAGACCATCGAGGACCTGTTCCCGCTGGTGCCGGCTCCGTCTGGGCGGCCGGCCCCGGCCACGAGCTTTAGGTTTGCGGACGGATCCCCGGGCGGCGTGGGCTTCATCTCCTCGGTGTCGGACGCTTTCTGCTCCGCCTGCAACCGCCTCCGCCTCTCGGCCGAGGGCGGCCTGCGGACGTGCCTCTTCTCGCTCCGCGAGACCTCACTCCAGGGCCCCATGCGAGACGGAGCCTCGGACGACAGGCTGGCGGCCCTGATCGAGGCGGCCGTCTGGCAGAAGGAAGAGGGCGGGGCCCTGCTGATTGGTGACCGCAGCTTCGTCCGCCCGGGCAAGTCCATGTCCCAGATTGGGGGCTGACGCTGCCCCAGACCTGACAGGGCAGGTCGCCCTCGTCACCGGTGCCGGCCGCGGCGCCGGTCGCCGGATCGCTCAGGGCTTGGCCGAGCGGGGGGCCGCGGTGGCCCTCACGGCGCGCTCGGTCGAGGAGCTGGACGAGGTGGCGGCGGACATCGAGGAGGCGGGCGGCCAGGCCCTCGTGGCGCCCGGCGACGTCACCGACCGGCTGGCGGTGGAGGCCATCCTGGCCCGGGTCGAGGGAGGGCTGGGGCCGATCGACCTGCTGGTCAACGGGGTGGGGGCGGGCGCCGACGGCGAGGGCGGCTTCATCGCCACCGAGCCCGACGACTGGTGGCGGCAGGTCGAGGCCGAGCTCCGCGGGACCGCCCTCTGCAGCCAGCTGGTCTTGCGCCGCATGGCCCCGCGCCTGCACGGCCGGATCGTCAACGTGGTCGGCGACCAGGGGCGTGTGCCACCGCCCGGGCTCTCGGCCCGGCACACGGCCGACGCCGGGGTCCTGCGCCTGACGGAGGCGCTGGCCCGGGAGGGCCGGGAGTCGGGTGTGCAGGCCTTCGCCATAAAGCGGGAGCCGTTCCTCGGCGCCGCGCACGAGGATGGTCCGGCCGCCGCCGCACGAACGCTGGCGGACATCGCCGGCGGCCGCACCGACGGCCTCAGTGGCCGGCTGATCGACCCGGCCGGGGCGCTCCAAGCCAGGGAGCCGACAGTCCAGCCCCTTGCCGGCTCCGCGCCCCAGCCCCAAGTCGAATCCGACCCAGGTGCCTGGCGCCCACCCGCCGGGATCGGGGCGCAGGCCTGATGCTGCAGCTCGACGAGGCCCGCCGGCCGCTGACAGTAACGGAGCTGGCGGCGGCCATCCAGCGCGAGCTGCGGCCGCTCAACTCCGTTTTCGTCAAGGGCGAGGTGACCGGCCTCCGGCGCAGCGCGAAGGGCCACTTCAACTTCTCCATCACCGACCCGAGCGCCGTCGTCGAGGCGTTCCTGTTTGCCGGCGACGCCCGCCGCCTCGGCATCGTGCCGGAGGACGGCCAGGCCTTCGTCTTCCGCGGGCGGGTCGATTTCTGGCCGCAGGGTGGGCGGGTCCGCCTGGTGGTGGACCTCATTCAGCACGACGACGCCGGGCGCCGGCGGGCACAGCTGGAGGCCCTCCGCCGCCGGCTGGAGCTGGAGGGCGCCTTCGCTCCCGAGCGAAAGCGGCGCCTGCCCTTTCTGCCCCGCGTCGTGGCCCTGGTCACGTCCCCCACCGGCGCGGTCATCCACGACCTCCAGGAGACGATCCGCGACCGCTACCCGAACATGGAGATCGTCGTCTACGCGGCCGTGGTGCAGGGCGACACCGCGCCCTCCAGCGTTGTCTCCGCGCTCACCCGCTGCAACCGCGAGGCCCGGGCGGACGTCGTGGTCGTGGCTCGCGGCGGGGGCAGCTTCGAGGAGCTGTGGGCCTTCAACACCGAACCCGTGGCCCGGGCCATCCTGGCCTCCCGCATACCGGTGGTGACCGCTCTCGGACACACGTCGGATCGGACCCTGGCCGACCTGGTCGCGGACGCGGAGTGCCGGACCCCGACCGAGGCCGGCACCCACGTCGTGCCCCGCAAGGCCGATCTTCTGGCGGCGCTGGCCGATCGCGGGCGACGCCTCGACCGGGAGACGGCGCGACGGCTGGCGGAGGCCTCGGAACGGCTCGCGCACCGGCGCCGGCGGCTGGCGCCGGCGGTTACTGCGCTGGTCCGGCGCCGGGCCGATCGGCTGGAGAGCTGCCGTTCGCAGCTGGGCCGCCTGGAGCCCCGACGCCAAGTCACTCTCCGGCTCGAGCATCTGGCGCTTCTCGACGCCCGTCTCAGCACCGCCGCCGCGCGCGCGGTGGCCGGCCGCGCGGCCCAGGTGCAGGCCCGCCGCGGGCGAGAGCGTCTGGACGGCATTCTCCGCCAGCGTCTGCGGGGCGCGGAGACCGGTGTTGCCCACCGCCGCGGCCGCCTGGACGCGCTGAGCCCGGAGCGGGTGCTGGCGCGTGGCTACAGCATCACCAGCGATGAGCGCGGCGCGGTCCTGCGCAACGCCGCCGACACTGGTGCCGGACGGCAGGTCAGGGTGAGGCTGGCCAGGGGCTCGCTGCGGGCGACCGTCGACGAGCGGATCGCGCCCGGCCCTTGATGCCTCGGCGGATAATGACGTAGCGGCTGCCGCGGGCGGACTTCTCAGGGGGAACGGTATGGCTGACACGACGCGGATGATGGAAGGTGAGCTCGACAAGCTGCTCGGCCGCAGCGGCGAGCAATCGGTCGACCTGCCGAACTGGGTCGGCCCGGCCGTGACGGCGATGGTCGGAGCGGTTACCGGCAGGGTGCTGGGCGGCGCGGTAGGCGGCGACGCTGGGGGCGCCCTCGGCACTGCGCTGGGCGGCCTGCTCGGCGGTGCGGCCGGGAGCGGCGCGCTGAGCGGCCTGGTCGACCGGTTCGGCCAGGCCGGCCTGCAGGACAAGGCCCGGTCGTGGGTCTCGAACGGCGACAATCAACCTCTCCACCCCGACGAGATCGAGCGCATGCTCGGCGGCGACACGATCCACGCCGTCGCCCAGCAGGCAGGCCAGTCCCCCGAGGACGTGAAGGCCGGCCTCGCGCAGGCGCTGCCTCACGTGGTGAACGCCCTGACGCCCGAGGGCAAGATCCCAGATGACGGGCAGCTGGCGGCGCTCGGCGACCGGTTGGTGCAGCGCGACCAGCCGGCCGGTCCGTAGTCCGGCTTCGAGCGGTTTGACGGCTGACTATGGCTGATCAAAACACCGCGCTCTCGCTCACCAGGCGGGCGATCGAGACCGCGAACGACGGTAACGCCGATGATGCGCGCCAATTGCTGGCAGAGGCGATCGAGCTCGATCCGAAGTACGAGCGAGCCTGGCTCTGGTTCGCGTCGTTGGCGAGGAACGACAACGAACGCCGCTACTGCCTGGAGCGGGCGCTCGACGCCAACGGGAACAGCGTGGCGCGAGACGCCCTGCGCCGCCTGCCCGACGTGTCCGCGAGACACCCAACAGAGCTGGACCAACTGGCGGAGCCGCCGCCACCGCCCGGACTCGTCCCCAAGACGGTCCCGGTGTGGCGGCGCCGGCCCGGCCGGAGGGCCCAGCTCAGCGCCGCCCTGATCGCGGTCCTCGTCCTCGGTGGCGTCGTCGGGCTCCTCGTTACTCGCACCAACGAGGCCCGGCCCGTTTACATCGCCCTGGTGGCGCCGATGTCCGGCAGCACAGCCGCCTACGGACGGGAGATGAGGGGAAGCGTCCAGATGTACCTGGACGGCGTCAACGCCCAAGGCGGCGTGAACGGGCATCCCGTCTCTCTGCTCACCTACGACGATCGGGACGACCCTGGCCAGGCCCGGCTCCGCGCCGAGGAGATCGTCAAGGACGGTCGCGCGCTCCTCGTCATCGGCAACCGCACCAGCGACGCGGCACTAGCGGCGAGCCCGATCTATGAGCAGGCCCACATTCCCGCGATCACGCCCACCGCCACGACGGATTCGATCACCCGGGACAACCCCTGGTACTTCAGCACCGTCTTCGACAACCACGACGAAGGCGGCCTGCTCGCCTCTTATCTCCTCGACATCCTGGGGCAGCAGGAAGGGAGCGTGGTCTGGGGCAACCGGACCTATGGCAGCAACCTGGTCGCGGGCTTCCAGACCGCCTACTCTCAGGCCGGCGGCCACCTCAGGCACGTGATCCAGCTCAACTCCTCGGCCGGTGCCATAGACCAGGCGACGGTCGCGCCTGCCGTCGAGCAGCTGGCGGCCGACCCGACGCCGGGACCGATCGTGCTCGCGATGCAGGCGGACCTGGCCAAGCAGGTGGTCATGGGGCTCCGCAAGGCGAACGTCCACACGCCAATAGTCGGGGGTGACTCACTCGGCGACACGACCTTCCTGGACTCGTTCAACGACCAGCCGCAGGAACGAGCAACCCCTGGCTACTACACCGACGGCATGTACGCGGCGGTGCCGACGCTGATCGACGGGCTGACCGGCGACGGCTTGCGTTGGTACCACGCCTTCCAGCAGAGGTTCGGAGCCGAACCGACCTGGCGCGGCATCACGAGCTATGACGCCGCGATCGCGGCGGTGCACGTCCTTCAGGCCGACGGCGTGAACACGCCGTCCGCCGCCGGCCGGCAGCGGATTCGGGACGGCCTCGCCGAGTTCAAGAATCGGGACAACGCCATCCCGGGGTTGACCGGACTGCTCTACTTCAGCCAGTCCGGTTCCGCCGTTCGCTCGATAGACGTGGGCATCGCCACCCGTCAGGACTTCAGGTCAGCGCCGGTACAGCTGGCGACATTCGGCGCCAGCTCCGGCCCGGACTTCAACCGCCAGCTCGCTGCCGGCAACCTCATCCAGGCCGGCAATCAGTACCTGGTGCGCAAGAGGATCGTATACACCGGCATCAACATGAATGAGGTGGGTGAGCTCGACGAGCAGGCGCAGACTTTCACCGCCGACTTCTTTC
>JALYZG010000233.1 GCA_030948965.1 Candidatus Dormiibacterota bacterium | reverse complement strand
GAATGGACCGTAGTGATAGACGGCGGTCTCCGTGAACAGGTCGCCGATCTGATCCGGGTCGTTGCTCTTGAAAGCCTGGCCGTAGGTCTGGAGCCAGGCGTCCAGGGCGTTGCGGTCGAGCCCGCTCAGACCGGCGCCTCGGCCGGCATGGCGCGAGACTCGGCCAGGGCGTCGATCTCGGCCAGAAGGACCGGCAGCAACTCCGCCTGGGGCACGGTCCGCCAGAGCTTGCCGCGCTTGAAGATGACGCCCTTGCCCCGGCCGCCGGTGACGCCGATGTCTGCGTGCCGGGCCTCGGCTGGGCCGTTGACCACGCAGCCCATCACGGCCACGGTGATCGGCACTTTGAGGCGGGCGATGTGGGCCTCCACCGTCTTTACCGTCGGGACCATGTCGTACTCGAGCCGCCCGCACGTGGGACAGGCGATCAGGGTCGCGCCCTCGTTGCGAATGCTCAGCGCCTTCAGCACCTCGTAGCCGACCCGGATCTCCTCGGTCGGGTCGTCGGTGGCCAGGGAGACGCGGATGGTGTCACCGATGCCCTCGCCGAGGAGGATGCCGAGGCCCACCGAGCTGCGGATGCTGCCGGCCTGGACGGGTCCCGACTCGGTCACGCCGAGGTGGATAGGGTACGCCCGGCGCTCGGCGAAGATGCGGTTGGCCATCACGTTGGTCCACACGTCGGTGGCCTTGAGGCTGACCTTGATGTGGCCGGGGCCGTAGTCGAGACTCTCCAGGATCTCGCAGTGCCCGATCGCCACCTCGACCATCCGCTCCGCCGTGCGGCCCCGATCCTCCCGGTCCACGGCGTGCTGCTCGCGCAGGTTCTTGTGCACCTCCTCCGGCAGCGACCCGGCGTTGACGCCGATTCGGAAGGGAATGTCCCGCTCCTTGGCGGCCAGCACGACCCGCTTCACCTTCTCGGGGTCGGGGATGTTGCCGGGGTTGAGGCGAAGGCCGTGGACCCCGGCCGCGATGGCCATGAGGGCCAGCTCGTGGTTGTAGTGGATGTCGGCGATGATCGGCAGCGGCGAGCCGGCCACGATCGCCCGCAAAGCCTCCGCGGCCTGGTGATCGGGCACCGCGGGCCGCACGATCTCGCAGCCGGCCTCCTTGAGCGCGGCGATCTGGTTCAGCGTCGCCCGCACGTCGCGCGTATCCGTCTTGGTCATCGTCTGGACGGCGATCGGGGCGGCACCGCCGATGACCACGTCGCCCACTCGCACGGGGATGGAGCGCCGGCGCTGGGGCACGCCGCTCGTCGTCATCTGAGGCCCGGGAACTGGCCGGTCACCAGCCTCTGCACGTCGAAGACGGCGATCAGGACCATGAGGGCCAGCATCGCGGCCAGTCCATAGCGCTGCACCGCCATCTCCCGCTCGCGGTCGAAGGGCTTGCGCCGCACGACCTCCAGGAGGACTACGAGGATGCGGCCCCCGTCCAGCGCGGGCAGGGGCAGGAGGTTGGTCACGCCCAGCGCCACCGAGAGCAGGGCGACCAGGGTGAGGTAGGTCAAGAGCCCCTGGTTGGCGGCCTGGTAGGTCAGAGCCCCCATGCCGATCGCCCCGGTGGCGCCCTCGGGGCCGAGCAGGCCGCCCGGGACGCGACCGGTCACCACCTGGCCCAGGCCGGAGACTATGAATCCCACCGCGTACACGGGGAAGGTGACGCCGGTCTTCACCGCGTCCAGCGGGGTGACGACCCGCAGCGCCTGGACGCCGATCTCGTAGCGCGAGTCCTGGCTGTTGTAGCGCGGCTTGAGCGTGGTCTCGAAAGTGGAGCCGTCGGCACGGTGGACGGCCAGCTGGAGGGGTTGGCCAGGGTGCGCCTGCTCTGTCTGCAAGAGGTCGTGAGAGGTCTGTAGCGGCGACCCGTTCACGCTCCGGATCCGGTCGCCCGGCACGAGGCCGGCATGGGCCGCCGGGCTGCCGGCCACGACCTGGGCGATGAAGCCCGGGTCAGAGTTGATCTGGCTGGCCGTGACGCCCGTGACTAGCAGGGCGGCGACCACGAAGTTGGCCAGGGCGCCGCCGAGCAGGACCAGGAGCCTCTTGGCCGGGGCCTTGTGATGGAAGCCGTCGGGGTCGGCGAAGTCGCCCGGCTCCATGCCCGAGAGGCGGACGTAGCCGGCGACCGGCAGTGCGCGCACCGCGTACATCGTCCCGCCCCGGGTCATGGAGGCGAGCTTGCCCCCGATCCCCAGCGAGAACTCGTGGACCTTGATCCCGAACGCCTTGGCCAGGACGAAATGGCCGAACTCATGGGGAACGACGAGGATGAGGAACATCGCCACGATGGCGGCGACGCCGATGACCACGCTCACGCGTGCCTTCCCGTCGCCGTGGGGCTCATGGTCTCACCTTACCCAGCCAGGAGCGGACATAGTCCCTGGCCGCCCGGTCCGCCGCGACCAACTCCTCGAGGGCCAACCCCGGGCCGCTCGATCCCGACCAGGCGCCGAGCGCCGCGCTCACGGCGTCCAGGATGGCTGGGAACCGGACCTCGCCCCGCAGGAAGGCCGCGACCGCCTCCTCGTTGGCTGCGTTCAGGACGGCGGGATAGGGCGCGCCCCGGGCCCCCGCCTCCCGCGCCAGCCGCACCGCCGGGTGGCGGACGTCGTCCAATGGGTGCAGCTCCAACGGGCCCAGGTCCTGAAAGCGGGTCGGAGGCACGGCGTCGGGCAGGCGCTCGGGATATGAGAGCGCGAGGCCGATCGGCAGGCGCATGTCGGGGTTGCCCAGCTGTGCCTTGGCCGAGCCGTCGACGAACTGGACCAGGGAGTGGATGACGGCCTGAGGGTGGACGACCACGTCGATCCGGTCCAGGGCCACCCCGAATAGGTGATGGGCCTCGATCACCTCCAAGCCCTTGTTCATCAGCGTGGCCGAGTCGATCGAGACCTTCTGTCCCATCGCCCAGCGCGGGTGACGGAGCGCGTCGGCCACGGTCACCTCGGCCAGGTCGACCTCGGGTCGGGCCCAAAACGGCCCACCGGTGGCGGTCAGCAGGAGGCGGCCCACGCTTTCCGGGTGCTCGCCCCAAAGGCACTGCCAGATGGCCGAGTGCTCCGAGTCCACCGGCCGGATGGCGTCAGGGCCCGCCGCCGCCATGACCAGCTCGCCAGCCATGACCAGGACCTCCTTGCTGGCCAGGGCCACCTTCTTTCGCGCCCTCAGCGCCGCCAGCGTGGGCCGGAGCGACAGCGCCCCAGGGATGGCGACCAGCACCAGGTCGCACTCGGGGTGGCTGACCAGCTCCTCCACCCGCGCGTCGAAGTCCGGGTCGCCGGCCTGGATTCGGACCCGCGCCTCATGCGCCGGCGGGCGCCGGCCGGAGACCAGCCCCAGAACCTGGAACTGGGTGGGATAGCGGTCGATTACCTCCAGCGCCTGGCTGCCGATGGAACCGGTGGCGCCGAGGATGACGATCCTGAGCGGCCTCACAGGGCGTGGAACAGCGCGAGGCAGAGCCCGACCACCAGCGGCGGCAGCAGGACTGAATCGATGCGGTCGAGCACGCCGCCGTGCCCGGGGATGAGGTGAGACGAGTCCTTCACCCCCGCCAGCCGCTTCAGCTGCGACTCGACCAGGTCCCCGAGCTCGGCGCTCAGGCCGACCAGGAGGCCGAGGAGCGCCGCCTGCCAGACCGGCAGGCCGAGCCCCAACCAGCCCGCGAGCAGCATGACGGGGACCGCCAACAAGACGCCGGCGACAGCGCCCTCCAGGGTCTTGTTGGGGCTGACGTGGGGGAAGAATGGGCGGCGGCCGAAGCTGCGTCCGCCGAGGTACGCGGCGATGTCCGTGACCACCACCGTGGCGATGATCGTCAGCACCCAGAGGGTGCCGCGTGGCCAGGGGTGGTCCGCGTAGAGGACCAAGAAGGCATTGAAGGGCAGGCCAATGTAGAGCGCGCCGGCAACGCCCAGAGCCCAGCTCACAAAGCCCCCGCCCGGGCGCTGAAAGATCAGCGCCGGGAGCCCCACGAGGAGGACGGCGCCCAGGGCAGCCGCCAGCGGCACGCGCTGCAGGAGGGTGCCGCTGAAGGCCAGGTAGGCACCGAGCGGGAAGAGAAGCCAGGTCGGGGCCGGGTAGCCGATCTGGGCGGTCAGGCGCCGGAGCTCCCAAAGCGAGAGGCCGCCCAGGACCACGGCCATTGCCCACAGCCCGTACTGGCCGGTGGCGACCACCGCCACGACGATGGCGGCGAGGGCGACTCCCGTGACGGCGCGGACGACGAGGGGGCTGGTCCACCCCCGGGCCACGCCAGGCTCACGGCGCCGGCGGCTGCCGGGAGGCACCTTTACCGTCACGTCGCCACCGCGGTGAAGGGGAGGTCAGGGCGACCGCCGAAACGCCGCACTCGGGTCTGGTAGTCGGCGACCGCACGCTGCAGGTCCTCCGCGTCGAAGTCCGGCCAGAGCGTGTCGGTGAAGTAGATCTCGGAATACGCCGACTGCCAGAGCAGGAAGTTGCTGAGCCGCCTCTCCCCCGCCGTGCGGATGATCAGGTCGGGATCTGGCAGCTCGGGGTGGTAGAGGCGCCGGGCGAGCGCGCTCTCGTCGATGGCGGCCGGCGGCGGGCCGGCCTCGACCAGGCCTCTGATCGCGTCCACGAGCTCAGCCCGGCCGCCGTAGTTGAGACAGACGTTGAGCACTCCGCGGCGGTTGCCCGCGCTCCGCTGCTCGGCCTCCTGGATGCGGCGGCGCATGAGCGGCGAGAGGTCGGAGCGGCGGCCGCTGACCACGATCCGGATGCCACGCGCGTCCAGCTCGTCGATCTCGCGCTGGATGGACTCGTGAAAGAGCCGCATCAGGGCTCGCACCTCGGGTGCCGGCCGCGACCAGTTCTCGGTCGAGAAGACGTAGACGCTGAGCACGTGGATGCCGATGTCCTCGCACGCGTACATGACCCGCTTCATGGCGCGCACGCCGGCCCGGTGGCCGAAGCTGTGAGGCCGGTTGCGCCGGCGCGCCCAGCGCCCGTTGCCGTCCATGATGATGCCGACGTGGCGGGGGATGGGCGCGGTCGCGGGCGGCGGCTCCGGGTCCATCCCGGAGCCTAGCGGCCGGCCGTCGGTGTCGCGATGCCTGGGGCCCGAGGCACTGGTGGACTGTCCACTAGGAGCCGACGCCGCAGGTGGCGTGCATGGGCGCCGAAGATCCTGTCGGGCTTTTCGGCCGCACCTCTAGACCTCCATGACGTCCGTCTCCTTGCGGCCGGCGATCCCTTCGATGCGGTACGTATGAGCGTCTGTCACCTTCTGCAGCTGTTCGCCCGCCCGTCTCGCGTCGTCCTCCGCGAACTCGCCCGCCTTCTCCTGCTGCTGGATCCGGTGCAGCTCGTCGCGGCGGATATTCCGCACCGCCACCCGCGCCTCCTCGGCCCGCTGCCGCACCATCCGCACATACTCCTTGCGGCGCTCTTCGGTCAGGGGCGGGATGGGGACGCGGATGACCTGGCCGTCGCTGGCCGGGTTGAGGCCCATGCCCGAATCGCGGATGGCCTTTTCCACCGCCCCCATCTGGCTCCGGTCGTAGACCTGGATCATGAGCAGCCGCGCCTCTGGGGCCGAGACCTGGGCCAGCTGGTGGAGCGGCGTGGGGGTGCCGTAGTAGGGCACCTGGACGCGGTCGACGAGGGCCGGGTTAGCGCGGCCGGTGCGGATCGTCAGCAGCTCCTGCTCCAGGTGCTCGACCGACCTGTCCATCTTGGCATCCGCCTCTCGCAGCACCTCATCGACGCTCACCGCTCGATCTCCGGACGATCAAAAACGTCACTCGATAGGCCCGGCTTGGCCGGGTCGTTTGAGTTGGTATCACGGCGCCCAAACTTCATGTTGCGGGAAGGGGTCCGTGGGGGAACCTCCGGGGTCCCCGCGAAACCCCGGGTTTCGTGGGGTGGGTTGGTTTCCCCGCGAAGCGAAGCGCCAACCAGGGTCCCGATCTCGTCGCCGAGGATGACGCGCTCCATGTTGCCCTCCTTCAGCAGGTCGAAGACGACGATCGGCACCCCGTTGTCCATGCACAACGTGAGCGCGGTGTTGTCCATCACCTCGATGCCCCGGTTCAGCACTTCCAGGTACTCGAGGCGGTCAAACTTGGTTGCCGCCGGGTCCCGCAGCGGGTCGGCGGTGTAGATGCCGTCCACCCGCGTCGCCTTGAGCACGACCTCGGCCTCCATCTCCACAGCGCGTAGGGCCGCGGTCGTGTCGGTCGTGAAGTAGGGGTTGCCCGTGCCCGCGGCGAGGATGACGACGCGGCCCTTCTCCAGGTGGCGGATGGCCCGGCGCCGAATGTAGGGCTCGGCCACCTGCGGCATCTGGATGGCGGTCATCGTCCGTGCCTGGATGCCCGTCCCCTCCAGGCCCTCCTGCAGCGCCAGCGCGTTGATCACGGTGCCCAGCATGCCCATGTAGTCGCCGGTGGCCCGGTCGAATCCGCCCTGGGCCGCCGCCAAGCCGCGAAAGATGTTGCCCCCGCCCACCACCAGCGCCACCTGCACGCCCATCTCGTGGACGCGCCGAACCTGCGCCGAGATGGCACGCACCACCTCGAAGTCGATGCCCGTGCTCTGGGGCCCGCCGAGCGCCTCACCAGAGAGCTTGAGCAGCACCCGCCGCCAGCGTGGCCTGCGCTCCACCTCGATGATCGAACCTAGTCCTCTTTGATGCTGAACCGGCTGATACGGCGCACGGTTATGTTCTCCTGCAGCTTCGACATCGCCTCCGCCACGAGGTCCTTGACCGGCGTCTTGGGGTCCCGGATGTACGGCTGCTCGAGCAGGCAGAAGTCCTTGAAGAAGGCCTCCAGCTGGCCGTCGACGATCCGCTCCAGGGCGCCCGCGGGCTTGCCGTCCTGCTCCGCCCGGCGGCGGTAGAGGTCCCGCTCCGAATCCACCGTCTCGACCGGTACCTGATCGCGGCTGATCCATCGGGGATTGGCGGCTGCGACGTGCATCGCCAGCTCTCGGGCCAGGCGCCGGAAATCGTCGCCCTTGGCCACAAAGTCGCTCTCACAATCGACCTCGACGAGGGCGCCCACCTGGGGCGGGTAGTCGTCGCTGGTGCGGTGCAGGTAGGCCTCGACGACCCCGTTGGTGGTCTCACGCCCGGCGCGCTTGGCAGCCTTGGCGATGCCTCGCTCTCGGAGCAGGACGACGGCCTTGTCGAGGTCGCCGGCCGTCTCTTCCAGTGAGCGCTTGCAGTCCATCATGCCGGCGCCCGTCATGTCCCGGAGACGCTTCACCAGCTCCATCGAAACCTCCGCCAACTCTATCGGTCCTCCTCGTCGGTGCGGCCCAGGAACTCGTCCTCGGTCACGTCGGGCAGGTAGTCCTCCTCCTCGTCGATGTACTCCTCGATGAGGTCGTAGCGCGGCGTCTCCAGGAATTCACGCTCCTCCATGGAGGGCAGCTGCTCGCCGCGCTCCATGGCCAGCTGCCGGCCCGCCAGGCAGGCGTCGGCCATCTTGCCCGTGAGCAGCTTCACCGCCCGGATGGCGTCGTCGTTGCCCGGGATGACGTAGTCAATGAGGTCCGGGTCGCAGTTGCTGTCGGTGATGGCCACGACCGGGATCTTCAGGCGGTTGGCTTCCAAGACCGCTATGTGCTCCTTGCGCGGATCGACGACGTAGACCACGCCCGGCAGGCGCCGCATGTCGGCGATGCCATCGAAGTGGTACATGAGCCGGTCGAGCTCGTCCTGCAGCTTTTTGGCGTCCTTCTTGGGCAGGACCTCGAACTGTCCCGCCTGCTGCATGCGGCGCAGCTCCTGCAGCCGTTCGATGCGCTTTTTGACGGTGCTGAAGTTGGTCAGCATGCCGCCCATCCAGCGCCGGTTGACGAAGAACATGCCCGATCGGGCGGCTTCGGTCTGGATCGTCTCCTGAGCCTGCTTTTTCGTGCCCACAAAGAGCACTGGCCGACCGGCCTCCGCCACCGAGCGGACGTAGTCGAGGGCGTCGTCCAGCAGCTTGACCGTCTTCTGCAGGTCGATGATGTGGATGCCGTTGCGAGCGGTGAAGATGTACGGCCGCATCTTCGGATTCCAGCGGCTGGTCTGGTGTCCGAAGTGGACACCGGCCTCCAGAAGCTGCTTGAGCGTCACCTGTGACACACGCTTACCTCCCTTGTTTCCTCCGTCCGGCTCGGGCGCTCCAGGTTGGGGCGAGGGATCGGGTCCGGACGTGTGTACTCAACCGGCACGTGCCGGCTGGCGTAGAGGATTCTACCCTTTGACTCCCTCCCCAACCCTCCTCGCAAGGGGCCGGAGAGGACGTGCATTCGCCGGCCAATGCACGTTTCGATGGCGCGCGAATGGGCCATTCGCCGGCGACTACACGTTTTCGATGTTCGTGCGAGGGGGGCGGGCGGGCGGTTAGACGGCGGCTTTCGCGCGGCTGCGCGGGCCGCCGGTGCGCTTGGGGCCCGGGCAGCGAGGGTAGTCGCTGCAGGACTTGAACGGGCCGAAGCGCCCCTGGCGCTCGACAAGGGGCTTGCCGCACACGGGACACGGCTCCTCCAGGACCTTGACCTCGGCCCGAGGCTTGCCATCCCGGGCCGGGTTCGCGCGGTATTTGCAGTCCGGGTAACGGTTGCAGGCGACGAACGGACCGTACCGGCCTTGGCGCTCCACGAGGTCGCCCTCCCCGCACTCGGGGCACTTCTCGCCGGTCGGGACCGCCGGGGAGGCCTTCTCGTCGCGGCGCACGTACTTGCACTCGGGGTAGCCGGAGCAGCCCACGAACTCGCCGTAGCGACCCGTCCGGACCTGCAGCGGCCGTCCGCACTCCGGGCACTTGTCATCCAGCACTTGCGGCGCCGGCGCCTCGCCCGGCGGCCGGACCGCCTGCCGGTAGCGGCACTGCGGGTAGCGGGAGCAGCCCTTGAAGGGGCCGTAGCGGCTCGCGCGAAGCAGCAGGTGGCCCTCATGGCACTCGGGGCAGATCTCGCCCGTGTCGGCGGGCATGGCCTCGGCCGCGGCGCTGAGCATCCGCTCCAGCGGCTGGTAGAAGCCGTCAACCACCGGCACCCACTCCACCCGGCCCTGCTCGACCTCGTCCAGGCGCGCCTCCATCTCGGCCGTGTAGCGGTCGTCCACGATGCTCTGGAAGTGGTCGACCATGATCTGGTTGACCCCCTCGCCCAGCGGCGTCGGGTGGAGACGCCGCTCCCGCTGCTCCACGTACTTGCGCTCCTGGATCGTCCCGACGATCGTCGCGAACGTGCTCGGCCGGCCGATGCCACGCTTCTCCAGCTCGTTGATCAGGGTCGCCTCCGAGTAGCGGGGCGGGGGCTGGGTGAAGTGCTGCTCCGGCTCCAGGCCGTGACAGTCCAGGCGCTCGCCCTCCGTCAGCTCCGGCAGCCGCGCGTCCCCGTCCTCGTCCTGGTCCCCTCGCGCCCACACCCGGTAGAAGCCGTCGAAGGTCAGGACCGAGCCCGTCGCCCGGAGCCCGAACTCCGCCGCCTCGATCTCGACCGTCGTCCCGGCGTAGCGCGCGGGCGCCATGCGGCTGGCGACGAAGCGGCGCCAGATCAGGTCGTAGACCCGGTACTGGTCCTGGCTCAGGTGCTGCCGGACATCCTCCGGGCGCCGGCCTGGGTCAGTGGGGCGGATCGCCTCGTGCGCGTCCTGGGCGCCGGGCCGGCTCTTGTCGGCGCGGGGATGGCCTAGATAGGCGTCGCCCGCGTCCTTCTTGATCCAGGCCCGCACCTTGCGCTCGGCCTCGTCCGAGATCCGGGTGGAGTCCGTGCGCATGTAGGTGATGAGGCCGGTCGAGCCCTCCACGCCCAGCTCGATGCCCTCGTACAGCTCCTGCGCCAGCCGCATCGTCCGCTTGGGCGCGAAGCGAAGGCGGCTGGAGGCGTCCTGCTGCAGGGTGGACGTGATGTACGGCGGCGGCGCGTTCTTGGAGCGGTTGCGCCGCTCGATCCCGGTGACGCGGTACTCCGCGCCCTCCAGAGCCACCATGGCCGCGTCCGCCTCGGCCTCGGTCTTCAGCTCCAGGCGGCCGTCCTTGTCGGCCGCGACCGCCGACCCGTCAGCGAGGCGGCGCCAGAGCCGGGCCTTGAAGCGCTGGTCCGAGCCCTCGCGGGCCAGGATCGCGTCTACGGTCCAGGACTCCTCGGTGGTGAAGGCGCGGATCTCAAGCTCGCGATCCACGACCAGGCGCAGCGCCACGGACTGGACCCGACCCGCGCCGATGCCCTTCTGCAGTTTGCTCCAGAGGAAGGGGCTGAGGCGGTAGCCGACCAGCCGGTCGACCACCCGGCGCGCCTGCTGGGCGTTGACGAGGCGCATGTCGATCGCGCGGGGCTCGGCCAGGGCCCTTTTCACGGCGTCGCTGGTGATCTCGTGGAACTCGATGCGCTTGGGCTGCCGCAACTTCAGCACCTCGGCCAAGTGCCAGGCGATGGCCTCGCCCTCGCGGTCGGGGTCGGAGGCGAGGATGACGTCGCTGCGCCGCCCGACCGCCTTGCGCAGGTCGGCGATGACCTGCTTGCGGTTCTCGACGACCTCGTAGTGGGGCCGAAAGTCGGCCTCCACGTCCACCGCCAGGTCGCGTTCCGGGAGGTCGCGGACGTGTCCCATCGAAGCGCGGACATCGAAGCGATCGCCCAGGAACCGCTTCAGCGTCCTCGCCTTCGCCGGCGACTCGACGATGATCAGGCCTTCGGCCACAGCCACCTTCCTACCCGCTACAGCCAGTTGTCATTCCCGCACGATTCTCGCCGGGCCTGCCGCAGAGTAACCCAGCACAACCAGAGTTTGGCCGCTTCACCGGCTCTCCGAGTTTTCTCAGCCGGCCTGACCGCGTCCAGGAGCGCTGGAAAAGTAGGACGGCATAGCCTTCCGCGGTGAGGATCAATCACCGAGTTGGAGGACTACGCCGTGACCACGAGGATAGCGCCGAGCGCCGCCCTGGAAGCCGCCATCGAGGAGCTCCTTGCCGAGGGGCTGGGAGACGCGGCTGTGCCGTCACTCTTCCAGCAGATGCGGGACGCGGCCGCCGGCCTGGCCGGCTGGCCACAGCAACCGTTGCTACCCGCTACCACCGCGGCTCAGTCCGAGGCGGCCCCTGCGGCGCTGCACTCTAACGTAACCGGCGTCGGTCCGCCGCACCGCGCCCTCCAGCTCCAGGCGGCCGAGCCGCCCCAGCAGCTCGCCAAAGGCGAGACCGAGGCGCCGCGCCAGGAGGCCGGGCTCGGCCGGAAGCACGTCAGAGAGGTGCGCCAGCAGCGGGTCGCGACCGGCCGGCAGGTCTTGCGGGGCCACGTGGGGCGGCGGCCGCATGGGATCATCCAGCACTTCGGCCGAGCCCCACCCCAGCTCGGCCAGCACGTCGCGGGCGTTCTGGGCCAGGGCGGCCCCGTCCCGCAGCAGCTGGTGGCAGCCGACGCTGAGGGGGGAGAAGACGCTGCCCGGCACGGCCAGGACGGGGCGGCCCAGGCCAAGGGCGGCGTCGGCCGTGATCAGCGCCCCCGAACCCACCCCGGCCTCGACCACCACCACGGCGTCGCTCAGCCCGGCCATGGTCAGGTTGCGGCGGGGGAAGTGTGCGCGCCGGGGTGGGGT
>JALYZG010000232.1 GCA_030948965.1 Candidatus Dormiibacterota bacterium | reverse complement strand
GCCCTGGAGCGCCTCGCCGGCGAGGCGGTCGAGGCGCCGCCGGGCGTGCTCGCGCTGTCCGACCGCCGCGCCGGCAACAACCGGCTCCCCATCCCGTCGGTGCTGGCCGTGGGCGCGGTCCACGAGCGTCTGATCGCCACGGGCCAGCGCCTGCAGAAGGACCTGGTGTCGATCTGCGGGGACGCCGTCGACGTCCACGACGTCGCCTGTCTCGTGACCGCCGGCGCCAACGCCGTCCACCCCTACCTGGCGCTGGCCACGGCTCACCTCCACGAGGGCGACGAGACCGAGCAGCGCTACCGCCACGCGCTGGACCACGGCCTCCTCAAGGTGATGGCCAAGATGGGCATCTCCTGCGTGGCCTCGTACTGCGGAGCCGGCGTGATCGAGGCTCTCGGCCTCGGGGCGGAAGTGATGGAGCTGTGCCTGCCCGGCATCCCCTCCCGCGTCGGCGGCGCCTCTTTTGCCGACCTCGAGGCTCGTCTCCGGAGCTGGCAGCGGGACGCCTGGGAGCCGGAGGCGGAGCCCCAGGGCAAGGATGCCCTGTCCGACCACGGCCGCGTCCGCTTCCGCAAGGCCGGCGAGTTCCACGCCTACAACCCGATCGCCGTGCGAGCGGCGCACAAGGCGGCCCAAACCGGCGACGGGGCCGAGTACGGGCGCTGGCGGGAGCTCTCCACCATGGGGCCGCCCCAAGACCTGCGCGACCTGCTGGAGATCGTGGCTGCCGAACCACCCACGCCCCTCAGCGCCGTCGAGCCGGCCACCGCCATCCGCCGGCGGTTCGTCTCCACCGCCATGTCCCTGGGGGCGCTTTCGCCGGAGGCTCACGAGGCCCTGGCCGTGGCCATGAACGAGATCGGCGCCCGCTCCAACTCCGGCGAGGGCGGCGAGGACCCGGACCTCTATGACGCGCCCGGCCCTCGCCGCGACAACCGCGTCAAACAGGTGGCCTCCGCCCGTTTCGGGGTCACACCCGAGTACCTGGCCCGGGCGGACGAGCTCGAGATCAAGATCGCCCAGGGCTCCAAGCCGGGTGAGGGCGGGCAGCTGCCCGGGGCCAAGGTGACCAGCCTCATCGCCCGCCTCCGCCACGCCCAGGCCGGCCAGCAGCTGATCTCGCCACCCCCGCACCACGACATCTACTCCATCGAGGACCTGGCCCAGCTGATCCACGACCTGAAGGCGGCCAACCCCCGCGCCCGCGTCGGCGTCAAGCTTGTCTCCGAGGCGGGGGTGGGCACGATCGCGGCCGGGGTGGCCAAGGCCAAGGCCGACTACATCCTGATCGGGGGCCACAACGGCGGCACCGGAGCCTCGCCCCTGTCCTCGATCAAGAACGCCGGCTCGCCCTGGGAGCTGGGCCTCGCCGAGACCCAGCAGGTACTGGTCGAGCACGACCTCCGCGGCCGCGTCACCCTGCGCGTGGACGGAGGTCTCCGCAGCGGCCGGGACATCGTGGTCGCGGCCATGCTGGGCGCCGAGGAGTTCGGCTTTGGGACCGGCGTGCTGGTGGCCCTCGGCTGCGACATGGCCCGGCAGTGCCACCTGAACACGTGCCCAACAGGCATCGCCACCCAGCGGGAGGACCTGCGGGCCAAGTTCACCGGCCAGCCCGAGCACGTCATCACCTACCTCACGCTGCTCGCCGAGGAGGCGCGCGAACACCTTGCCCGGGCCGGCGCCCGGAATCTGGACGAGGTCGTGGGCCGCGCGGACCTGCTGCGCGAGCTGCCGAACGAGCTGGGCCTGGACCTCGGCTTCGTCCTCCGTTGCCCCGGGGGCTGGGCGACAGTCCGCCGTCGCACGGCAGCGCGGAACGGCGAGGCCCCGCCGCCCTCGCCGCCGAGCGGGCCGATCGCCAATGCCTCTCGGACCGTGGGTGCGGCGCTGCCGGCCGGCGAGAAGCGCTCCTACCGGGGCTCAGCCGGCCAGTCGTTCGGCGCCTGGCTCCGGGCCGGGGTGGAGCTCGACCTCGAGGGCGAGGCCAACGACTACGTGGCCAAGGGCCTCGGCGGCGGCGTGATCGCCATCCGCGCTTACCTCGATGACGGCGCTCTCGCCAACGACCAACCGCCGGTGCTCGCCGGCAACACCTGCCTCTACGGCGCCACGAGCGGACGCCTGTTCGTGGCGGGCCGGGCCGGGGAGCGTTTCGGCGTCCGCAACTCGGGGGCGGTCGCGGTGGTCGAGGGCGCGGGCGACCACTTCTGCGAATACATGACCGGCGGCCTGGCGGTGGCCCTCGGGCCGGTGGGCTGGAATGTGGGCGCGGGCATGACCGGGGGCGTGGCCTATGTTCGCGAGCTGGCCCAGCACAATGCCGACAGCGTGATGCTGCGGCCTGTGCCCGCCGAGGCTGAGGCGGCGCTGCGCGGCTTGATCGAAGAGCACGCGGGCCGCACGGGCTCGCGCCGTGCGGCCGGCTTCCTGGCGGCCTGGCCGGAGGCGCTGCGAGGTTTCAGGCAGGTCCTGCCCGTCAGCCCGGCGGCCGCCGCGCCCGTGCCGGAGGCGGCCGCCGAGACCGCCCAGGCCGAGCGGGCTCCGGCCGCCTCCTCTACGTTGAACCGCCGGGCGACTTTACCGGGCGACTTGACGAAACCCCAGTCCCTTAGGCACCGTTAGGGCTGCGGGGATGTTTTTGCTTCTGCGGCTCCTGGCGGCTGTGGTCGGAGGTTCGGTGGCATTAGCCGGGGCCAACATCGCCGCCTTCGAGAGCCGTGCGACGGCTCTCCAGCAGAGCTGGCGCCAGGCCGAGGTCGCGGGCGTGCCGGCGGACAGCCTGGCCTCGGCCCGGGACGACCTCAACGCCGCCCGTGCCCGGCGCCTGGGCCTCATCCCCGCCGAGCTGACGATGAACGCGCTGACGGACGACCCCCTGGGGCCGGCCGAGCTGGCGACGCAGCGCGCCATCACCGCCACCTCCGCCGACGGCCGCCAGCGGGCCACCGCGCTCCTCAACCAGCTGCAGGCCGCGGGCGGGGTCAACTACGAACCCACCTACCTGGACCACCTGGTGCGGCTCAGCCAGGCCACCACGCCGGCGCAGGACGGGATCCTTGTTCGACAGTGGCAGGCCGAGCTGAGCCGGCTGTCCGCCCAGCGCACCGTGCTCACCAGCACGGCCGGCGGACTCACGGCGTCCGGCCTGCCGCTGGACATCGCCAACCAGGTCACCGGCCTGGTGGCGCTGCAGGGCCAGGCCGAGACGGATGGACTCTGGTCGGACCCGTCGTCGGGCGCCATCGCCCAGGGTCAGATGTTCCTGCGCCAGGACTTCGCGGCCCAGACCAACGGGCACGAACAGATGAAGGCGGAGCTGGCCGCCGCCTCGAACAAACTGCAGGGCCGAGTCTCCACGTGGACCGGGGCGCAGCAGAGCCTGAAGCAGGCCGAGCCGCTGGTCGCGACCGCTCAGCGCCTCGGTAACGGCGGCACCCTGCCCGCGCGGCTGCAGGCAGCCCGTCAAGCCCTGGCCGGGGCCCGAGACGACGCCGCGCTCCAGGCTGCCGCCAAGTCCGCCACCGGCCTCGTCAATGATGCCCGCCAGGCGGCGACGGTCTCGGCTCCCGTCTCCGTGCCCGTCGACACCACCACCTGCACCCCCAGCTCGACCGCGCAGCTGATCGTCATCCACCTCGCCACCCAGCAGTTGGTGGCCTCCAATGGCGGCTGCGCCTGGCTGCGGACGCCGATAACCACCGGCCGGCCCGCGCTGCCCACCGACCGCGGCACCTTCTCGATCTTCCTCAAGCAGCAAGAGTGGACGATGGTCTCGATGTGGCCCAAGGGCAGCCCGTTCTGGTACCCGACCACGCCTGTCTATTGGGCGATGGAGTTCGTCGCCGACGGCACCTTCATCCACAACGCCAACTGGCAGCCAAGCGGGAGCTACGGTCCCGGCTCTCAGTTCGGGCCCTACGCGAGCCACGGTTGTGTCCACGTCCCGGACGGGCCTCTACAGAGGCTCTATGCGTGGGCCACGATCGGCACCACGGTGACGGTGAGCGACTAGCACCGATCGGCCCGGCTCCGCGTCGTGTAGCCTTCCCAGCCGTGCTGGGCCGCCGTTCTGGAGCGCTGTGGTACGCCGTCCCCATCGGGCTGTCGCTGGCCCTTTGCGCCGGTGCCCTGTCACGACTCCTGCCCCTCGACGCCACTGAGACGTTCGGCTTCGTCACCGGCATTTGGGGAGTCTGGCTGCAGGTGCGCGAAAACGTCTGGAACTGGCCTGTGCAGCTCGTCAGCAGCGCCTTCTATGTGGTCGTCTTCTTCCGCGCCCGGCTCTTCGCGGACACGATGCTGAATGTGATCTACCTGGGCCTCTATGTGCTGGGCTGGTACTGGTGGCTGCGGGGCGGGGATCGCCGGACCGCATTGCACATCGAGCGCCTGGGCCTGGGCCTGGCGGCCGTTCTGGCGCTGGTGGGAGTCGCCGCGACGGCGGGCATGACAGTGTTCTTGACCTCAGTCCGCGACGCCGCGCCGTTCCTCGACGCGCTAACGACGGTCATGAGCCTCATAGCCCTGTTCCTGATCGCACGCAAACTCTTTGAAGCCTGGTGGGTCTGGATCGCGGTCAACACGATCTACGTCGGCCTCTACCTTTACAAGAGCCTGGCCCTGACCGCGCTGCTGTACGCGATCTTCGCCGTCCTCAGCGTGGCGGGCTGGCTCAACTGGTGGCGGCTGCTGGGGGCTCAGCGCGCGCGGACTTCCGAGGCACCGGCGCTGTAGCCCGCGGGCTCAGGCACTCGGGCCTGCCGACGCCTCGATAACGCTGTAGGCGCTTCTTGTCGCCACGACCCGCACCAGGGCCAGACCCGCCGCAGCCAGGAGCGATTCCCAGTCCGCGAGCGTGCGCTCCCGGCCGCCCGTCATGACCAGCATATTGAGATCGTCCAACTTGATATCGGCACCTTCGTTGGGCGCTCCCACCACGCGCTCCACAAGCAGCAGGACCGCGCCCGGGGCCATCGCCCGGCCGCAGCTGCGGAGTATGCGCAGTGCATCCGGGTCGGGCCAATCGTGGAGCACGGACTTCAACACGTAGGCGCCGCCGCCGGCGGGGACGGACTCGAAGAAGTCGCCTCCGACCACATCGCAGCGCCTGCCGACGCCGGCGGTGGCCAGCTCCTGGCGGGCGCCGGCGACCACGCCCGGCCGGTCTAACAGTACGCCCCGCGCCTGTGGGTTGCGCGACAGGATCGCCGCGAGCAGCGAGCCGCGCGAGCCACCGACGTCCACGACCCGGTCGAACCGACCGAAGTCATACGCCTCGATGACCGCCTGGACTGGCGCTCCCGAAAGGGAGGTCATGGCCCGGGCGAACAGGGCCAGCTCCTCAGGCCGGCTGGAGCGATAACTCCACACGTCTGTGCCATGCAACAGTTGGAAGGCATTCTGCCCCGTCCGGACGCTGTCCCAGAGGTGGCCCCAAGTTGCCCAGAAGGGGTTGTGGCCAATCCACTCGGCCCAGCCGCCGAGCGACATGGGCGCATCCGAAACCAAGCCCTGGCCCAAGGCGGTCAAGCTGAAGAGCCTGTCAGGTCCCTCCTCCAGCACGCCCACCGCCGCCAGCGCGCGCAGCAGACGGTAGAGCGCCTCCGGGTCGGCGCCCACGTCAGGCGCGAGCTCGACGCAAGTCCGAGGGCCGCCGGCCAGACGGTCGGGAACGCCGAGCCTGACCCCTACGTACAGGGCCTGCGAAACCTGGAAGCCGTTGATGAGCCGGCGGAGCGCCGCGCGCTCGCCCGCGAGGTCTCGATCCAAGTTCTGGCTGGGGTTAAGTCTGAGCCTGGATCGGCAGGCCAGCGACCTCGTGAACCTCTCCGCATTCGATGCCCAGGGCCGCGTGGTGCTTGCGCACCGCCTCTGCGTCCGGGGCCTCGAGCAAGCAGTACACCTGGCCCTCGCTGTTGTGGAAGAGCTCCACCTGGCGGACGCCGAACTCGTCCGAGTGTCCCGCCCTGGTCTCGGCCGCGATCTGATCGATCGCTGTGTCCGGAAGCTTCAGATCGGGATGGAAATCCATGAACTGGGGCATCTTTTGCAACCTCCTGGCGGGTTTTACGGCGGAGCGCGGGCTCGGGTCAGGCTAGGTACCGACTCGAAATCTGTCAACGGTCTGATTACGATCGGTTGAGGGATCAAGGCTGACACAATCCCCCGGATGGACCTCGACTCGGCGATAGCGGTCGACTGGTCGGGCTCCCGCATTGGCGGCGGCCGCCGGACCTGGCTGGCGGAGGTTGGCGGCGACGAGCTCATCGAGCTCCGGAGCGGATGGAACGCGGACAGCCTCCTCGCCTGGCTCACGGCCCGCGCCACGCGCGACCCGGCGCTGGTCCTGGGGCTCGACTTCGCGTTCAGCTTTCCCGCCTGGTTCGTGACCGAGCGCTGCGGAGGCACCGCGGCGGCGGCGGCCTGGGCAGAGGCGGCGATGCACGGCGAGGATTGGTTGCGCGAGGTGGCCAGCCCCCTCTGGGGCCGCTCCGGCCTCGGACGTCCCGTCCTTGAGGGCGACCGGTCCCACTTCCGGGCGACCGAGCAGCCGACCGCCGCCATCGGCTGGCCCAAGTCCGTGTTCCAGGTCGGGGGCGCCGGCACGGTAGGGACCGCCTCGATCCGGGGCATGCCGCTCCTCGCCCGCCTCCGCCAGAGCGGCTTCGCCATCTGGCCGTTCGACCCGCCAGTGGCCCCGCTCGTCGTGGAGATCTACCCCCGCGCCCTCACCGGCAAAGTGGTGAAGAGCGACCCCGCGGCGAGGCGCCGATACCTGGAGAGTTGGGACTGGCCCCGCGAGCCATCCCTGCGACTAAGAGTGGCCGGCACCGAAGACGGCTTCGACGCGGCCGTGTCGGCGCGGCAGATGTTCCTCCATGCCGGCTCGTTCAGGGATCTGCCCCAACCGAGCGCTCAGGAACGGCTCGAGGGCAGGATCTGGCTGCCCGGATCGGCCGCCGTTCAGCCCGTGTTCTGAAGGCCGGCTGCCACCCCGTTGACGGTCAGCAGCAGCAGGCGCTCGAGGCGCTCGCGCTCGGAGTCGGCGCCGGCCGCGGGGGCGCGCAAGCCCCGAAGGGCCCGCAGCTGGAGGTGGCTGAGCGCGTCCACGTAAGGGTTGCGCAGGTCCACCGCCCGGCCCAGCACACGCTTGTCCTCCAGCAGGCGGTGGTGGCCCGCGGTGGCGAGCACGTGCTCGATCGTCAGGTCGTACTCGGCCAGCACCCGGACGCTGAGGTCCGGCCGATCGCCCAGCGCCAGGTAGCGGGCGGCAATGCGGCGGTCGGTCTTGGCCAGGCTCATCTCGGCGTTGTCGATGAGCGAGCGGAAGAGCGGCCACTGGACGTAAGCCTCGCGCAGCTCGGCCGGCTCGGCCACGGCCAGTCCGCTGCCGAGGCCGTAGTAGCCAGGCAGGTTGAGGCGCGCTTGGGACCAGGCGAAGACCCAGGGAATGGCCCGCAGCCCCTCCAGGGTGCGGGCTCCCGACCGGCGTTGGGGGCGGGAGCCGAGCCGGAGCCGGCCGAGCTCGTCCAGCGGCGTCACCTGTGCGAACCAGCCCGCGAAGCCAGGCGAGTCGAGGAGCTCGCGGTACGCGCCCAGGGACGCCGCCGCCAGCCGTCCGGCGAGGCCTGCGAAGCGCTCGGCCATGGTCGCTGTCCGCGACTGGAGGGCGGGCGAGGAGGCTGTCAGAACGGCACTCGTGACCTGCTCGAGGTGGCGCCGAGCGATGTCAGCGTTGCCGTAGCGGGCGAAGATCACCTCGCCCTGCTCGGTGACCTTGAAGCGTCCCGCCACGGAGCCGGGCGCCTGGGCCAGGACGGCCCGGTTGGCGGGCCCTCCGCCCCGACCCAGGGCGCCCCCACGTCCGTGGAAGAGGGTGAGTTCGACGTGCTGGGCCTGCGCCCACGCCGCCAATCGAGCTTGAGCGCGATAGAGCTCGAAGGTGGCGAAGACGGGGCCGCCCTCCTTGGCCGAGTCGGAGTAGCCGAGCATCACCTCCAGGCGCCGCGCGTTGGCCCGAAGTCGCCGCTCGACCGCCGGCAGAGCCAGCATGGCGTCCAGCGTGTCGATGCAGCGGTCGAGGTCGGCCCCGGTCTCGAAGAGCGGGACCACATCCAGTACCTCGGGGCCGCCGGCCAGCCGGGCCAGCTCGTAAACCGCGGCGATGTCGGCCGCTCCGCGCGTGAAGCTGACGATGTAGCGCCGGCAGGCGCCTGGACCGTGATGGCGTTGCAGGTCGGCCATGACGCGGAGCGTGGCGAGCACCTCGCGTGTGCCCTGGGATCGCTTCGCGGCCGGCAGCCCCGCCTCCGCCAGGGCGGCCTCATGGACGGCGCTGTGCTGCCGCACCTCCAGCTCCGCCAGGTGGAAACCGAACGTCTGCACCCGCCAGATCAGGTGCTGCAGCTCCCCGTATGCCAGCCGCGCCGCCCCGGCCGCGGCCAGGGAGGCCTGCACGATCTGCAGGTCGCGCAGCAGCTGGTCCGGGTCCCCATAGGGCGGCGCCGCTCCCTCCGAAGTGCGGGTCGCGGCCAGGCGGTCGGCGAGGTGGATGAGGGCGTGGCGATGCACCTCTCCCGGCGCCCGGGCTCTGAGCGCCTCCATCTGCGCCGGGGCTGCCCGCTCCGCCTCCCGCAAGACCGCGGCCAGCTCCGGGCTGGCCGGCGTCCCGGAACCGGCCGTCAGGCTGCGGCCCAGCCGGCGGGCCACCACCTCGTGCGCCCGCAGCGCCAGATCCGACTGGATCCGCATGGCCTCGGCCGTGACCTCGGCGGTGACGTTAGGGTTGCCATCCCGATCCCCTCCCACCCAGCTGCCGATGCGCACGAAGGCCGGGGCCAGCGGGGGCCGAGCGCCGGCGTCGCCCGGTGACAAGGCCGTGTCGAGGGCGCGGTAGATGTCGGGGACCACCCGGAACAGAGTTTCCTCGAACACCGGCAGAAGGGCGCGGACCTCGTCCAGCGGCTGGAGCTGGACGCCGCGGAGCTGCTCTGTCCGCCAAAGCACGTCGATCTCCTCCAAGAGCCGGCGCTGGACGTCGCGCTCCTCGGACCTGGAGGTGCGGGGATCGTCGAGGCGGTCCAGCTGCCCGCCGATCTCAGCGATGGCCACGACAACGGCCCGCCGCCGCGCCTCCGTCGGGTGCGCGGTCAGAACGGGCTGCAGCCGCAGGCCCTCGACCTGTTCCCGCAGGGCGGCCTCCCCCACCTCCTCCCGCAGCCCGCGAACGGTCGCCGCCATCGACTCCGGGAGAGCGCCGAGCTCGCGATCGCGCTCCCTCAGGGCACGCACACGCTGGCGCTCCTCCGCCAGGTTGGCGAGGTGGAAGTAGCAGGTGAAGGCCCTGGCCACGTGCTCGGCCCGTTCCGCCGACCAGGCAGCCACGATGGCCTCGGCGGCGCGTTCGTCCGGGGCGCTGTGGCGACCGGCGATGACCGTGCGCCGCAGCCGCTCCACGTCTTCGAAGAGACCGGGTGCGCCCGACTCCCGAAGGACCTGGCCGAGCATCTCCCCCAGGAGCCGGACCTCGCGACGCAGCGGCGGCGGCATCTCCTGACGCGCCCGCTCGCGTCCCGCCTCCATGTCAGCTGATGGTATCCGGGCGGCGCATACTCTCTTCTCGGCTGGAGATGGAGCCCTGAGACGGCGGGTGGCGTGGTCCGGATTGGCCGGGGCCGGCCTGGTGGCCGCGATCGTCGTTTGGCGCCGCGCGGCGGCCCAGCCGGACTGGTACCGCACTGCATACCGCCTCGCCTACCGGTCCGGCTTCACGCCCTGGGATCGTGGCGCGCCGGCGCCGCAGCTGGTCCGGTTCCTGGAGAGCGCTGCGGCGCCTGCGACCGGTCGTGCCCTCGACCTCGGCTGCGGCGCGGGCACCAACAGCAT
>JALYZG010000223.1 GCA_030948965.1 Candidatus Dormiibacterota bacterium | reverse complement strand
GTAGTCATCAGCGCCGCCCTCCAACCCGAGGACCCGCTGGGCGGTCGTACCCAGCGCAGTGAGCATTACGATCAAGGTGTCGCCCTCCTCGCGGGTGGCGCGCGCGACCGCCCGTCCGTCGAGGTCGGGGAGCATGAGATCGAGCACTACGAGGGCAGGCGAAAGCTCCCGAATCATTCTTAGCCCGGTCAACCCGTCCTGGGCGATAGCTACCCGGTAGCCGGCCTTCAACAGGTAGGTCTCTACGAGACGGGCGATCTTGACGTCATCGTCGATGACCAGGATCAGGTCGGGGACCCTCGGCGTCATTGCTCGTAGGATGCCAGCGACTGCTGGTCGCCGCTGACCCCGATCGGGACACCGCGGCCCCTCTCCGGGGTGCGCATCGAATGCGCCGCGGACCAGACGGCGAGTCTGGGAGCCGCAGACGGGTCCCGATCCAGTTCGCGCTGCAGCTGATCCAGCTCCTCGACCGTGTCCACGTCCGGCCACGGCTGGAGTAGCAATGGATCGCCGAGCGCCGACCGGGTGTGAGCGAGCACTGTCCCGGTGCCCATGGGGACATCCAGAAAAGCGCGGCGGCGCGCCAGTCGGTCGACCCCTCGGCGCAGCCCGACCAGGTAGTAGCCGCCATCATGGCCAGGGCCCAGGACCGCCGGCCGGTCGCGCATGACGGAGGCGGCCCGGACCACGAGGTCGGCCGGCAGCGTGGGCACGTCGGCGCTGACGGCGATTGTGAAAGGAGCGTCCAGCTCCGAGACCTCGAGCAGCGCACGGCCCAAGCCCGGATCCCGCTGAGCCAGAGTGGGGAGGCCAGTCAGCCGTCGCACCAAAGCCGCGTCATCGGGTGTTGGCGCCATCGCGGCCACGTCGAGGTCGGCGCGCGCGGCGATCCGCCGGAGCTGGTCACCGGCATCGCCCAAGCACGCCGTCCAAAACGTGGCGGTCGCTTCGGCGCCGAGCGCCGCCTCGAGCCGTGTCTTGCTGTGGCCGGATCGAGGCGCCTTCGCCATCAGCACCAGCAGCCCGCGGCGACGGCTCGCCGTCCAAGCCTGCCGCGACATCGCTCCGGCCGCACGCACCGAGGGACCCAGGCGGCCCGAAACCTTACTTCTACCACCGGTTCGGGCGCGGAACCGGCTCGTGCTTTCGACTACCCGAAGCACTGGATGGGCCAGGCTCCGGCCAACCAGCTGAACGGTCCAGCCGTAGCCTTCCTCGTCAAGACGGAGGGCCACGAGGGCGTCGGCGCGGACCAGCTTGAAGGGCGGCAGGTCGCCTACGGGTGTCCCCGTCCGAGCGATCAGCATCGAGGCCACCAGCAGGTTGCCGAGGCGCGCGTGCCAGGGAAGCGCGCCCCGCTCCGCGCTCTGGCGGCGGCCGAGAACGAGGTCGGCCTCGGACCGCTCGGCGGCCGCCAACATGGCTGGCAGCTCGGACGGATCACACGAGCCGTCACCGTCAAGAAAGGCGACAAACTCGTGCCCAGTGGCGACCGCTGCCGCGGTCCCGGTCAAGCAGGCTCGCCCGTAACCCCGTCTCGGCTCGTCGACGACGGTCGCCCCAGCCGCCATCGCCGCCGCGCGGGTGGTGTCCGCGGAGCCGGGGTCGACCACCAACACGCAGCAAGCGCCTGCCTGACGTAGGCCGCTCACGACCGCTCCGATCGATTCGGCTTCGTTCCAGGCGGGCACGACCGCCGCCAGCCGGTGGGCCGAGCTCAGTACATCCATCGGGTGCCGCAGCCGCGGCATGGCTCGGGCGGATCATCGGAGGCATGAGCCCGGCGGAAAGCCTCGTACTTGGCGCCGGCCCAGATCTCGGAGATGGGGCGCTCGAACACGTTGCCGAGGATGATGCCCTCGTAGTCCTTGGTTGTGAAGGGTGCGATGCAGCAGGGCAGTACGTTGCCATTGGCAGTGACGTAGGTGGAGCGCCAGGGCCGGGTGCAGCCGGACCAGGGCCGAAGAGCGTCCACCGACCGCAAGGACTCGGCCGCGGAGAGTCCACCGGTGCCGTGGAGCTCAACGCCAGCCACGAGCGCCGCCGCCTGGCAAGCCTCGATCGCATCGGGTTCTGCACCGTTCATAAGCGACTGCTCTTCCACCGCGAGCCCGGTGTCAAAGTAGACCAGTCGCTGCAAGATCACCGCGCGCACCCCGATGGCTCCGGCGCGCTCGATGACCTGAGGTAGCTGGGCCAGGTTCTCGCGCATCGCCATGAAGACCATCGACACCCGCGGTCGCTCGGCGCCCAGCCGCCGGAGGAGGGCGCAGAAGTCTGCGGTCCGCCGCATCGCCTTCTCGTAGCCATCGACGCCGCGGATGGCCAGGTAGGTGCGCCGATCGGCGGCGTCCATGCTGACCCGTAGCTCATCCAGGCCGGCCGCCACCAGCTTCTCGGCCAAGCGCTCGTGCAGAGCGAGCGCGTTGGTGTTGAAGAGCACCCGGGCGCCTCGCCGGTTGGCTTCCTCCACCATCAGCGGCAGGTCCCGCGCCAGCAGGGGCTCACCTACGCCGTGGAGGACTACGCGCTCGACTCCCGGGAACTGGTCGAGGACCCTCAGGAAGCGGGCGAGGTCGAGGTCGGCGGGAGGCTCCCGGTCGACGAACGTTCGAGGGCACGTCTGGCACAACTCGTTGCACCGGTTGGTGGGCTCGATGTAGACCTCCAGAGGAGTCGATGGGGTCAAGCGAACAAGCGCCTCCAGCGAGCTTGTGTCGATGCGACGCGTGCGTCGAGACCCCAGGTCATGCCCGAGCGCATGAAGGCCAGGCAGAGCAGCGGCACCCATTCCACCGCGTATTCGTAAAGCCAGGGGCCGTTGGCGTCAGAGAACTGGATGTGGAAGGACAGGCCGGCGGCCAGCAAGGCGCCCATCCAGGAGGCGAGCCCGAGGACCAGCAGCAGGCCGGCCGCGGTTTCGGTCAGCCCGACGAGAGGGCCGAAGAGGGACCAGTTGGGGACGAAGAGGTTGAAAACGAGGTCGTGATACAGACCAACCGGGTGGTGCCTGGCGTTGTGCTGGATGATGTTGAGTGCGCCTTCGGAGTCGATCAGGAAGTAGCCGCCGGGTAGGTGGGCAATGCCGGGGACCAACTTGGCCAGGCCGTTGGTGAGGAAGACGAGCCCGAAGAAGATGCGCAAGACAGCCACGGAGCGGTTCATTGCCATGGCCAAAGGATCCGGGTTGATTGTTACTGGCAGATGACTGCGGTCCAGTCAACCGGGATGCGGCTGGTGCCAAGTTCGTTCCAGGCCACATAGGATGAGCCAATGACGGAGCTGACATACGTCTCGAGAATCAGGATCGTTCGCGAGCGAGGACCGATCCGCAGGGCCTACCTGCCAGGCGAGTCAGACCTAGTGTTGTTCGGAACGCACGACGAGGTGCGCGAGCACTATGAGACGGCCCCTGGACTCTTTCCTGACCATGCCACGACGCTCGAATACGCGGTCGCCGCCGCGGCTGGTTGACTGACCGGGACCCCTGGGTGGCGCGCTGGAGGCGCGCGGGATCGACGCCGGCGAGGGGAGGCTGAGCGCCGAGGCTGAAGGCGATGTGGAGGTCGAGGATAAGGTTCTGGTGATCAAGCGGATCCGGGTCAGATACCGGCTGACCGGGCGCTCCGATGACAAACGGGAATCGGCCGAACGGGCCCACAGCTTCCATGCGAGCCGATGCCCGGTCGCACGGAGCATCGGCGGTTCGATCCAGATCACCACTGAACTGGAGTTCGCTGAAGCGAGATAGCGCCAGCGCACCGGCTGGTCGGCGGGAACCTTTGTCAGTAACGAGCTAGTAACCGACCGAGAGCAGCATTCCCATCAGCGCTGAGAAGTCAGCGTGGAAATCTGGAGGATGCCGTGATCTTGCTGTTCGTGGTCCTGACGCTCGCCGCCGTCTTAGCCGCCGTACTCTGGGTTCCGGCGTGGCTGCTCCTGGACGGCGGCAAACGCCCTGCCCGTCCTCTGACGGCCGCCCCGCCCCCAGTTCGTAGATCGCCACCTCTATTCGGACCGCCAACACTTCGGTTGCAGTGACTCTTGATCCGAAGAGCAGTCTGAATGCGGCGCCGAGCAGTGAGCGCCGGAATCGTCTGTGGACAACCGTGTGTCCGGAGTGCAGGCTTGGCCACCGCCAAGAATCGGATGTCTAAGTCGACCGGAGCCGCCGTCTCGATCCGGCGCCTGAACCACGGCTACGTCGGAGCCAGCGGCGAGGTACCGGTGCTGCACGGTGTCGACCTCGAGCTGGAAGCGGGCGCCTACGCCGCCATCTCCGGTCCCTCCGGCGCTGGCAAGAGCACCCTGCTCGGACTGATCGGCGGCCTCGAAAAGCCACGCTCAGGAAGCATTGTTGTGGCTGGCAGCGAGTTGGCGGACCTGGCCGGCGATGCCCTCGCCGGGTTCCGGCGCGCCACGCTCGGCTTTGTCTTCCAGCACTTCGGGCTGCTGTCGGAGTTTACGGCGCTCGAGAATGTCGAGCTGGCCCTGGCCCTGGCGGGCGTATCGACGAACGCCCGCCGGAACGCCGCTCTCAGCTTGCTTGAGCGGGCCGGGTTGGCGGCCCGGGCCTACCATCGGCCGTCGGCCCTGAGCGGGGGCGAGCGCCAGCGGGTGGCGATCGTTCGGGCGATGGCGAACCGCCCCAGGTTGCTCCTGGCCGACGAGCCGACGGGCAACCTGGACCCCGCGGCCGCGCGCAGCGTCATCCAGATGCTGGAGGCCCTGCGCGCTGAGACCGGTTGCACCCTGATCGTGGTTACCCACAACGCAGAGCTGGCGGGCCGGGCTGAGCAGGTCTTGCGGCTGGAAAGCGGTCGGGTGAGGGCGGCATGAGATGGCGCGACCTCGGCTGGCTGGCCGGCCGCGGCCTATGGCGGCGACGTGGCCGGAACTCATTGACCGGGGCCGGCGTCGCCCTTGGCTCCGCCCTTCTGATAGCACTCGGC
>JALYZG010000218.1 GCA_030948965.1 Candidatus Dormiibacterota bacterium | reverse complement strand
CGGTGGTCCTCCAGCCGACCGAGGTCGGGCGCAACCGCCAGCGTGGGCTCGGACATAGCCCGATTCTAGGTTGGTCCTCCCGGAGCCGGCGTCAGAGCACGGCGCCAGGCTTGACCGGTCTGCGAGCCGGGCGACCGGCAGACGAACCAGATGGAATGACTACCTATGTGCGCGGCAGTTCGGTTCAGGCGAAGGCGGATCAACGGCTGAAGCTACTCCGATTGGTCGATGCGCCGGCATATGACCGGTTCCACCCTGGGCCCGAGCTGCCGAGGTTCGCCGAATTCACCGACTTCGTCGGCCTGCCCGAGATCCGGGACCTGGAGGCACGCTACTCGGCCTGACGGCCGGCTCGGCGGGCCAGCTCAGCGGGCGGCCTGCGGCCCGCGCGCGAAAAGCCCCGCCAGCACCGGCGTGAAGTCGATCGACGCCTGGGGCAGGGTGATCATGATCCCGCTGATCAGCGGCCCGGCCTGGAGTACGAGCTCGCGGCAGATCTCGAGCCCCGTCCGGAGTCCGTCGTCGCCGGCCGCGCGTATCCGCTCGACGACCGCGTCCGGCAGGGCGACGTCCGGCACCTCGTGGCGCAGGTACTCGGCCTGCGTGAAGTCGAGCAGCGGGGTGAGACCGAGGAGGACCGGAGGCCGAGGCCGGCCCAGGCCCTCCAGCGCCCGCTCCAGGCCGGAGACGTCGAAGACGGGCTCGGTGACCAGGAAACGGGCTCCGGCGGCGATCTTGAGCCGGGCGCGGGCCAGTTCCGAGTCCAGATCCTGAGCGCCGGGGTTGAGCTTGGCCCCGATGGCGAAGGCGGTCGGCATCCCCGTCGGGATGCCGTTGTAGTCGCGGCCCTCGTTCAGGGCGTGCAGGAGCCGGATCAGCCCGATCGAATCGACGTCCCAGATTCCGTCGAGGTTGGGGTAGTCGCCCTGCAGCGGCGGCAGGCCGGTGCGGCAGATGACGTTGCGGATGCCGCAGCTGTGGGCCCCGAGCAGGTCGGCCTGGAGCGCCATGATGTTCCGGTCCCAGGTCGTGACGGTGATGATCGTCTCGACCTGGACCCGCTGGCCCAGAAGCAGCGCCATCCCGATCGGGCTCATCTGGGCCCGGGCCGTGGCCCCCGCGGCGATGGCGATCAGGTCCGCGCCTCGACGCCGGATAGCCTCCACATCCTGTACGGCCAGCTCGGGGTCGCCTCCCGCGGGCGGCGAAACCTCGACCACGACCATCTGGTGGCCATGCTCCAGGCGCTCGAGCAGGCCCACCCCATCTTCGGGGCCGGGTACCGGCGGGGGGGTCGGGCTGGGCGTGGCGCCGGCTGCGATCTGGCGCGGGCCAGGCAGGCGCTTGCCCGCCAACGCCCTCGCCACAGCGGCGATGTGCTCAGGCGTGGTGCCGCAGCAGCCGCCCACGATGCGAGCGCCCACATCCACGTACCGCAGCGCCTGCCGGGCGAAGTACTCGCCGTCGACCCGATAGCTGAAGCGGCGCGCGGCCACCATCTTGGGCAGGCCGGCGTTCGGCTGCGCCGAGAGCGACAGCCCGGTGTGCCGGCCGAGCTGGCGCAGGACCTGGAGCACGCCCTGAGGCCCCAGGGAGCAGTTGACGCCGACCACGTCCACGCCCAGGTGCTGCAGAGTCAAGGCCACGTCGCGCGGCTCGTCCCCACTCAGCGTGCGGCCGTCCTCCACGAAGGTCATCTGGGCCACGACCGGCACCGCGCCTAGCGCCCGCGCGACTCGCACTCCCTCGACGAGCTCGGCCAGGTCGACGAAGGTCTCGAAGATGAGCAGGTCGACGCCGCCCTCGAGCAGAGCGCCGATCTGCTCTTCGAGCGACGCCACGCGCTCCGAGGCGCTGAGCCGGCCGCGCAGGGCACCCGTCGCGACCGGCCCCACCGAGCCGGCCAGGTAGGCCCGCGCTCGACCGGAGTCGATAGCCGCCCGGCCGAGCAGGGCGCCGGCGCGATTGATGTCCCGGGTCCGGTCCTCGAGGCCATGGCCCCGGAGCTTGACCCGGGAAGCCGCGAACGTGTTGGTCTGGATGATCTGGGCGCCGGCCGCCAGGTAGCTCTCGTGGATGGAACGGACCAGCGCCGGGTCGGAGACGTTGAGCTCGGGCAGGGAGCGGTCGAGAGAGATCCCGGCCGTATGGAGCATGGTCCCCATGGCGCCGTCGCAGACCAGGACCTCCGACCGCAGCCGGGCCAGGATCGGCTCCATCACGCCCGCCGCAGCCCCTCGTAGACCTTGACGGCCATGCCCGCCGCCAGCCTCCCGTCATGGGTGTGGAGGTCGAGGGCAGCGATCTCCTGGATGCGGCTCAGGCGGTAGTTGACGGTGTTGTGGTGGATGTGCAGGTCCGCCGCGGCTGCGTGCAGGCTGCCGTTGTGGGCCAGGTACGCGGTCAAGGTGGGGACGAGGCCGGCGCCATGTGCCTCGTCGTAAGCCAGCAGCGGACCCAGGACCTGCTGCACGAAGTCCTCCAGCTCCCCGTCGTCCGGGGTCTGGAAGAGCAGCCGGTAGATTCCCAACTCCTCGAAGACGACGACCTCGCCGGTGCGGCCGAGTCGCCTGGCGATGGCGATCGCCCGCCTCGCCTGCCGGTATGACTGGGCCAGCGCGGTCGGCTCCGGGCAGGGGGCACCGATGCCGATCGTGAGCCGGGCTCGGGCCGCGAGCTGGCCCACGTGGCGGGTTGCGGCCTCCCCGAGCTGCCGCGCCGTGACGCCTATCTCCCCGGGAAGTGGCTCGGGCAGGATCACCACCACGTCGTCCTGCCGGCCCGAGACGATCGAGCCGGGCGCCCGATTCCCCACGAGGTGCGCTATCGACTGGAACAGCCGCCTGCGCAGTGCCGTGCTGGCGGGTCCCTTGGGGTCGTTCTCGCCAGTGACCAGGGTGAGCCCCTCGGCGACCATCGCCACCGCCCGATAGCGGCGGCCGGATTCATAGCCGAGGGCCTCCGCCCAGTCCCAACCCTCCTGGGCGCTGCGGCTGTGGCCGAGCAGCAGGGCGTCTATCAGATCGTCCTTGACCCGGCCCCCGACCTCGGCTGCGATCCGGCGCCGGCTCAGGACGATGGCCGACATGCTGGCCGCATGCTCGGTCACGAGGAGGTCGAAGTCCCCGGGATCGCTGCCCGCGCCGAGACCCACCAGGTACGCGAGCACGTCGTCGCCCACGATGATCGGCGCCAGCACATAGCCTGGCTGACCGAGGTCGGGGCGGGCCGGGATCCGGACCGCCTGACGGCTGGCGGCCACCGCCCCCAGCATCAGCGCCAGTTGGGGGTCGGAGTCCAGCCAGGCCAGGTCGGGTGCACCCGGCTCTCCGTCGGCCGCCGTGACCAGGGTCTTGAGGATGGGGTCGAGCACGGCCGCCGTGCCGCCGAGAGCGCTGGCCAGGACGGCCGCGATGCTGTCCAGCTCGGCCCCCTGGAGGGCGAGGCCGGTGAGCCTGCCGTTGACCGTGATCAACCGCCGCAGGCTCTCGTTCTCGCGCAGGACCTCATGGGCCGGTCGACGGGCCGCGGCGGCTCTCCGGGCCGCGGGCGCTGTCGTCACCGCCCCATCCGTTGCGCCCACACACTGCGAGCATAACCTTGGGTTTGTGCCGCGACACAACCGGCGCTGACGGAGCCCTGAAATGAGACCCTGGACCCACGGGTGGCTGGAGGCTGAGGTGCGAGCCCGAGCGCTGACCCCGGAGCGGCGGCTCCTCGCCATCTTCGACTTCTTCCACGACTGGTTCCAGCGGGGCGACCTCGAGGGCTGCTCGTTCATCAGCATCCTGCTCGAGGTCCCGAAGCGCGGGCACCCTCCGGGATCAGCTCGTCCGCGTGAAGACATGGACGCTGGCAACCACGTTGTCCGAACCGTGCCAGCCGCCGGCGTTCTGCGTCAGGCCGACGCGGGCGCTGGGCACCTGGCGCCGGTCGGCGCGGCCCCGGAGCTGGGTGACGATCTCCACGATCTGGGCCAGGCCCGTGGCGCCGATCGGGTGGCCCCGAGCCAGGAGGCCGCCGCTGGGGTTGACTGGGATGGCCCCGCCCAGCCTGGTGGCGCCGCTCCGGATCAGGTCCGGGCCGCCGCCCCCGCCCGCGAGGCCGATCTGCTCGTATATGGTGAGCTCGGCCGACGCGGCGGCATCGTGCACCTCGACCACGTCGAGGTCCGTCGGGCCCAGGCCCGACTGCTCGTAGGCGGCCTGTGCCGTGCGCGCCGTGACCCCGGCCCCGGGCTCCTCGAAGTCTGCCGACCTCACGACCGAGGCCCTCACCTCCACCGCGCCGTCGCCGTTAGACGTGGGCGGCCTGGAGCTGAGGATAGCGGCCGCCGCCCCGTCCGAGATGGGCGAGCACATCATGAGGGTGAACGGCCAGACGATCTCGCGCGCGTTCAGCACGTCGTCCACGGTCAGTGTGCCGCCGTACTGGGCCAGTGGGTTGAGCGCGCCGTGGGCCTGGTTCTTGACCACGACAGCTGCGAAATCCGAGAGCGTCGCCCCACTCTCCTCCATGTAGCGCACCGCGGACTCGGCATACATGTCCATCAGAAAGGACCGGTCAGGCGGCAGGTCCTGGGGCGCCATGTCGACGTCGACGGAGCCGCCGATGGCCGCGAACGACCTGGCCTTGTCGGCGTGCGTCATCTTCTCGGCCCCGACCGCCAGCACCACATCGGCGGCGCCCAGGGCCACCGCCTGCCACGCCAGGTGGAAGGCGGTCGAGGCTGACGCGCAGGCGTTCTCCACGTTGACGATCGCCGCCCCGCCGAGTCCGAGCGGCGCCAGCGTGAACTGGCCGGCCAGCATCTCCTGGCCCGTGATCGTGCCCGCGACCGCGTTGCCGAAGTAGGATGCCTCGACGTCCCGGCTGCCGGCGCCGGCGTCGTTCAGCGCCGCCGTCACCGCCTCGCGCACGAGGTCCTTCAGGCTCCGATCCAACTGCTTCGTGAACCGGGTCATGCCAACCCCGGTCACGAAGACCGGTCTCACGGCCGGTGAGCCGTGATGTAGGTCCAGCAGGCCTTGAACTCGTGGCGGCCACCGAAGAGCACCTCCATCGAGTGGCGTATCAGGTCCAGCCGGTCCTGCACCGCGTCCTCGGCGGCCGGTCGTCCGTCGACCTTGACCGAGCCTCCGATCCAGCCCAGGACGGCCTCGTGGTAGGCGCTCATCAGCTCGTACCAGTCATCGACTCTGGCCTGGATGGTGCGGTCGGCGAGGTCGTCGATGACGAAACCCACGGCCTTCAGCTCGTCCAGGTAGAAGTCGAGCGGCCGCGGGGCGAGGAAAACCCGGTCGCGGTGGGCCATGTGCGCGCGCATCCGCTCGCCGTCGTCGAGTGCTGGCCGGTACTTCGCGTACCTGGGGTCGGTGCGCACCAGCCCCTCGGCCACCTCGTGGATGACCCACACCGTCTCGTCCAGGATCCACTCGTTGGGGCGGGCGCTGGGGTTGCGGATGTTGCCCGAGTTGATGAAGACCTTGGCTCCCGAGCGCAGCACTCGATACCAGGAGCGAAGCGTCTCCTCGAGTTCCTGGTAGAGGTGGATGGCGTTGGTGGAGACGATGGCGTCGACGCCCCGCTCCAGGAGAGGCGGCTCGAAGACCTCGTCCATGTATTGCAGGCGCTTTCGATCCTTGAGATACCGGATAAGGCGCATCGCCACCCGCTCGTCGGCGCGGAACTTGTCCACGGCCACGCGCAGGAACTTGGGTGAGCTGTCGACGATCATCATCCCCACCTGGCGGTCAAAGATGCGCAGCCGCAGCCGGTCCAGCAAGATGCCGGTGCCACCCGAGTAGTCGACGAGGATCTGGCCGTCGGCCAGGTTGGCCGTCAGGTCCTCGACGGTCCGGTCCAAATTGCGGTACCAACCGTGGTGCTCGACCGTGTCGTAGGCCAGGCCGAACGTGTCTACGGGTTGCCGCGTCCACTCCTCGTCCGGGACTCGGGCCACGCCGTCAGGCCAGTGGAACCGGGCCGAGGGAGCCGACGTCCCGTCGCTGAAAGGCTGGCTGACCTGGACGTGGACCTCCATCAGCTCCGGGATGGTGGCGGCCGGCCGGCGGCCCCAGCCGCACTCGGTGGCGACTCCGAAGCCCTGGACCACCCGGACCGCCGCCTCGATCCGCCGGCGAGTGCCGGCAGCGCCGTCGCTGAGGTGCACGAGCCCCAGGTATAGCTCGGACTCCGACCGCAGCCTGAGGTCCGCGAGCGGCGCGAAGTATTCGGGGTCGGTGCGCCCGCGGGGCACCGGCATGTGGACCCAGTTGAGGGGCCGGTCGAGGCTGCTCGACAACCCGTTGGCGACGAGAACCAGCTTGCGCGCGTCCTCTGGCTCCTTGAAGTGCTGGTGATGGGTGTCCCCGTAGCAGAGGTGGTAGCCGAGCTCCACGTCGGCCGGGACGTGGCGGCTCAGCCGGAGCAGCCGCTCCATGATCCCGGCCCTGACCTCCGAGAACCAGGCTGGGAAGACGCCCTCGAGCATCCCGAACTCGAAGTTCGCGTCCCACTGGATGGCGAGCTGGTCGTGGGGGACGACGTCCAGGATCTCGGCCAGCTCTTGCAGGAGCCGGGCCTCGTAGATCGGTTCTACCGCGGCCTGCTGGTCGGCCGCGATGAAGGCGCTGACCGGGGCCAGCGGGGTCGGCAAAGCGACCTGGAAGCGGCAGCCGGCCGGGATCTTGCCGTCTCTCTTGAGGCCGGCGAAGATCCGGTAGGAGGACTTGGCGGCGCTGGCATAGCCGAGCTCGCCAAAGTGCACGTTCTCAGCGCGCTCGCCGTCCTTCAGGCGCAGCTTGGGCAGCGGGCGGTACTGGTCCTGGACCGGCGGCGCGACCTCGAACTGAGGCCTGGAGCTGAGCACCGGGTACTGCCAGACGATCCAGTCCGCGCGGGGGCCTGTCTCTCCGTCCGGCACCCGGCGGAGGCGGTCCCCAAGGCGCCCGGCCAGGGTTTCGAAGACCTCCGCCGCACTGGCGAGGGGGATGCTCCCGACCAGGTGGACCCCGTAAGCCGCAGCGTCGGAGTGGCTTTCGGCCGTGTCCGGCGCCGGAGTCGCGACTCTGCTCACTGCCATCCCGACACCTCCTTACCGGGCCACGGCGTCGAGGTCCGGGACGCAGGCGCGCAGGGCCTCGACCTTGTCCGTCTGCTCCCAGGGGACGGCGATGTCGCTGCGCCCGAAATGGCCATAGGCCGCCGTTTCAGCGTAGATCGGCCGCCGGAGTCTGAGGTCGCGGATGATCGCGCCCGGCCGGAGGTCGAAGAGCTCGTCGATCGCGGCCAGGATCTGGGCATCCGGCACGCGGGCGGTGCCGAAGGTCTCGATCGAGAGGGCGATGGGCTGGGCGATGCCGATGGCGTAGCTGACCTGCAGCTCGCAGCGGTCCGCCAGGCCCGCGGCGACGACGTTCTTGGCCACCCAGCGCATGGCGTAGGCGCCCGAGCGGTCGACCTTGGTCGGGTCCTTGCCGCTGAACGCGCCGCCGCCGTGGCGCACCACCCCGCCGTAAGTGTCCACGATGATCTTGCGCCCGGTCAGGCCGGCGTCGCCGACCGGGCCGCCGATGACAAAGCGCCCGGTGGGGTTGACGAACACCCGGGTGCGCTCGTCCAACAGGTGGGAGGGGACCACCGGGTCGATGACCTTCTCCCGGACGTCGCGCGCGATCTGCTCGGATGTGGCGTCAGGGTGGTGCTGGGTGGAGACGATGATCGCGTCCACTCGCTTCGGCTTGCCGAAGGCGTACTCGACCGTGACCTGGCTCTTGCCGTCCGGGCGCAGGTAGCCGATCTCGCCGGAGCGCCGAACCGCGGCCAGCCGCCGCGTCAGGCCGTGGGCGAGGCTGATGCTGAGCGGCATCAGCTCCGGGGTCTCGTCGCAGGCGAAGCCGATCATCATGCCCTGGTCGCCCGCCCCGATGCGGGAGACGGCGTCGTCGCTGTCAGCGTCGCTGCGCACCTCCAGCGACGAACCGACGCCCTGCGCGATGTCCGGGCTCTGCTTGCCGAGCGCCACCATCACGGCACAGCTGTCAGCGTCGAAGCCGGCGCTGGGGTCGGTGTAGCCGATCCGGCGTATGGTCGCGCGGACGATCGCGGGCACATCGATCACCGCCGTCGTGGTGATCTCGCCCGCGACCACGATCAGGCCGGTGGTGGTGGCCGTCTCGCAGGCCACGCGCGCCTCCGGGTCCTGGGCCAGGATCGCGTCCAGGACGGCGTCGGAGATCTGGTCGCACATCTTGTCGGGGTGGCCCTCGGTCACGCTCTCGCTCGTGATCAGGAGCCGGGGCGCGGTCGAGAAGGTGCTGCTGGTGGCGTTGGTCATGGCTAGGTGCCCTCCTCCCAGCTGGCGAGGTAGTGGACCTGCTCGTCGGTCAGGGTGTCGATCTGCACTCCCATCGCGTGCAGCTTGAGCCGCGCCACCTCCCGATCGATGTCGAGGGGCACGTCGTATACGTCGGGCTTCAGCTCTTTGTGCTTCAGCGCCAGGTACTCGAGCGAAAGCGCCTGGTCGGCGAAGCTCATGTCCATCACCGCCGCCGGGTGGCCCTCGGCCGCGGCCAGGTTGATAAGCCGGCCCTCGCCGAGCACGTGCAGGCGCCGGCCGTTGGCCAGACGGTACTGCTGAACCATCGGCCGCACCGTCCGCACTTCACCGGCCAGCTCGTCCAGCGCCTTGAGATTGATCTCCGAGTTGAAGTGCCCGGAGTTGGCCAGGACGGCGCCGTCGCGCATCCGCTCGAAGTGGTGGCGGTCGAGGACGTTGAGGTCCCCGGTCACGGTCACGAAGACGTCGCCGACCTCGGCCGCCTTCTCCATCGGCATGACGCGGAAGCCGTCCATCGCCGCCTCCAGCGCCCGCACCGGGTCGACCTCGGTCACGACCACGTCGGCGCCGTGGCCCTTGGCCCGGCTGGCCAGGCCCTTGCCGCACCAGCCGTAGCCGGCGATTACGAACGTCTTCCCGGCCAGGAGCAGGTTGGTGGCGCGGATGATGCCGTCAAGCGTCGACTGGCCGGTGCCGTAGCGGTTGTCGAAAAGGTGCTTGGTGTCGGCTTCGTTGATGGCGATGATGGGATAGCGGAGCACGCCTTGCTTCGCCATGGCCCGGAGCCTGACCACGCCGGTGGTGGTCTCCTCGGTCCCGCCCAGCACGCCCTCTAGAAGGTCGGTCCGGTCCCGGTGCAACATCGTCACCAGGTCGGCGCCGTCGTCCATCGTGAAGTTCGGCCGGTGCGCCAGCGCGGATCCGATGTGCTCGTAGTAGGTCTCGTTGTCCTCACCTTTGATGGCGTAGGTGCGGATGCCGTGGCCGTGCGCCAGCGCCGCGGCCGTCGCGTCGTTCGTCGACAGTGGGTTCGAGGCGCAGAGCGCGACGTCGGCGCCTCCCGCCTTCAGTGTCAGCATCAGGTTGGCCGTCTCCGAGGTCACGTGCAGGCAGGCACTCACCCTCAGGCCTTGGAGGGGCTTGTCCTTGGCGAACCGCTCTCGGATCAGCAGTAGGACGGGCATCTCTCGCGCTGCCCAATCGATCAAGTCCTGGCCGGCGGGGGCCAGCGAGGCGTCGCGTACGTCGCCCAGGGCGACACTCGTGCTCATCTCACAAACGCTACCGACTTGAGGCCGCAACGGCCATGGTCTGGAATCAAGACACCGCACAGGCCGTATGTGCCGGCGCACAAAGAGATCGCAGCGAACGGATGGAGGAGGGGCCGGAATAGGATCTCGTCCAGAGCCTCTGGGCGCAATCTCGGTGAGAAGGTGACGACATGAAGGCGATGTCTAGCTGCACCCGGCCCGAGGAGCGTCGCTAGCCGAACGGAGGTCGTGCGGCACCCCGCCCCCGCCAGCCTTCGCGGTCACGGCATTTATCTGCGACATCGCCTGGCAGTGGTTCCGAGGTTGATTCAGAGCGCATCGTTGCTTCCCGGCGGCCCGACTACGACGATCTTGGATCGCGAACCGTATCGGGTGAGCCGCAATCCGCTCTCACGTCGGCCTCATTGTCCTCGACGTCGCCCTCGCGCTGTTGTGGCCCTCGGTCTGGGCGATCGCCGCCCTACCGCTCGGAGTCGCGGCCTTGACCTGGGGCGCCATCGTGCCCGAGGAGCGCTATCTCCGCGAGAAATCGGCGCTGATTGCGATCGTTACACGCGGCGTCCGACGCTGGCTCTGAACCCGGAAGAGGCTGGCGCAGACGGTCGAGCGCCTGCGGTGTCCGGGTCAGCTGATCCCGAGCTTCTCCGCGGCCATCCGGGTCCCCTCGATCCGGCTCTTGATCTTCTGTCCGGCGACCTCGCGGGCGTAATCGGGCGAGCCGTGGTTCGGCTTCTCGTCGATGCTGAACGGCGAGAAACCACAGTCGTCGGTGGCCCCCAGCCGGTTCTTGGGAATGAAGTTGGCCGCCCGCACCAGCGCGTCGCAGACCTCTTGCGGGCTCTCCACTCGCGGGTTGCCCGGGTTGATCACGCCGATGTAGCACATCTGCGGCACCCCGTTGGCATCGTCCCGGCTGTTCTCTCCGACGGACTTGTAGGCCCGATCCTTGTCCCGCTCACTGGCCATCTGCATCAGGAAGTAGCCCGCATTGAGTTTGAACAGGCTCGGAAAGAGCTGCGTGTAATCGACGTCAGCGCTGTGGACCGAGTCGCGATCGCCGCCCGGGCACGTGTGCACGCCGATGTTCCGGCGCTCCTCGGGCGTGAAGCGGTCCAGGACCTGGTTCACCAGGTCGACGAAGTGGGGCAGCATGTTGCGCCCGGTCCAGGGGTTGCGAGAGTCCGCGCGGAGGGCCAGCCTGCCCTCCGTGAAGTCGATAGAGACCCGGACCGCCCCGGCGGCGAAGGCGCCGCGTACGTCCTTCTCGCACTCCTTGACCAGGTCGGCCTCGAACTGAGCTCGGGAATAGCCCGGCACCTCCTCGTCGAGGGGGTACATGAGGGCCAGCATCGAGGGTGCGATCACTGCCTGCTTCATCGGCTTGGTGGCCATGGCCATCGACTTCTTCAGGGTGTCGGCGGCGTACGCCTTGTACTTGAAGGGTCCGCCGACCAGCTTCGGCAGCTGCCGGTAGTGGCCGTCGGCGAAGATGGCGAAGTACTGGCCACCGCCGCCGAGGTTCTGGGCGAGTCCGGTCCCGGCCAGGGTGTCGGTGACCGGGTAGGTGGCGAAGCTGGACCACCACTGCTCGCCGTCGGAGACGATCGCCGAGCCGGCGGCCTCCATTAGCCTGATCGAGTCCTGCGCGGCCGGGGCCTGCTCGGCTTCCAGCTGCTCCTTGGTGATCTTGCCCTCGTCGTAGGCCTGGTAAGCCGCCTGCAGCTTGGCCGGCCGGGGCAGCGAGCCCACGGGTTCTGTGGGGATACCGGTGTCCGCCCTCGGATCAAACGCCGCCATATATAAAAACGCCTCCTGTACGCGTGAACGGGTCGACTGAACGCCTGGTCTCCAGACAGAGAGACCCGTGTAGCGCGCGCCTCGCCGGCCGCCAGGCGACCGGCAGCTTTACATGGCGCGCAGCTTCATGTAGCGCTGGAAGTCCTTCGCGTTCATGGCCGCCAGAACCCCGGCGCCGACGAGGGCCAGCAGCAGCAGTGTGCCAAGTTTCATTCTTCGACCTCCGTTAACAGATGCGCGGCAAAGGGTCGCCGATCAGCATGTCGACGACCCGCGAACCGCCGAATGCCGTGTGCATGAAGACCATCCCGGGCGGTTCGGGCCGGACCTCACCGATGATCGCGGCCGCCCGGCCGAGCGGGTGGCCGCGCAGCGCCGCCAGGACCGCGTCGGCGTCGCGGCCGGCGACCACTGCGACCAACTTGCCCTCGTTGGCGACGTAGAGAGGGTCGATGCCCAGGATCTCGGCCGCCCCGCGGACCTCGTCGCGGACCGGGATCGCCTCCTCGCGGATGGCCACGGCCACCTCCGCCTCCTGGGCCAGCTCGTTCAGCACCGTGGCCACTCCGCCGCGAGTCGCGTCCCGCATCAGGTGCACGTCGCCCGCGTTTAGCACCGCCGCGCAGAGCTCGTGCAACGAGGCTGTGTCCGACTCCAGGTCGGTCTCGATCTCGAGGTCGCCGCGGGCCAGCATGATGGCCGTCCCGTGATCGCCGACGGTGCCCGAGACCAGAACCGCGTCGCCCGGCCGGACGCGGTCCACGCCCAGCCGCTCCGGCGCGCGGACCAGGCCGACGCCCGTCGTATTGACGAAGAGTAGGTCGCCCTTGCCCCGCGGCACCACCTTGGTGTCGCCGGCCAGGAGCCGCACCCCCGCCGCCGCCGCAGCCGCCCGCATCGATTCCACCACCCGGCGCAGGGTCTCGACCGGCAGGCCCTCTTCGAGGATGAAGCCGGCCGTGATGCACAGCGGCTCGGCACCGCCCACGACGAGGTCGTTGACGGTCCCGTTTACCGCCAGCTCGCCGATGTCACCGCCCGGGAAAAAGATCGGCGAGACCACGTACGAGTCGGTGGTCACAGCCAGCGTGGAGCCCGCGACGTCAAACCTCGCCTGGTCGCCAGAGGGGTTGCCGAAGGCAGGCTGGAAGAGCGCCTCGATCAGAGTATGAGTGGCCTTGCCGCCCGCTCCGTGGGCCATGTTGATGGCCTCGTCGCGGATGCGTGGCGCCCGCCGCCGGACCGTCTCGATGCGGTCCAGCACCTCCTGCTCCGACCACTTGCCGACGCGTGACGCGTCGCTGGCCGGGCTCATCGGGGTCCCCGCGAAATCGAAGATTTCGTGGGGTGGTTCATTGCAAAACCTTGAGGCGCGACTCGGCGCGCGAGAAGCGGCCGTAGTTGTAGTACGCGGCGCAGGCGCCCTCGGACGAGACCATGCAGGTGCCGATCGGCGTCTCTGGCGTGCACGCGGTGCCGAAGACCTTGCACTCCCAGGGCTTGAGCACGCCCTTCAGGACCTCGCCGCACTGGCAGGCCTTGGGGTCGGCGACGCGTACCCCCGGCACCTCGAAGCGCAGCTCGGCGTCGAAGCGCGCGTACTCTTCCCGGATCGCCAGGGCTGAGAGCGAGATGAAGCCGAGGCCCCGCCACTCGAAGTGCGGCCGCAGCCGGAACACCTGCCGGATGACCTCCAGCGCCTTGGGGTTGCCGTCGTCGCGCACGATCCGCCGGTACTGGTTCTCGACCTCGCAGCGCCCCTCTTGCACCTGGCGCACGATCATGTGCACGCCCTGGAGGATGTCGAGGGGCTCGAAGCCCACGACCACGACGGGCTTGCCATAACGCTTGGATACGAATTCGTAGGGCCGGATCCCGACCACCGTGCTGACGTGGCCCGGACCCAGAAAACCGTCCAGGCGCAGGTCCGGCGAGTCCAGGATCGCCTTCATCGGCGGAACGATGGTGACGTGGTTGCAGAAGACCGAGAAGTTGGGTAGGTCCTCGTCGGCGGCGCGCAGTATCGTCAGCGCGGTCGAAGGGGCGGTGGTCTCGAAGCCGATCGCGTAGAAGACCACCTCGCGGCTGGGGTTCTCGCGCGCGATCTTGAGCGCGTCGAGCGGCGAGTAGACCATGCGCACGTCGGCGCCCTGGGCCTTGGCGTCGAGCAGCGAGCCGTCAGCGCCCGGCACCCGCATCATGTCGCCGAAGCAGGTGAAGATCACGCCCTCGGTCCTCGCCACCGCGATGCCGTCGTCCACGCGTCCCATCGGGATCACGCAGACTGGGCAGCCGGGGCCGTGGACGAGCTCGACGTTGGCCGGCAGCACGTCCTCGATGCCGTACTTGTAGATGGTGTGGGTGTGGCCGCCGCAGACCTCCATGATCTTCCAGTCCCGCCCCGCCGACTCCTCGGCGATGACGCGAGCCAGCCGCGCCGCCACGTGCTGGTCTCTGAACTCGTCGACAAACTTCATTCCGGGGTCCTCGGAAAATCGAAGATCATTTGGGGTGGTTTCATAAGGACTCCTCCAGGCCTCGCACGAGCGAGTGGTAGATGGTCGCCTGCGCCTCCTGGATGCGCGGGATGTAGGTGCTGGAGGTCGCCAGGAGGTGGTCGAGGGCGGGTTCGGCGCGCCAGTCGCCGCCGCCGTAGCCCGCCAGCGCGATCGTCGTCAGACCCTGCCTCTTGGCCTGCCTCAGGGCCCGCGTCACGTTGCCCGAGCGCCCGCTCGTCGACACCCCGACGGCCACGTCGCCGGCGCGCCCGAGCGCGATCACCTGGCGCGCGAAGACCTCCTCGAAGCCGACGTCGTTGGCGATCGCGGTGACCACGGCCGGCTCCCCGGCCAGGTCGAGGGCGGGGACGCCGATGGCCATCAGGTCGGAGGCGAGATCGGCGGAGTCGGTGGCGCTGCCGCCGTTGCCGAAGGTGAGCACGCGGGCGCCCGCGGCCACCCGTGTCCGCAGGGCGTCGAGCGCCGCCGCGATCGACTCCTGGTCCGCCTCGCGGCGCAGCGCCGCCACGTCCGCCCACTTCAGCCGCACCGACTGGGCCACGTCGGCGAGGACTGCGGGCACGTCGACCGCCTCATTCGTCAGGAAGGGATAGAACTCCTGCGCGAACTGATCGATCGGCTTGACCCGCTCCAGGGCCACCCCGCCATGGACAAGCAGCAGCTCGCCCGGAGTGACCGGCGCCACCAACGTGACGTCCGCCTCCTCCTCGCCCTGAGCAGTCCGCACCAGCGCCGCGGTGCCGCTGACATGGACCACGGCGGCGGGCAGGGCGACGTCGCCACAGGTCAGGCAGACCTCGTCGGTGCAGCCCTCGGCCAGCAGGCCCTCATGCTCGAAGAACACGTGGACCAGCTCCCAGAGCTCGTGATAGGCGGTCTCGATCACCTCCTGGGCGACCAGGTGGTCGTCCGTGGCGACCGCGAAAGTCTCGCCCTCCACGCTGAAGCCGAGGCGCGAGATCTCCATCCGCACGTCGTCGGGACCGGCCAGCAATTCCAGCTGCCGCCGGTCGCCGACCGAAACCGCCGGCAGAGCCCGCTTGCCCACCAGCACCGGGTGGATGAACTCGACCGCGTTGTGCTGGGCGTCGCTGAAGGATGGCCCGGGCGGGGCTAGGATGACCAGAGTGCCGCCCTTATGGAAGCGGCGCGCCATGCCCCAGCAGGCGCTGGCCAGCGCCGGCGCCTGCTCGTCGAAGAACGCCTCCCCGGCGGCCAGCACCCCCTCGTAGTGGCGGCCGATCGCGGTCGTCAGCCGCTGCACAGCGCCACCAGCGCCTGGCCCAGCGAGATCCCGCCGTCGTTGGCCGGCACCCGCTCGTTGGCGTAGGGCTCGAGCCCGGCCGCCCGCAGCCCCGCGAAGCAGGCCTCCAGGAGCCGCCGATTCTGGAAGCAGCCGCCCGACAGCGCCACCTGGCGCAGCCCGGTGCGGACGCAGGCTCGCACCACCGCGGCCGCTAGCGAATCGTGGAAGACGGCGGCCAGCCGGGGCGCCGTCTCGCCTGCCCGCCGCCGCTCGTCGAGCTGCGTGAAGAGCCCCCTCGACTCCTCCAGCTCGAACTCCATCGGCGGCTGCGCCGCGGGCTCGGCGACCGCCTCCAGCCGGGCCGCCGCCTCGCCCTCGTAGGTCGAGACCTGGCAGACGCCGAGCAGGCTGGCCACGGCGTCGAAGAGGCGCCCCGCCGAGGTCGTCAGAGGCGCGCGGCCCGAACGCGCCAGCCGCGTCACCAGCTCGTACTTGTCGGGGTCGACGCCGGCCGGCGGCTCCAGCAGCCCGTACGCGGCGGCCATGCGCCAGCCCTCGCGGGCGCAGCGGTCGCCGCCTGGCAGCGGCACCGGGGCAAGGTGCGCGACGCGTTCGTAGCCACCTCCGTCGCAGGCCAGCACCTCGCCCCCCCACACGGTGCCGTCCGGACCGAGCCCCACCCCGTCCAGAGCCACGCCGCAGACCCGGCCCGTCAGGCCGTGCTCGGCGATGACGCTGGCCACATGCGCGTGGTGGTGCTGGACCCGCACCGGCTCGCCCAGCGTCTCCGCCAGCCGCGTGGAGGCGTAGTCCGGGTGAAGGTCGCAGGCGACCCGCACCGGCGCCACCCGAAAGAGCCGCCGGTAGGCGCTGAGTCCCTCCTCGAAGCTGCTCACCGTCGCCAGCTCGCCGAGGTCGCCGACGTGGGGGCCGACGAAGGCGCGGCCGTCGCGGGCGACAGTGAAGGCGGCCTTCAGGTGGGCACCGGTGGCCACCACGGGCGGCCCCCCCGGCAGCGGCAGGGGCGCCGGGGCGAGGCCTCGTGCCCGCCGTACCACCCGGGCCGCGCCCGCCGCCCAGCGCACGACCGAGTCGTCGTAGCGGGCGGCGATCGGGCGGTCGTGGGCCAGGAAGAGGTCGGCGATTCCGGCCAGCCGCTGCTGGGCCTCGGCGTCGCCCTGGCAGATCGGCTCCTCTGACAAGTTGCCGCTGGTCATGACCAGCGGCCCGCCGAAGTCGTGCAGGAGCAGGTGGTGCAGCGGCGTGTAGGGGAGCATGGCGCCGAGCTCCCGCAGGCCCGGCGCTACCCCGGCAGCGAGGCCGCCGCGGTAGGGCAGCAGCACGATCGGCCGGGCGGGCCCGCGCAGCAGCGGCCACTCGTCGGCCGAGACCTGGCACCAGTCCGAGGGGTCGGCGACCATGACCGCGAGCGGCTTGCGCGGCCGGCGCTTCCGCTCCCGGAGCCGGGCCACCGCGGCCTCGTCGCGGGCGTTGCAGGCCAGCTGGTACCCGCCCAGGCCCTTCACAGCCACCACCAGCCCGGAGCGGAGCGCGGCGACCGCTTCACCGAGGGCGACGCTCAGCCTCGGGCCGCAGTCCCAGCATGCGTTGGGCTGGGCGTGGAAGCGGCGGTCGAGCGGGTCCTCATACTCCCGCCGGCAGGCGGCGCACATCTCGAACCCCTTCATCGTCGTCGCTGCGCGGTCGTAGGGCAGGTCCTCGATGATCGTGAATCGAGGCCCGCAGTTCGTGCAGTTGATGAACGGATAGCGGAAACGGCGGTCGTGCGGGTCGAAGAGCTCGCGCCGGCAGTCCTCGCACGTGGCCGCGTCGGGCACGATCGATTGGAAGTCGCCCGGCGCCGGCCGGCTGGGTACGATCTGGAATCCGCTCTCGCCCCGGGCGGGCAGGGTCGCTGTTTCCAGGCTCTCGATCCGGGCCAGCGGCGGCGCCTCGTCCGTCAGCTGGCTGAGGAATCGCCGCAGCCGGGCCGATTCGCCCTCGACCTCGATCTCCACCGGCCCCGTCGAGTTGCGCACCCAACCGTCGAGGTCGTGGCGGCCCGCCAGGCGGTACACGAAGGGACGAAAGCCCACGCCCTGGACCGTGCCCCGCACCGTTACGGCGAGCCGCTCCCTCATCCGCCTCGTTCCTGTCAGGCGACGCGCTTGATTTCGGGGCGAACCACACGCTGCAGGTTGGTCTCGATCGCCGACCTGGCCATGCCCATCGCCATCTGCACCTCGTCCCGAGCCAGCACCCAGCGCGCGAGCCCGACCAGGTCGCGATATCGCTCACGCCCAGCTCGCGTGCCGAGGACGTACCCGATGCCGAAGAAGAGGAGCTTGTCCATCGATTCAGGCCTCCTTCTGACCGACGATGTGGACGCGGATCTTGACCTCGGGATCCACTTTCAGGGTCAGGAACCGCGGCGGGCTGACGTTGAAGTCGCGCATGTCGAACGCGTGCTCGCCGTCGACGGTGACCCGCCCGTCCGGCGCCACGTTCAACTCGAAGTCACCCTCATAAGGGCGGGTCACGCCGTGCGCGCGGACTTCGAAGGCGGCTCGGTAGCCGCCGCCGTCCCGCTCCCAGACGCGGCCCACGATGACCTCGATGTCGGGATTGCGCCGGGTGTCCATCCGGCGCCACATCTCCGCGTCCTGGATCCGGCTGCCCGACTGCAGGGACTCCACTTTCAAGCGCAGCCGGGCGCCATGAGGCGCCCCCAGCTCCGGCCGTCCCTCCCAGTCCAGCACGCCCTCGAGAGAGCCCTCGACCTCGGTCGAGGTGGCGTGGATCGGGTGCACGCTGGAGCTGAGCTCGGTCGTCACCGACGACTGCCCCCGGACGGTGAGCCACCTGGTCGCGGGGGCGCTCTCCGTGTTCGGCTGGCTCAAGTGATGCTCGACGCCTTCAGCTGGTCGAGCTCGTCGGTGTAGGCCTCCCCCTGCCCCTCCAGCAGGCGCAGGGTCTCGAACGCCTCGCGCTCGTCCATCTTGCCGAGCGCGAAGCCGACGTGGATCAGCACGTACTCACCGATCTCGGGCCGCTCGTCCCCCGTGAGCAGCGCGATGTTGACGTTGCGGCGCACGCCGGCCACCTCCACCTTCGCGATCGAGCGCGTCTCGTCGACCATCTCGACGACCTTCCCCGGGATGCCCAGGCACATGTCAGCGACTCACCTCCTCGACGGGCAGGCGGGGATTGCGCAGCACCTCGCCACCCTCGACCTCGACTTCCTCCAGCAGCAACTCCTCGCCCTGCACGACCTCCACCGTGGTGGCGGCGCAGGCGCGGCAGGCGAACGGCGCGGATGGCGGCGTCGTCTCCGCTCCGCAGGCCCGGCAGACGACGCGAGCCGGGACCTCGTCCAGGTCGACCGTAGACCCGGCTGCGGGGCCGTTCATGCTCACCATCTGCCAGCACATGCCCCAGCTCTCGGGCAGAACGCCCTGGAGCTGCCCGACCCGGACACGCAACCGCTGCACGGGCCGGCCGCCGGACACGTCGAGAGCCGTCGCCAGCACCGCCTCGCAGAGCGCGAGCTCATGCACCAGCGGCCACCCCGACCAGCAACGAGCGGACGGCGTCGAGCGCCGGATCGATGGCGGCGGCCACCGGCTCGCTCAGGCCCATGCGGCCCTCGTCCCCGCCCAGGCTCTCCGGCTCGCAGCCCACCAGCAGCACCCGCGGCGGAGTGCCCTCCATCTGGTGCACCAGCCGGAACACCTCGACCGGGTTCATAGTGTGGCCCTCGACGACCGCCGGGCCCTCGAGCGCCTCGATGTCGGGCTCCAGCACGAAGACGGTGCCCGGGGGCCGGCCCTGGGGCAGCGCGTCGACCAGCACCACGAGCTCCCACGGCTCCATCAGCGCGTAGGCGAGGTCGAAGCTGCGCACGCCGAAGTCCCCCACCTCGACGTGGTCAGGCAGCGGCTGCTCGCCCAGGCGCCGCACGACCTCGACCCCAAAGCCATCGTCGCCCAGGAACACGTTGCCGATCCCGGCGACGAGGACGCGCCCCGACGATTGCGTCGCGCTCATCGCGGCTCTACCTCCGTGAGCCGGAAGAAGAACCGGTGGCCGGGCAGGCGCAGGCGGCCGAGGTCGGCGCCGGGGTCGTCGTCGAGCACGACCGCCACGTGGACCTCCTCGTCGAAGTCCTGGATGATGGATTCCACCTGCGCGGCGCGCCCGGCGAGGGCCAGGTCCATGACGTCGGCGCCCGGCCGCGGGCGCAGCCGCACCGCGTCACCCAGCCGGAGCTCGCCGTGCGGCCAGGGCACGCTCGCCAGCGGCGCCGTCTCGCCCCACGGGTCCAAGCTCGGACCGAGATCGCTCACCGAGGAAGCTCCACAGGGCCAAATACGACAGAGTCAAAGACGTCACGCGGGAGGCCCGGCTTTGCTGGGCCGTCTGAGTGAATACCCGAAATCCCACGCGCGATGTTGCGGGAGGGGGTCCGTGGGGGAACCTTGGTTCCCCTGCGAAGCGAAGCGCTTTCGCCCCACGGGTCCAGGCTCGGACCGAGATCGCTCATCCCTGAAGCTTCCTCACTGGGGCGGCTCCCGGATGGCGCCCATCGGCCGCATGGCCGCGTGCAGCCGCAGCATCTGGTCTGCAGTCAGGGCCTCGGTCCGTTCCAGCAGTTCGCGGCCGCGCTCGTCGGAGCGGCGCATCTCGGCCTTCTCCTCATCGGTCAGGGAGAGGATGCTGAGCGTGAGCAGCTCGTCGACCTCGGTCCCGTCGAAGAGGTCGCCCGGGCTCTCCGGTGCCAGCTGCGGATAGTCCTCGAGAATGATCGGGGAGCAGAGCACCGTGCTCTGGGAGCCGGGCTCGCCGACCGGCACCGGCCAGACGCCCTGGTTGACGCAGGCCGCGGCGGCCTCTCGGAGCTCCGGCGGGGGGTCGGCCAGCGAGAGCAGGCGGCCGCCCTCGACGTGGAGCACGATGTGGGTCGAGACGAGCGCCCGCAGCAGGGCTTCGTCACGCTCCAGTCCAGGGGGCGCCGGCGTCGTGTTCTGGATCAGGACGGTGACGCGATGCGCGTCGTCGCCGAGCGGCGTCGCGCACAGCGTGACCGTAGCCTGGATGCGCGACCACTCCCGCTGCACGCTCGCCTCCTCGCTGCGCCCCGCCGCCAGGTCGACGTGCAGTCGACGGGATCGGTGTTCCAGCCGCTCGGGGGTCGTCGTGATCGCCACGACCGTGCGCTCGACCGCCTCCTGCCAGTCCGGTTCGTCCGGCTCCCGGCGCCGCACGAGCTGCAGGCAGCGCACAGTCACATCCAGCCTGCAGCCGGGACCGGCTTGAAGCAGGCACTCGGACTGCATCCGGCAGGGGTCGGCCGTCCACGCCGGCGGATAGACGCCGCCGAATGTGAACCGCACCTGGTTCTTGGCCGCGCTGCGCGCGTAGGGATAGAGCAGGTAGCCCTCGTAGAGGACGGTGCGCGCGATCGCCTCGACCTCAGTCGGCAGCCCCGGCGGCGGGGTCACCGCGGTGAGGCCTCCTCGATATGCGAGAGCAGCTCCTCCAGCGCCTGCTCCCAGGTTGGCAGCCCCCGGTGCACCTGGAAGGCGTAGAGGCGGTCGAAGACATCCTGGCGGAGCGTCAGCCAGGCCGTGTTGGGAAAGTAGAGCTGGAGCAGGTCCTTCCAAGTGGCCACGGGCAGGTCGTAGGTCGCCTCGGCCGTCCAGGGAATGCGCTCGACCTGAAGGGCGCCCTCCGCGTCGCGGTGGAAGACGCTGCCGGAAAAGAGCAGCGTGACCGGCACGCCGCCTTCTTGCAGCCCATGGAAGTACTTGGCCGCGGCCACGTTGAAGTCGGCGCTGCAGGGAACATGGAGGTCGACCCGAGCTTCGCCTTCGAAAGGCGGCAGGCTGGCGTGGGCGTGGGTCCAGAGCAGGCTGCGAAGCGTCTCCGACCAGCGCCCGGGCTCGCCGAAGAGCTCGACCAACCGCTCTTTTTCGACCGCCGAGTACCGCCGCCTCTGGGCCTCGAGGCGGACCTGGCAGTCCAGCGCCACCGCCTCCACGCGATCCTCGGCGCGGTTCGTGACACGCAGCTTGAGAGCCAGCGTGGGCGAGGCGCAGAAGGGAACCGCCTCGGCGCCCTCGACCGTGAACTCGAGCTCAGCCATCGCCCACAGGCTTCGCCCGTGACTTCAGGCCCGCGAAGAACTCCCCGATCGCCCGCCACACCTCGGCTCCGCCCGAGAGGCCGCGCCAGCCGAAACGGACCAGACCGACCAGGCGGTAGCACTCGTCGATCGGGGCCAGGAAGTGGTCGCGGGCGTGGCCAACGCGGTTGACGAGCAGCGCCTCCACGTCGGGCTCGAGCTCCCTCAGGACCGGGTTGTCGGCCTCCAGCCGGCGCCAGGTGTCCAGTCCCAGATGCGACTCGGTCGCGCCGGCGGGGCTGGGAAAGTAGGCGACGACGCGCCGCTCGCGGCTGCTGGGAGTGAAGAACGCGAGGTTGACCGGCACCATCAGCTCGTCCCAGCGCTCGTCGGACAACTGGAACCCGCGCAGCAGTTGGAGCCGGGTCGGCACCAGCCGGTAGCGCGCAGCGGCCTGACTTGTGAAGAGCAGGGAGCAAGCCTGACAGCTGCAGGTCAGCATCCGGGCGGAAGGCTCGAACAGGTGCCGATGCTCGGCGGCGATGGCGGACCCGCACAGCTCACAGCGCTCACCCGGCTCGCGCGGCCGCGCCAGGCTGCGGAGAGTGGCGAGCGCGGTCGGCGCCATCGGCGCGCTGGGGCCGGGCGGCGCGGCCTCCACCGTTCTCAGCGCACCCCCGCCGGCTCGGGGACGGAAACGCGCACGCGACCGGCCTCCACCAAAAGTGGGACCGGGTCCAGGTGCATCTGCCCCCCGTCCAGGGCGCGACCCGCCCGGCGCGCGTCGTAGCGGCCGCCGCAACCGCCGCAGGTCACGACC
>JALYZG010000142.1 GCA_030948965.1 Candidatus Dormiibacterota bacterium | reverse complement strand
CGACCAGCGTGATCGCGAATACCAATGTCAACGCCTTGCCGCTGCCGAGACCTCTCACCCTCAAGCTCACCTCTCTCTGGCACTGCCCTGCTGCGCCGCCCCATGGCGGAATGGGGCAGATTCTAGGGCATGAGCTCGGGGGTTCCCGGCGCTTGAATGGCGGCAAGCGCGCCTTGTCCATACGCATCGACGAGCAGGTGCAATTGATGCGCGCGACGCTCGGCGCTCAGTAACGCGAACCGTTCGGCGATGTCATCGTCGTGCAGTTGGCAGTTCAGCCAAGCGCCATCATGCCGGGATCCTTTCCAGGACCGGCGCCGACTCGTCGATGTCGCCCGCCGCGATCGAGTCGCTCCGGCTGCCCTGCGACCGCAGCGGCACCTCGCGCAGGAAGAGGCTGGCCACCAAGGCCACCACCACCACCCCGGCGGCGACGAGAAAGATGTCGCGCAGCGTCGCCGCGAGGCCGGCCCGCGTGGCCAGGATGACCTGGTCGAAGATCGGCTGCACCGGCGCCGGGAGCTGCGCCCGTTCCGCCGCCAGGTGGGCCTTGTCGAACAGCGCCTGCGGGCTGGAGCCGCCGCCACCGACGGGGAGCTTGACCTGGGGCGGCAGGTGCAGGGTGGCCACCTGGGTCTGGATGGCGCCCGGCAGGCGGCGCGCCAGCACCGAGCCCAGGATCGCGCTGCCGACGGTGCCGCCGAGGTTCCGCCAGAACTGGACCTGGCTGGTGGCGACGCCCAGATAGCGTCGCGGCAGGCCGTTCTGAACCACGTTGATCGTGAGCGGGAAGATCATGCCCACGCCGGCACCGACGACGACGATGTCCAGGGCCACCCGCCCCTGGCTCGTGTCCGTCGTCACCTGGCTCAGAAGCCAGAGCCCGACGACCATCAGCGCCGCCCCTGCCGTGCCGAGGTAGCGGTACCGGCGCATCCGCACCATCAGCTGTCCGGTCAGGGTGCTGAAGACCAGCAGCCCGAGCACCATCGGGGTCAGCAGCTGGCCGGAGTTGGTGGCGCTGACGCCGAGGACGCCCTGGTAGAGCAGGGGCACGAAAAGGATGGAGCCGAACATGGCGAAGGCGGTCATGAACGCGAGCAGCGTGGAGACCGCGAACACGTTGTGGCGGAAGAGCTCGAACGGCACGATGGGGTTGGCGACTCGCCGCTCGATGAAGTAGAAGGCGACCAGCCCGACCACCGCCACGACCAGCAGGGAGAGCACCTCGGGCGAGGTCCATGAGTGGGTGTTGGTGATGGAGAGCGCGATCAGAAGCGGCACCAGGCCCGCGATCAGGGCGGCGGAGCCGATGAAGTCGATCTCGCGCCAGGTCGCGCGCGAGCGGACGTAGGGCAGCGCCGCCACCACGACGGCCACGGCCGCGATCCCGACCGGCACGTTGACGTAGAACACCCAGCGCCAGCCGGGGCCGTCGGTGAGCCAACCCCCGAGAGTGGGCCCGATGACCGAGGAGAGGCCGAAGACCCCACCAAAGACGCCCTGCAGACGGGCCCTCTGCTCGACAGGAAAGATGTCCGCGAGGACGGTGAAGACCATCGCGAAGAGCATTCCGCCGAACAGACCCTGGACCGCCCTGAAGAGCGTCAGCTCGAACATGTTCTGGCTCAGGCCGCAAAGGGCCGACGCCAGGACGAAGCCGATCATGCCCGCAAGCAGGAAGGGCTTGCGCCCGAACATGTCGCCGAGCTTGCCGGCGATGGGGACCACGATGGTCGAGGTGACGAGATAGGCGGTGGTCACCCACGCGTAGTACTCGAGTCCGTGCAACTCGGCGATGATCTTGGGCATCGCCGTGCCCACCACCGTCTGGTCGAGCGAGGCCAGGAGCAGGGCGAGGGCGACGCCGATCGTCGCGACCACCTTTTGGCGAGTTCCGAGGGCGAGGGTCATGACGTCTCCTTCCAGCTGAGGTCTTCCTTATTGATGGGTTCCTTTGTGAGTGGTTCCAAGCGCTGCACCAGCCGCAGGCAGAGGTCGCGAAGCAAGACCAGCTCCTCGGGGCTGAAGTCTTCGGTGAGCCCGATCTCCGCCCCGCGCCAGACCCGCTCCACGCGGGCGAGTCCGGCGTCGGTGATCCGGGCCAGGATGGAGCGACGGTCCGACGAGTCCGGCACCCGCTCGACCAGGCCGTCGCGCTCCAGGTTGTCCACAAGCCCGGTGACGTTGCGGGGGCTGACCCGCATCATGCCGGCAAGCTCGCCCAGCGGCACGGCGGCCCCGGTATGGCGAAGGCGGAACAGGATCTGGAGACGGCCTTCGCTGAGACCGAGGGCCTCAGCTTCGCGCTCCCGCACCAGGTGCGTCCACTTGGCGGCCCAGCTGAGGGCCGCCATCGCCTCCACGACGTCTGGGCGGTCCACCTGAGCGCGGGCGGCGAGCGCACGGACCGTGGGGTCGAAGAGCCGCCCGTCCACGTCACGTTCGAGGCGCTCGGCGACGGGAATGGGTTTGTTCGACTTCACTGTGTTGCTCTGCATAGTGGTGTCTTGCATAGTGAAGAACTGCACTATATCCAACTTCAGCACCAGGCGTCAAGCTAACCTTCGGGACACGTGATCGCGGCCATCGGGGAGCTCGTGCTTGACGTCACCATCGCCCCCGAGGGGCGCCTCAACCCCGACGACGATCGCGACGCCGCCATCAGCCTGCGAGGTGGGGGCCAGGCCGCCAACTTCTGCGCCTGGGCCGCCAGCCTGGGGGAGAGTGCGCGCCTCGTCACCCGCATCGGCGACGACGACGCCGGTAGCCGGTTGCTGGCCGAGCTGGAGGCAGGTGGGGTCCACGTGCAGGCAGTGCGGGGCCAGGGCCCGACCGGGGCCGTGGCGGTGATAATCGGGCCGGCCGGCGAGCGCACCCTCGCGCGCCAGAAGGGAGCCGCGTCCGGGCTCAGGGCCGAGGACCTGGAGGAGGCTTGGTTCGAAGACGTGGGTTTGCTTCACGTGCCCGCCTACTCGCTGTTCTGGGAACCGCTGGCCGGAGCCGCGCGAAAGGCCCTGGACCTGGTGCGGCGGGGCGGCGGCCTCGTCTCCCTGGACCTCTCGTCGGCGGCCGACCTGCGGGCCTATGGCGGGGCGCGTATGGCCTCCGACCTGGCTCGGCTGCGTCCGGAGCTGCTCTTCGCCACCGAGGCCGAGGCTGCGGAGTTGGGCACGCCCCTGGTAAATCTGGCCAAGGTGCCGGTGACCAAGCTCGGCGCCGGCGGCTGCCGGGTGTTCGAGCGTCGGGTGCCGGCGGCAGTGGTCGCGGTCGTGGACGGCAACGGGGCCGGCGACGCCTTCGCCGCCGCTTTCTGCGCCGCCTACCTCGAGGGCGCGACCCCCCTGGAGGCGGCCGGCCGCGCCGTCCTGGTCGGGGCCCGCGCTGTCAGCCAGGCCGGCGCCCGACCCTGACGGCTGGGTCTGCCGGTCTCAACTCTGGAGTGGGGACGAGCTCACAGGTCGGAGCGCTCGTTCGTCTTCAGCCTGCGGGCGTTCGCACAGGCTGTGATCCCGCTGGTGAGCTTCATAGCTGCGCCGGACGCGACACGCCGCAAGCCCATGCCTGCGCGGGTAGCCTCAGCCGGCGGCGCGGCAGGCCCACGCGCCTCCAGCGAAGGGATGCCAGCACCCCCGTGCCGGCGTATGTTTGGATGCGCATGGTCGACCTCGGGGAGCCGCCGCCAGTCCCTCCGAGGGCCCGGCCCTGACGGCGGGCGTGCGCCTCGCCCCGGCGGTAGCTGCCGCACTGGCCACGGGTCGGGCGGTGGTCGCCCTCGAGACCTCGATCGTGGCCCAGGGCCTGCCCGCGCCCCGCAACCTGGAAGCGGCGCTGGCTTGCGAAGCCGCCATCCGGGCGGCCGGCGCCGAACCCGCCTCCATCGCGCTCCTCGACGGCGAGCTCCGCGCCGGCCTCGAGCCCGACGAGTTGGAGCGGCTGGCCCTGGCCGGTTCCCGGGCGGCCAAGCTGAGTTCGCGCGATCTCGGTCCGGCCCTGGCCGCCGGCGGCAGCGGCGCG
>JALYZG010000039.1 GCA_030948965.1 Candidatus Dormiibacterota bacterium | reverse complement strand
TGCGGGGACTGCGCGTCGAAACGCGCGACACGCACGGCAGCGGCTGCGCCTTTTCGGCGGCGATCGCCGCCGGCCTGGCCTGGGGCGCCCCGGCCCCAGTCGCCGTGGCCGCGGCGAAGGACTTCATCCAGGGCGCCATCGACCACGCCCTCCGCCTGGGCGAGGGCCACGGCCCGGTCAACCCCATGTGGCGCGCGTAATCTGGATTCGGTGACCACGGCGTCCGAGCTCCATTTCTCGCCCCGGCCCAACCGGGCGCACGAGATCCCCTGGCGGCCGTGGTCGGAGGCGGCCTTCGCCGAGGCCCGCGCCGCCGACCGCCCGATCCTGCTCTCGATCTCGGCCGTCTGGTGCCACTGGTGCCATGTGATGGACGAGACCACCTACTCCGACCCCAAGGTCATCGACCTCATCAGCCGGACGTACGTGCCCATCCGGGTGGACAACGACGTGCGGCCCGACATCAACCAGCGCTACAACATGGGCGGCTGGCCGACCACCGCCTTTCTCACCCCCGAGGGTGACATCCTGACCGGCGCCACCTACCTGCCGCCGGAGCAGCTGGCCGACGCCTTGATCAAGGTCGCCGGCCACTTCCGCGACCACCGGCCGGAGATCGCGGCCACGGTCCTGGAGGGCCGGCGCCGGGCGGGGCTCCAGGTCGCGGCCAGCGCCGGCAGCCTCGACCCGGGCCAGGTGGATCGTGTGCTGGGCGCGGTCGAGCAGGCCTACGACCGTGAGTACGGCGGCTTCGGCGTGGCCCCCAAGTTCCCGCAGACCGACGCCATCTGCCTGCTCGCCGAGCAGTCGACCGTGCGCTCCGAGCCGGCCCTGATGGAGATGGCCCGCCACACGCTGGCGCAGATGGCGGGCGGAGGCACCTACGACCGCGTCGAGGACGGCTTCTTCCGCTATTCCACGACCCAGGACTGGTCGGTGCCGCACTTCGAGAAGATGCTGGAGGACCATGGCGGCCTCCTCTCGGCGCTGGCCCTGACCGGCCAGGCCGAGGTCCTGGACGGCGCCATGCGCTATTTGCGGGCCGTCCTCCGCGACCCTGAGACCGGCCTTTACGCCGGCAGCCAGGACGCCGACGAGCACTACTACGCCCAGGACCGCGCGGGTCGCGCCGCTCTCACTCCGCCCTACGTGGACCGCCGCGTCTACGTGGCCTGGAACCTCCGCCTGGCGGTCGCCCTCCACGAAGCCGGCCGCCGCCTCGCGCGGCCCGACCTTACGGGCGAGGGTGTAGACCTGGCCCGGACCGTCCTGGATCGTTATGCGGCGCCGGACGGCGGCGTCCTGCACACGGACGGCGTCGGCGGCCAACTGGCGGACCAGGTCTGGGCCCTGCTGGCCTGCGTCCGCATCGGCGAGGAGACCCGGGCCCGAAGCCTCGCCGGCCACCTGGCCGAGGCCTACGCCGATGCCGGTCTGGGCGGCTTCTTCGACCGCACGGCCGGGGACGATCTCGGCCGGCTCGGCGAGCGCCTCAAGCCCCTGGACGAGAACGCCGTCGCCGCCATCGCCCTCGACGAGCTGGGCGAGTCGGAGCTGGCGCGGCGGGCGCTGGAGTCGGTTGCCGCGCTGCCCCGCCGCTACGGGCTGATGGCCGCGGTCTACGCCCGCGCCCTGGACCGGGTCCGCCGCGAGCCGGTCAAGGTCACGACCACCGACCCGGGTCTGAGCGCCGCCGCCCTGGCCGTCTACCCTTACGCCGTGATCGAGGCGGCCGGCGGGGCGCGGGCGGTCGTCTGCGTGGGCACGACCTGCCACGCGCCGGTGGCCACCGCGGCCGAGCTCCAAGAGCTTCTGACCCAGCGTGCCTGAGACGCGGCGCCACTTCCGGCGCCGGGTCCGGGAGGCGCTCGCCGACCCCAGCCTGCAGCGCGCGCAGACGACGTCGCTGCCAGCCCTGCGGCAGCGCCGCGCCGCCGCCTTCCAGAGCTTCGACTTCGCCGCCGGCCGGGAGGAGCTGAAGGGCCGGCGGCGGGCCAACCTGGACCACCTGCCGGAGCTCCTCAACCGCTTCCGTATCAACCTGGAGGCCGTCGGCGGCGTCTTTCACATGTGCCACGACGCGGCCGAGGCGCGGCAGGTGGTGGGCGAGATCTGCGTCGCCGCGGGGGCCAAGTTGGTGACCAAGTCCAAGTCGATGGCGACCGAAGAGATCGGTCTCAACCAGCACCTCGAGGGTCTGGGCATCGAGCCGGTGGAAACCGACCTGGGCGAGTTCATCATGCAGCGCCTCGGCCAGCACCCCTCGCACATCCTCGCCCCTGCCGTGCACCTCACGGTCGAGGACTGGGCGCGGGAGCTGGGCACGGAGCCCGACAAGGCCGCCATCCTCGACCGCGCCCGGACCTTGCTGCGGGAAAAGTTCATCAACGCCGACGTGGGCATCTCGGGCGCCAACGCGGCCATCGCCGAGACGGGCACGGTGATGATCGTGACCAACGAGGGCAACGCCGACCTGACGATCACCTTGCCCCGCGTGCACATCGCCCTCTTCGGGTTGGACAAGGTGGTGGCGAGCCTGGACGACGCGGTCGCGATGCTGCGCATGCTGCCTCGCTCCGCGACGGGGCAGACGATCAGCACGTACGTCAACTGGGTCACCGGCCCCTCACGCTCCGCCGACATCGGGGGCGTGCTCCAGGTCGGCGCCCATGGCCCGCGCGAGATGCACTGCGTCGTTATCGACAACGGCCGCTCCGAGATGCTCGCGGACCCGATCTTCCGCACCGCCCTGACCTGCGTGCGCTGCGCCGCCTGCCTCAACGCCTGCCCGGCGTTCATGGCGGTCGGCGGCCACCAGTTCGGCCACGTCTACTCCGGGCCGATCGGCCTGGTGGTGACGCCGTTCCACCATGGCGCCGAGGCGGCAGAGTTTCCGGTCTCTCTGTGCGCGCAGTGCAACGCCTGCCAGGAGGCGTGCCCGGTCGACATCCCACTGCCCCGCCAGATCCTGGAGCACCGCCGCTCGGGCCACCGCAAGACGCTGCGCAAGCGGCTGCTGCTGGACACGTGGGCCTCGCCGCCTCTGGCCCGGGCGGCCCTCGGGCTCGCCGCGCCGCTGAGCCGGGTGCTGCCCCTCTCGCCCCTGCCCCTGTCGCCGGTTCCCTACCGGCGCCGGGCACGGCCGGACGCGGACCCCGACTTGCCGCCGGTGACGATCTTCGCCTCCTGTATGGGCGACCGCATGCAGCCGCGCGCGGTCGCGGCGCTGGAGCGCGTGCTCCGGGCCTCCGGGCACTCGGTCCGCTTCCCCCGCGAGCAGTGGTGCTGCGGGCTGATGTGCGCGAACGCGGGCGACTTCGCCCGCGCGGCAAGTTTGAGCCGCGGCCTGGCGTCGGCCCTGGCGGCGTCGCCGGGACCGGTCGTCACGCCCTCCACATCGTGCTTCGGCGCCGTGACGGCCGACTCTCGCGAATGGGGCGAGGCGACGCCCGGGGCCGAGGCCTTGAGGGCGCGAATGCGCGACGCCACGCGCTTCTGCCTGGACCTGCTGCGCGAGCGCCCCTCGCTGGTACGGCCCGCGGTCGAGCCGGAGCCGGTCGCGTACCACGACTCCTGCCAGTCCGAGCGCCAGCTCGGCCTCTTCGACGAGCCTCGAGAGCTGTTGCGGCGGGCTGGCTACGCCCCGGTCGACGCGCGCGGGATCGGCAACTGCTGCGGTTTTGGGGGCACCTTCATGCTCGACTGGCCGGAGGTCGCGGACCGCCTGGCGGAGTGGAAGCTGGACGCGGTCGCGGCGACCGGCTGCGACGTGCTGGCCTCCGACAACCCGGGCTGCCTGCTCCACCTGGAGGCGGCGGCCCGGCGCCGAGGCCTCCGGCTGCGGGTGGCGCACGTGCTGGAGCTGGTCGCCGAACGCCTGACGCCGGCCCCGCCAGCTTGAGCGGGCGCCGGCTGCCTACATCCGCCGGGGCCCCGTCGAGGCGTGGATGCGCCGGCGAACGCACCTTTGGATGCCGCTCCACGCGTCGATCTGCCGGCGAACGCACTTTTGGATGCCGCTCCACGGACTCTCCATGCGGCACATCCGCAAGGACGCGCCTTAATGACTGGGCTTGACAACCCTCCGTCGCCCACGAGATCGTGACCCCACCGAACCCCCGGGTGGGTGGTTTTGGAGGGGGGAATGCCAACCCACTGTTCTGGCGGCGGAAGGCACCCGTGAGCCCCGGCCCACCACCGGTGAACGGCCGATGAACTGGACGGAGGCGCCACCACACGAGCTGAACCTCGACCCCAACCTGCTGGAGGCCGCCTCCGACTGCGCCGCCGCCAGGCTCTCGACCAGAGCCGGCGCCGGCCAGCTCGTCGTCCTGCGCCGCGGCCGCGTCGCCCTGGACCGCGCCTACGGCGCCGCGCTGCCACGCAGCCTCTTCCTCCTCTACTCGGCCTCCAAGCCCTACACCGCCATGCTCGTCCACCTCCTGGCGGAGATGTCCCTGCTCTCGCTCGACGAGCCCGTGGCCGCGCACTGGCCGCGCTTCGCCCGCCACGGCAAGGGCAGCATCACGCCCCGCCACGTTCTCCAGCACCGGGCAGGCGTGCCGCACAGCCGCAGACGGACGCCGCAGATGCTCGCGTCAATGCGCAGCTGGAGCGCGGCGGTGCGGGCCATGGAGGAGCTGCGGCCCGAGGCCCTGGCCGCCACCCGCCCCGCCTACCACCCGCTGACCTTCGGCTTCATCCTCGGCGAGCTCGTCCGCCGCGTCACCGGCCAGCCCGTGGCAACCTTCCTCCGGCGCGCGTTCTTGGGTCCGTTGAGACTCGAGGACACCTACCTCGGCCTGCCCCGAAGCCTCGAAGCCCGGGCGGTGCCGATGGTGGCCGCCGGCCACGGGCGCGAATGGCTCTCCGCGGTGGCGGCCAATCGCGGGCCGCTGCGGCGGGGCGTCGTGCCGGCCGCGTCGATCTCGGCCACGGCCCGCGACGTTGCCCGCTTCTACGAGATGCTGCGGTGCGGCGGCGAGCTGGACGGCACCCGGGTGCTGGCGCCGCGGTCGGTGAGGGAAGCCCGAAGAGTCAGCAGCGACGGGGAAATGGACGCCACACTCGGCCGGCGGGTGCGTTGGGCTCAGGGCTTCCACCTCGGCGGCGTCCGCGGCGACCACGACCTGGCCCGCGTCATGGGCGACCTCTCCGACAAAGAGGCGTTCGGCCACGACGGCAGCTTCTGCTGCACAGCCTGGACCGACCCGCGCCGCGAGCTGACCTTTGTCTACCTGACCAACCTGCTCCTGGCCGCCGGCCCCGGCATCCAAAATCACGGCCTCGTGGCCGACTGCGTGCTCCGCGCCTGCCGGTGAACCGGTGACGCGGCCGGTCCTCCTCGACTGCGACCCGGGCCACGACGACGCCCTCGCCATCCTCCTCGCCCACGGCTGTGCCGAGCTGGAGCTCAAAGCCATCACTGCGGTGGCCGGCAACCAGACGCTGGCGAAGACCGCGCTCAACGCCCGCCGCGTGGCCTCTCTCGCCGGCATCCGCGGCGTGCCGGTGGCCGCGGGCTGCGATCGGCCCCTGCTACGGGAGCTGGCCACGGCCGCCGGCATCCACGGCGAGTCGGGCCTGGACGGCGTCGACTGGCCGGAGCCCGACGTGCCCCTATCCCGTGTCCACGCGGTCGACCTGATCATCGAGCAGGCCAGGAGCTCGGGCGGCGAGCTGACCCTGATCCCGACCGGCCCGCTGACCAACATCGCCCTGGCCCTTCGTCGCGAGCCGCGCCTGCCGCGTTGGGTGCGGGAGGTCGTGCTCATGGGCGGTGCGTTCACCCGCGGCAACCTCACGCCGGCCGCCGAGTTCAACATTGCCGTCGACCCGGAGGCCGCCGCGATCGTCTTCGAGGCGGACTGGCCGGTGACGATGGTGGGCCTGGACCTGACCCACCAGGCCCTGGCCGGCCCCCGCGTGAGGGCCCGGATCCGGGCTTTGGACACGCCGGTCGGGCGCGCGGTGGACGCCCTCCTCAGCAACTACGCCGCCAACCACCGCCGCGAGGGCCACACGGGCGCGCCCCCCGTCCACGACCCCTGCGCCGTGGCCGCGGTGGCCCGGCCCGAGCTGGTTCGCTGCGAGCCCGCCGAGATCCGGGTCGAGACCCGCGGCGAGCTGACCTCGGGCATGACGGTCGTTGATTTCACAGCTCGGCCCGGCCGCGCCGAGGTGGCGACCCGGCTCGACCGCACCGGTTTCTGGGACCTGATGCTCTCCGCCCTGGCCGGCCCGGCCTGACCGCAGCCCGTGGCGGCCAGCGCGAGAATGGCCGCGGATGACCGAGCGCTTCCGCGTGGCCCGCAACCCCGATCCCGAGAGCCGTCTCCCCTACCTCTTGCGCCTACCTCTCGAGGGCGGGCTCGTGCTCAAGTCCCGCGAGACCTGGCCGCGCGCCGCGCGGGTGTTCTGCGCGCTGGAGGCCACGTCCTGGGATGAGAGCGCGGGCCTCGTGGACGAGGCCGACGTTCTCCTCTGCCGGCGCCGCGGAGCCGCCATCGACCTCGTCCTCGACCGGCCCCGGCTCGCCCGGTCCCAGTTCGTCTTCACCACGGCCCGCGGCCGGCCGGCGGTCTGGTGGCAAACGCAGAAGACCGCGAAGTCGGCCAACCCTGGAGCCCGGGTGCCGCGCGGACGGGCCGCGGGCCCGCTGACCATCGCCGTCGACACCCGCGAGAAGTACGGCTGGAAGTTCTTAGGCCGTGCGGTGGCGATCGAGCGCCGGGCCCTCGCCGCCGGCGACTACGGCGCCATCGCCGGTGAGACGGTGGTGGCCGTGGTGGAGCGCAAGACCCTGGACAACCTGGCCGGCTCGCTGTCCGACGGCACCCTCGCCTTCCAGATGCAGCGCTTGGCCGAGGTCGGCCGCTCCGCCGTAGTGGTCGAGGGCGACTACCCCGATCTCTTCCGGACGCAGCCCGGCCGCGGCTCGTGGCTGGCCGACATGCTCGGCCGCCTCAGCGTCCGCTACCCCGACGTTCCGGTCGTCTTCGCCGGCTCGCGCAAGTTCGCCGAAGAGTGGGCGTACCGCTTCTTCGGGGCCGCTGTCGCTGACCACGGCACGGGCGACGCCGACGCCGACTGACTGAGTGGAGCGGCGAGCGCGACCACGCTGAACTTTCTGCGCCTCATCCCCGTAAGGCCTCAGAGCGAACGGAGAGGCCGGCGCCCGTTGGAGCGGCGGCCTTTGTCCGCGCCACTTTGAGGAGGTGCGAAGGTGCCCACGGAAGGAAGATCGAAACTGTCGACGCATCTTGCCAGCCGCCGTTCCTTTTTGCTTACTGGCCTGGCGGTAGGGGCGGGAGCTGCGGGCTCAGGGCTGATCGGAGCCATACCCGTCTTCGCCAAGGAAGACGGAGGGCTCACATCCGGCGACGCCGCCATTCTCAGGTTTCTCTCCGCGCTGGAGATCCTCGAGACCGACCTGTGGCAGCAGTACAACGAGCTTGGTGGCGTTCAGGACGCTGAGGTCCCGGGCGGGAGCGGCAGCAAGACCTACACCGACAAGCTGCGATTTCTCGACATGGACATGCCCCAGTACATCCACGACAACACAGAGGACGAGTTCACGCACTTCACGTTCATCAATGCCTACCTTGTGGCGAAGGGTGCGAAGGGCATCAACCTTGAGGAATTCCGCAAGTTGGCCGGCAGCCAGGCGACCGGCGCCGAGAAGAAAAAGCTCCGTCTCACCAACCTCATGCGGCTGTCGCCAGACACCAGCTGGTTCACGCGATACCGGAGTCGGACCGGCAACCCAGACCTCGGCGACACGTTCCCGCAGGCAATTCCGGGTCTCAAGAAGGGCGAGTTTCCAGCCATTCCGCGCGACGACAACGACCTCGCCCCGGACGACCACATCCAGGCCATCGCCAACACGGCTGGATTCCATTTCGCGACCATTGAGCAAGGTGGCAGCAGCCTCTACCCGTCGCTGGCCCAGCGGGTCACGAGCCCCGAGGTGCTCCGGATCCTCTTGAGCATCGGTCCGACTGAGACCATGCACTTCCAGACGTGGCAGGACAAGGCCGGCAACGCGAAGCCCCTGACGGACCCGACCAATGGACTCGTGTTTCCTGACCTGAACGCCTCCGGCTCCGAGGACACTCAGACGAACCTGATCATGCCCGAGCCGACGGCCTTCCTGCGCCGAACGTTCCCGCCGGTCTCGATCATCCGCCCGACCGAGACCAAAGGCGCGGCGATGGGCGCGGTCAAGGCACTCACCGCCGACGGGCTTTTCCGCGGGCAGTCGCCCGGGTTCTTCGAACTGCTGCACGAGCTGGCGGAGGCGGCCGACGCGGCCCGACACCAGGACTAAGGCCCTGGCGAAGCTCAGGCGCGGCTCAGACCGCGCCTGAGCGCGCTGCTCCGCGGGCTCACGCTGGCGACGCCAGCCCCCACTCCCGCACCTGGCGGAACTGATGGCGGAATCAAGCCGTTAGGCTGAGAGGCGCCCTTGCCCTCCATCCTCGAGACCATCTCCTCCCCGGCCGACCTGCGCCCCCTGACCCGGGCCCAGCTCGACGCCCTGGCGGCCGAGATCCGCGAGTTCCTGATCGACGCCGTGTCTAGCACCGGCGGGCACCTCTCCCCCAACCTCGGGGTGGTCGAGCTCACGCTCGCCGTCCATCGGGTGTTCGAGAGCCCGCGGGACGCGATCGTCTGGGACACCGGCCACCAGGCCTACGTGCACAAGCTCCTGACCGGGCGCCGCGAGCGCTTCGCCACGCTCCGTAAGCCCGGCGGCCTGTCCGGGTATCCAAGCCGGGCGGAGTCGGAGCACGACCTGATCGAGAACAGCCACGCCTCCACATCGCTCTCCTACGCCCTCGGCCTGGCCGAGGGCAGGCTGCGCTCGGGCCAGCCTGGCCACGTGGTGGCCGTGATCGGCGACGGGGCGCTGACCGGGGGCATGGCCTGGGAGGCACTGAACCAGATCGCGCACCTGCAGCCGCCGAACCTGGTCGTGGTCCTGAACGACAACGGCCGCTCGTACGCCCCGACCGTCGGCGGTCTGGCGCAGCACCTGGCCCAGCTCCAGATCGACCCCCGCTACGAACGGCTCAAGGGCGAGGTCCACCGCCTCCTGCAGCAGCTGCCTGGCGTGGGCAGCCAGGCGGACACGGCGGCGTGGCGCCTGAAGGAGTCGCTGAAGCAGCTCCTGCAGCCGAACACCGTTTTCGACAGCCTCGGCCTCAAGTACGCGGGACCGGTCGACGGCCACGACGAGGCGGCGGTGGAAAAACTTCTCCGCCGCGCCAGGCGGCTGGAGACGCCGACCGTGATCCACGTCGCCACGGACAAGGGCCACGGCTACGGCCCCGCACTCGACGACGAGACGGACAAGCTGCACGCGGTCAGTGCCCAGACCGACCCCCTCACCGGCCGCCCTCGCCAACCCGAGCTGGCCTACACCGACGTCTTCGGCGAGGCCCTGCTCCTGGCCGGGGCCCAGCACCCCGACGTCGTCGCCATCACCGCCGCCATGGCCTCCTCGACCGGCCTCCTGGGCTTCGCCAAGGAATTCCCCGAACGTTTCTTCGACGTCGGCATCTGCGAGCAGCACGCGGTCACGTTCGCGGCCGGACTGGCGCTGGCCGGCAAGCGGCCGGTGGTCTGCATCTACTCGACGTTCCTGCAGCGAGCCTTCGACCAGGTGCTCATGGACGTGGCCTTGCATCGCCTCCCGGTCACCTTTGTGCTCGACCGGGCCGGAGTGACGGGCCAGGACGGCTCCTCCCACCACGGCGTCTTCGACCTCTCCTACCTGCGCTCAGTGCCCGGCCTGACGATCGCCGCCCCCGCTGATGCGACCGAGCTCTGCGCATTGCTGGAGACGGCGCTGGCCCTGGACGGGCCGATGGTCATCCGCTATCCCAAGGGCACCGTGTCCGCCACGCCCGATCTGCCCGTGGAACCGCTGCCTGTGGGACGCTGGGAGGAGGTCCGGCGAGGCGCCGACGCCTGCATCCTGGCCATCGGCCGGATGGTAGAGGTGGCCTCGGTCGCGGCTGAGAGGCTGGCCGCCGAGGGCGTCTCCTGCGGGGTCGTGAACGCCCGTTGGCTGAAGCCGCTGGACCCGCGGCTGGCGGCCGAATGGGCGCGCCGCTACCCGCTGCTGCTGACGGCCGAGGACAACGTCGGCACCGGGGGCTTTGGCAGCGCCGTGCTGGAGGCGCTGGCCCCGCACGGCCTGGCGGGCAAGGTGCGAGTGGCCGCCCTGCCCGACGAGTTCTTGGCCCACGGCCCCCAGGCCAAGATCCTCGCCGAGTGCGGCCTCGACCCCGAGGGCCTCGCGACCCGGGTCCGGGAGGCGCTAGGAGCGCGGCCCGTCCCCGCCGAGCGGCGCCGCCCCGACGACGCGGAGCAGAGCCGCTCTTAGACGGGCCGCCGGCCGGCGAAGCCCTCGCCGATGCGGTGCCAGTGCGCCACCAGGGGTTCCCCCAGCCGCCAGCAGAGCTCGACCAGCTCGCCGTCACGCTCGGAGAAGAAGTCGACCAGGCCTGCGCGCGGGTCCTTGAGCGAAACGCCGAGCCGGCCCAGACCACCGAGCGCCGCCGTCAGGTCGTCCTCCGAGCCGCGCAGCGCCGCCGCCGCCTTCTCGAAGCGATCCGCCTCCACGGCTTCGGCCCCGGGCCTCTTCATCCGGTACTCGGCGATCCGGACCTGGTCCTGGAGCTCCGGCAGCTGCATCGAGAGCTCTGAGATCTGGGCCGTCAGCCGGCGCACGTCGGGCAGGACCCGATTCGCCTCCTCCACGTCGTAGGTGCGAGTGTCCGCGGCCAATGCCCGCTCAGGATAGCCCGCCGCCCGTGCGCCCCAAACCGCCGGAAACGGTGGGAAACCGTGATCGGGCAAATCTGCTTAGCTGGACGCCAGCCGTGGAGCCCGAGCCCAAGGAGGCCTTCTCCCCCTACTTCACGTTCGACCGGCGCGAGTGGGCCCGGCTCCGGGCGGCCACGCCGCTGACCGTGACGGACGCCGACCTGGTCCAGCTGCGGGGCGTCAACGAGTACGTCTCACTCGACGAGGTCAAGGACGTCTACCTGCCGCTATCCCGGCTGCTCAACCTGCACGTGGGCGCTGCCCAGGACCTGCACGTCGTGGCCGACCTCTTCCTGGGCAAGCCGGCGACGCCGGTGCCCTACATCGTCGGCATCGGCGGCAGCGTGGCGGTGGGCAAGAGCACGTTCGCCCGCGTCCTGCAGGCGATCCTCGCCCGCTGGCCCAAGCACCCGCGCGTCGACCTCATCACGACTGACGGCTTCCTGCACGCCAACCACATCCTGGAGCGGCGCGGGCTCATGAACCGCAAGGGCTTTCCCGAGAGCTACGACCTGCGCCGCCTACTGGGCTTTCTGTCGGACCTGAAGTCCGGTGCGGAGAGCGTCAGCGCGCCCGTCTACTCGCACCTCGTCTACGACATCGTGCCGGGCGAGCAGGTGACCGTCAGCCGGCCGGACATCGTTCTCGTGGAGGGCCTGAACGTCCTCCAGACCCCAAATGGCGACGGCCGCGGCCAGTTGACCACCTTCGTCTCCGACTTCTTCGACTTCTCGATCTACATCGACGCGGCCGAGGCGGACATCGAGGACTGGTACGTCGAGCGCTTTTTGACCCTGCGCCAGACCGCGTTCCGGGACCCGCGCTCTTTCTTCCGGCGCTTCGCCGACCTGACCGAGGCCGAAGCCGTGGCCACCGCCCACGAGATCTGGCGCGAGATCAACGGCCGCAACCTGCGCGAGAACATCGAGCCCACCCGGGATCGGGCCCGTCTCGTGCTGCGCAAGGCCCGCGACCACGGCGTGAGCGAGATCCGCCTCCGGAAGATTTAGTGTGTCGATGCCGGCCGGCGAATCGCTGGGGCCGGTCAGCGCCTCGCTCTACCGGGAGATCATGGCCCGGTTCCCCTCGGGCGTCGCCATCGTCACCGCCCACGAGGCGGGCGGCAGCCCCCGCGGCCTGACCCTCAGCGCCTTCTGCGCGGTGTCCCTGGAGCCGCCGCTGGTCCTGGCCTGTGTCGACCGCACGTCCAACACCCTGCCCGCGCTCCAGGCCGCCGGCGGCTTCACCGTCAACTTCCTGGCCGCGGGCAAAGAGCACTTGGCCGTGCTCTACGCCTCCAAGCAGGAAGAGAAGTTCGCGGGCATCGCCTGGTCCCGGCCCTCCATCCCGGAAGGCGGCCCGATCCTCCACGAGGACTGCGCCGCCTATGCCGTCTGCGTCACGCGGCAGGCCCTGGAGGCCGGGGACCACTGGATCTTCGTGGGCGAGGTCCGGGAGGGACGGGTGATACCCGGGCGCCGGCCGCTCGTCTACCATAAGCGCTCCTTTGTCGATCTCCGGGACCCCGATGAGTGACGTTTCATGAGTGAACGGATGGACCCCCAGGCGCGGCGCTACCTGGACATGGTGGCGGAGCTGGGCACGCCCGCCCTCACCGAGTTGGCGCCCGTCGAGGCGCGACGGATCTTCGAGGCGGGCACTTCCGCGCTGTACGGACCCGTGCCGGACGTGGCCGCGGTCAGTGACCGCGATGTCGAAGGCGTACCGGTGCGCGTCTACGATCCGGAGCCGGGGGCCGGGCTGGCCATGCTCGTCTACTTCCACGGCGGGGGCTGGGTGATCGGCTCGATCGAGACGGCCGACGGGCCCTGCCGGGCGGTGGCCGCCGCCGCCCACTGCCGCGTGGCCTCGGTCGGGTACCGCCTGGCCCCGGAGCACCGTTTCCCGGCCGCGGTCGAGGACGCCTGGACAGTGACCCGCTGGGCCGTGGCGGAGGCCCCGACGGTGGCCGTCGGAGGCGACTCCGCGGGCGGCAACCTGGCCGCGGTCGTCGCCCTCCGAGCCCGCGACGCCGGCCTCCCCCTCGCCCTGCAGGTGCTGATCTACCCAGTCCTCGACCACGATCTCGACACTGCCTCGTACGTGGCCAAGGCCGACGGCTTCGGCCTGACGCGCGAGAGCATGCAGGCGTACTGGACCCACTACCTGGGTGGCCAGGACGGCAGCTCGCCAGAGGCCTCGCCACTGCGGACGGAGTCGCTGGCCGGGGTGGCGCCAGCGCTGGTCGCGGTGGCCGAGCACGACGTCCTCCACGACGAGGGCGTCACCTACGCCGAGCGCCTTCGCGGCGCCGGCGTCACGGTGAAACTCTCGGAGTACGATGGCCTGATCCACGGCTTCATCCGCTTGCGCGCCATGATCGAGCGCTCGGCAGACCTGGTGGACGAGATCGCGGCCGCCCTTCGCGAGGCCTTCTCCGGGGCTTGATCCACCGCCTGGGGCTGCTCCGCCTCGGGCTCGCTCGCCTCGACCGGCAGCGGGTCCAGTCCGTCGCCCTCGTCGTCGGGTTGGCGGCCGCCATCGCCCTCGCTGCCACAGTACCGTTGGTTCAGGCCGAGGCGGCCGAGGTCGGCCTCCGGTCCACCGTGGCCGGCCTCGGCGCCAAGCGCTTCATCACCGTGGAGCAGTTCGCGGTCACGGGCCCAGCGCAGTTCGACTCCTTCCAGGTGGCGGCCACGGAGCGGGTCCGTGGCGAGCTCGGGGCCTCGGCCGTGCCGGGCGCGAGCTTCGCCGAGTTCGGGCCCATGCCCTACAGCCAGGTGGACGGGGTTCCGATCCATCCCGATGCGGGCGACCCGACCCCGGTGGTGGCCACGTACCGCGACCTCGCCCGGCACGTGCGCGTGCTGAGCGGGGCGATGCCTGCCGACGAGCCGGCGCCGGCTGGCGCCGACCTGCCCGCCGCCATCACGGCCGACGCGGCGAAGACGTTCGAGTGGAAGGTCGGAACCGAGGTCTGCTTCCCGGGCATCCCGCCCGCGCTCCTCCGCGGCGCCGTGCAGCGGCCTGGACCCTGCATCAGGGTCGCCGCCGTGTGGACGCCGGCTAACGCGACCGATCCCTACTGGGGCCAGGATGTGCCGGGCCTGACGGCGATGATCGGCGAGCGGGACTTCTTCTCGTTCGCCGGCGGCGTCTTCCGGACGGCGCCAAACGCCGGTCGCTACTTCCTGCCCGACGTCAGCGGCATCACCCCGCGGAGCGCGGCCGGCGTGGTGGAGAGCGTGAACCGGCTTCGTGGCTACTTCGAGGTGCAGCGCAACGGTTTCTTCTCGACCGGCCTGGACGCGGCGCTCCGGGACCTGCTCCAGCGCCAGCAGGCTGCGGCCGGAACGATCGACCTGGTCGCGGCGGCGCTCCTGCTGATCGCCCTCTACGCGGTGATCCTCGCCGCCGCCCAGCATCTCCGCAGCCAGGCCGGCTCCCTGGCAGTGCTCCGGGCGCGAGGCTGGTCCCGATTTCGGGTCTGGGCGCTGGCCGCGATCCAGTTCGGCCTCCTGGCGGCGGTCGCGCTGCCGATCGGTCTGGCTGCCGCCGGCGTGGCCACAGCCGCCGCTGCCCGGGTCGTGTACGGCCGCTCAGCCACCGGGCTGGTGGGCTCGGACCTGGCCGGTCTCGGCCCCCCGCTCGGGTTGACGCTGGGGGCGGTCGTGCTGGTCCTGGCCGTGGTGGCCGCCGCCGGGGCGGGACGAGACGTGCTCGGCGTCCGCCGGGACGCCTCCCGCGCGGCCGCCAGCCCGTGGTGGCGGCGGGGCCGGCTCGACCTCCTCCTCGCGCTCCTGGCGCTGCCCCTCCTGGCCGGGGCGCGCCTGCTCCCACCCGCCCCGGGCGAATCCCAGAGCCTCGCCACCCTGCTTCTGCCCGCAGCCGCCCTGGCTCTTCTCGCGGTGGCGTCCCTGCGCCTGCTGCCGCTCGCGGCGGCGGTGGCCAGGAGGGTCGGCGGCACCGTCGGCGACAGCCTCGCCGCCTGGCAGCTGAGCCGCTCCGCGGAGCATGTCCCGCTGGCTCTGCTGCTCACGTTCACGGTCGCGATCGGCGTCTTCTCGGCCACGTTCGCCGCCAC
>JALYZG010000104.1 GCA_030948965.1 Candidatus Dormiibacterota bacterium | reverse complement strand
TCCTATGTCCCGCCGCGGATTATGACGGCGGTGACGCTCGGCAGCGGAGGGAGCAGCCGTTTCGGCCTCGTTCGGGCTGCATAATCCTCGAGTTCAGAGGTTGTCGAGGAAGGCGAGCAGGCGGTCGGGTGGCCGGTAGCGGCCGGCCTCGGTGTGCCGTGGTCGGGTGCGGGCGAGGGCTCGTTCTTTGATTGATAGGTCGGCGTGGATGTAGATCCGGGTGGTGGTCTCGACCTGCTCGTGACCGAGCCATAGAGCGATGACCGCGGAGTCGACCCCCGACCGCAGTAGCTCCATCGCGCAGCTGTGCCGAAGGGTGTGTGGCGTCGTGTGCTTGGTTCGCAGGGACGGGCAGGGTTGCGCGGCCGCGGTGACGTGTTTGGCGACGAGGCGTTCCACGGCGCTTCGACTGAGAGGGGTGCCCCGGCGGCTGGGGAACAAAGGATCGTCGTGGCCACCGCTCTGCTCGTGCATCCAGCTCCGCAGGACCGTGACGGTCTCCTTGGCCAAGGGCGTGGCCCTCTCCTTGCGGCCCTTGCCCCGACAGCGGACGTGGGCACCGGTTCCCAACTCGACGTCGCTGTTGCGCAAGCCGGTGAGCTCTGAGACTCGCAGGCCGGTCTGCACGGCGACGTCCATGAGGGCGTGGTCCCGCCGGCCCCACCAGGTTGCACGGTCTGGCGCGGCGATCACTGCGTCGATCTCGTCTTCGTTCAGGTAGGCGACTTCCTTGCGCTCGCAGCGCTTGGCCGGGATGTCCAGTACGCGAGCGATCAGCGCGGCGTGCTCCGGGTGACGGAATGCTGCGTAGCGGAAGAACGAGCGGATGGCTGCGAGTCGGGCGTTGCGGGTGCGGACGCTGTTGCGGCGTTGCTGCTCGAGGTGGTCGAGGAAGCTCGCCACGAGCGAAGCGTCGAGGTCGGCCAAGTCGAGCTGGCTGGGCTCCTTGCCTGTTCGGGCCTGAGCGAAGCGGAGTAGGAGCCGCCACGCGTCCCGGTAGGCGGCCACGGTGTTGGGGCTGGCCTGCCGCTGGCCGATGAGCCGCTCGGTGAAGAACGCCTCGAGCGTGGGGGCAAGAGCGCTCATGCCCACCTCCTCGCGGTCCGCTCCTGCCGTTCGGCGGCCAACGACAGCAGTTCGGGGACGGCCGACAAGTACCAGAACGTGTGGGACGGGTTGGCATGACCCATATAGGTCGACAGCAGCGGGAGGTGTGCCTCGACGTCGACTCCGGCTCGATACCAGCCGAGCAGAGTGTTGCTGGCAAAAGTGTGCCTCACGTCGTGCAGGCGAGGCCGGCAGCGTTGCGAGCGTGGCCGGAGACCGGCGTCCCTGGCCAGGCGAGCAAAGACCTGCTGGACGGTGACATACACCAAGCGGTGGCCGGTGGTGGACACGAAGAAGCTCGGCGTCTTCGGCTTGGCGCATAGCGCATCGCGCTGATGGGCGTAGGCCTTGAGGGCCTCGATGGTGCTGGGGTCCAACGGCAGCTCTCGGTGCTTGTTGAACTTCGTGTAGGTAATGACGAGAACTCCCTCGTCCCAGTCGACGTCTCCTCGGTCGAGGCGGATCAGCTCGCCAATTCGTGCTCCGGTCACCTTCAACAGCCCGATCATGGTCTCGTAGGTGGCGGCCCGAAGTCTGGGGGTGAGCGCCCGGGCGGCCGCCATCAAGGCGGCGATGTCGGCGTCGGAGTACAGGTATGGGGTGGCCCGACACTGTTGCCACGGCAGCAGGTCGGCCGAGGGCACCTCCGTTGCCGGGTCGAAGGCTTGGAGGTGTTGGGCGAAGCCGCGCACCACCGAGAGCCGCTTGCTCAGGTAGGAGGGATGGGCGCCGTCTCCAGGCCGGAGCGCCCAGGCCAGGGCCCGCTCCGCGGTCACCGTCGAGGCGCCGGCGGCTTCCAGATAGGTCACGAAGTCGCCCAGCATCCAGGGGTAGTCGCGGAGCTTGAAGCCAAGACCTCGGCGGACCGCGAGATAGTCGTCGACCGCTTCACGCAGGCCGGTCATGCCGCCGCCCCCGGCCAGGGCTGGGCCAATGACCGCAGCGCCGTTCGGTCGACCTTGGCGTACACCGCCGTCGTGGCTGCACGCGACTGGCGGAGGACCTGGCCGATCTCGGCCAAAGAGGCGCCGCCTCGCAGCATCGCCGTGGCGGCGCTGTGACGCAATCGGTGGGCGCCGACTACAGGGACGCCAGCCCTCCTGCAGGCGCGCCGGACGATCTCGGTCACATTCGACGCCGTCATCGCGGTGATCGGGGCGTGCACCCGGAGGAACATCGCGCGGGACTCGACCCGAGGGCGACCCTCAGCCAGGTATGCGACTACCGCCTCGCCCACGTCGATGGGCAAGGGGAGGCCATCCCGGCGAGCCCCCTTGCCGCAGACCACCAGCTCGCCGTGATGCCAATCGACGTCATCGAGGTCCAGCCCGGCCACCTCCCCGGCCCGAAGACCCAGACGAGACAACACGGTGAGGATCGCCAAGTCCCGCCTGCCGACCGCCGTGCACGAGTCGCAGCTCCCAAGCAGCGATACCACCACCTCAGGCGTCAGGCCCCGCGGCAGGAAGCCCCCACCCATGCCGGAGGCAGCCGGCACCGCCCCGGCCAGCGGACGGTGTGTGTATCCCTCCAGGGACATGAAGCGCAGCAGAGACCGAAGCGCCGTGACCATCACCTTGGCTGAGCCGACACGTCGCCGACGGCACTCACCGACGACGTAGGCGGTCACCTCTGCGGCGGTCAAGCCCGACAGGTCCAGCCCCTCGGGCCGATCCAGGTGGGACAAGAACGACCTGGCCGCGTCTACATAGCCACGGACAGTTGCTGCCGCCAAGCCTCGCTGGTGGATCAACCAACGGCGGTACTCCTCGACGACAGCATCCGCCACGGTGTCCGCAACCGGAGCCATCGGAGCGACATGCAGAGCAGGTAGGTAACCGAGAAGCGTGATCACCCACCCGACGGTGGGCACCTCCGCGTAGCCCTCGGCGCGCCTCGCCTCGAGGAACTCGGCCACCCGCTCAACGGTCAGGTCATCGGCGGTCAACCCCTCTGCCTGCAGCCAGCGGCTCAAACCGGCCAACAGCTGCACGTGCCGGGCAGCCCGCTCCGCTGGGTAGCCCCGCCGGGTCAGCTCCTCACCGAAGCCGACAGCATGCACCGCCAACGGTCCGCTCACGCGGACCCGACTCGCATCATTCGTCATGGTTCACCTCCTGCCCGGGCTCCTCCCAGGTCCCGGAAGCCTCCATCACGACCGTCGAATTATGTTCCGACCCTCATGCCGACAAACACCTTGACCAGGCCCGATACGGCTCCGGTCGCATAATCCGCGGCGGGACATAGGACCCTTTACGCGGAATTCCGCGTAACAGATCGAAGACGACCTCCACACGCGATCCGGCCAGCGCCGCGTCGACCTCAAAGGCGTTGCCGTGCAAAGAGATCGTCGCCGTCTTGGTCACCGTGCGCGTCTCGGACCACAAGAACGCCTCATGCAGTGCCGCGGGGGTCGGAAGCGCCGGCGGCCCGGCGGCGAGCAGCCGGTCGATGGGCGCCTCGCCGGTCTCTGTGTGGCGACGTCGGTGATAGACGGTCTCGACCCACGCGCTGAACAGCCGGTTGAGCTCGGCCAGGTCCTGAGGCGGCCGCGCCTGGACCTCGACGAGGAACTGGATGCGCACCGTCTCGAAGACCCTTTCGATTTTCCCTCGGCCTTCAGGCCGACCGGGGCGACTGTGCACGAGACGCACGCCGAGGCTGGCGCACGCCCGCAGCAGCTGCTTTGAGATGTACGCGGAGCCGTTATCGACGTAGCACCGGCGGGGCACGCCGCGCGACGCGAGCGCTGAACGAAACGCCGCCTCGAGGCGCACCGTGTCCTCCGACAACCCCCACCGATAGCCGACGAGGGCGCGGCTGTGGTCGTCGATGAAGGCAAAGAGGTAGGTCTTACGGCCAGCGATCACCGGGCCATGCAAGGCGTCGCCGGTCCACAGATCGCCCGGCGCGGCGGCCTCGAAGCGGCCGAAGGCCTCAGGCGGCGACCCGTCGGGGCGGGTGTTCAGCCCGAGGCGTGCGAAGTGCCGCTGCACGGTGCGCTCCGAGGGCCCTGAGCCTTCAACGGTGCGGATGATCTGGGTCACCTGCGCGGCGGTGCGCGGCGGGAGCTCGCGTTTGAGCGCC